>CAYZBZ010000051.1:8439-20779 GCA_964476725.1 uncultured Vicinamibacterales bacterium
TCCGTGGCTTACAATGGCCGCTCCATGTGTCGTCCTCCAATCTGCGCGCTCGCGCTCCTTGTGGCGCCGGCTCTGGCTCAGGCGTTCGCGGTCGAGTGGCAGGCACAACCGAGCGGCGTCCAGGATTGACCGATCCACGCGGCGCCCCTCCGGCTCTCATTACCATCATCGTCCCCGTCTTCAATGAGGCGGCGACGGTGGCGGCGGTCCTCGATCGGCTCCTCGCGATCGACCTCCCTGCACCGCGCGAGATCATCGTCATCAACGACGGGTCGCGCGACGGCACGCGCGAAGTGCTCGACGGGCTGGCCAGCAGCCCTCTCCTGACCGTCATCCATGTCGATCGCAACCGCGGGAAGGGGCACGCGATCCGGCTCGGCTTCAGACACGTGCGCGGCACCGTCGTGGCGATCCAGGACGCCGACTTCGAGCTCGACCCGGCGCAGCTGGCCTTCCTGGTCGATCCGATCCTCAAAGGCACGTCCACGGTCGTTTACGGCTCCAGGTTTCTGACGGGGCGTCCCCCGGCCCCATGGCTCAGCATCGCCGCCAACCGCGCGCTGACCGCGCTGACCAACGTCGTCTACGGCTCCTCGCTGACCGACATGGAGACCTGCTACAAGATCATGCGGAGCGACGTGGCGCGGAGCCTCGAGCTGACGGCCGATCGCTTCGACATCGAGCCCGAGATCACCGCCCGGCTTCTGGTCGCCGGGCACGCCATCGACGAGCTGCCGGTGACGTTCACGCCGCGGTCGCGCGCCGCGGGCAAGAAGATCGGCTGGCGCGACGGCCTCGTCGCCGTGCGCGTGCTGCTTCGGCTTCGCCCTCGCGGCGCCTTTCTCACCCGCGCGCTGCTGCTGCTCGCGGCCGCGACGATGCTGACGGCAGTCGCAGTCGCCCTCTCAGGTGGCTTCGGCTTCCGCATCGGCGGGAAGCTCGTCCGCGCGCACAACCCCGCGGTGGCGTGGGGCGCGGCGCTCGGCGCGATCGCGCTCGCGATGACACGGGGCCGCCGGCAACTGCGATCCGCATCGCTGTGGTGGTGGCGATTCATCGATCGCGCTGCGGCGCCCATGGCGTGCGCCGTCGCGATAGCCGCGGTGGCCACCGGGTCGGCGTGGGGCACTCGCGTCGCTGGTGGTTCCGACTCCTACTGTTATCTCAGCCAGGCGGAGCTCTTCGCGGCGGGCCATGTGCGGCAGCTTCAGCCCGTCGCCGCCAACCTCCCGTGGCCGGACAGCCGGTGGGCTTTCGTGCCCGCGGGGCATATTCCAGCCCTGGAGCCCGAGGGCGCGGTTGTGCCTATCTGTCCGGCCGGCTATCCGCTGCTGATGGCCGCGGCGCGTGTCGTTGCGGGACGCAGCGGCATGTTCTGGGTCGTGCCGCTCCTCGGCGGTCTTGCTGTGTGGCTGACGTTCGTGCTCGGCCGGCGCATCGGCGGGCCGCCGGCGGGGCTCGTGGCCGCGGTACTCGTCGCGACGAGCCCCGCGTTCCTTTACCAGATCGTTCAGCCGATGAGCGACGTGCCCGCAGCGGCGCTCTGGCTGCTCGCGCTCGTGCTCGCGTCCAGATCAGCGGACCAGACCGGATGGCGCGCTCCGCTGCTCGGCGGCGCGGCGGCCGGCGCCGCTCTCGTCGTCCGGCCCAACCTCGTCCCCCTCGCGGCCGTCACGGCGCTCTGGGCCGCGGCGCGGCCGGCACCCTGGCGCGACCGGCTGTTCTCGCTCGCGGCGTTCGGGATCGCTGCGACGCCGTTCGTGTTCCTCGTGATGGCCCTGCAGAACGCGATGTACGGCAGCCCCTTGAGATCGGGTTACGGGGATCTCGGGGGGCTCTTCCGGCTGGACCACGTGTGGCCGAACCTCCGCCGATATCCGGTGTGGCTGCTCGAGACGGAGACACCGCTCGTGCTGCTCGCGGTCGCGGCGCCATGGGTTGCGGCGCCGGAACGCTCGAGGCGATCTGCCTGGTGGCTGCTTGCGTTCGCGGCGGCGACGCTCGCGTGCTACCTGCCCTACCTCGTGTTCGACGCCTGGTGGTACCTTCGATTCGTGCTGCCAGCGGTGGCAGTGGTCCTCACGCTGACGGCCGTCGTCGCGATCCGCCTGATTGACCGCATGCCGGCGGCCTGGCGAGCGCCGGCCTTCGCGCTTGCCTGTGGCGCGCTTGCCGTCACATCCATCACCGTGGCAGCGCGCCGTCAGGTCTTCGATCTGCAGTCGATCGAAAGCCGATATCGCCACGCCGGCGAGTACGTCGCCGCTCACCTTCCGGCCGAAGCGGCCATCGTGACCGTTCACGAAAGCGGAAGTGTCCGCTTCTACTCGGGCCGCCTGACGCTCGTGTGGGCCGAGGTGGATCCGCGGTCGCTCGATCGGGCGCTCGACTACCTGCGTAGCCGCGGCTATCGCCCGTACCTGCTGTTCGAGACCTGGGAGGAGCCTGCGTTCCGCAAGCGATTCGAAGGGAAGAGCGCTATCGCCCGACTCGAGTGGCCGCCGATCGCCGAGATCGATCGCGAGGTCAGGATCTACGACCCCGCGGACTACGGGCGCTACCTGGGCGGCGCGTCGATCCACACCGATCACGTCTGGACGAAGCGCCGCTGAGACAGGCGACGCGTCGCGAATTGCCTACCGGATGATTCGCAGATTCGTCGGAGCGGTCGGCGGAGTCTGAAGCCCGGCCACCTTCAACACGGTGCCGTTCGAGTAGCTGACGATATAAAGCTCGCCGGCGGCGTCGAGACCGAAGGAGCTGATGTTGCCGAGCGGCGCGGGGCCGAGATTCGCCGTGTGATCGGTTTGTTCGAGCACGGTCGCCTCGCCGTTCGCCGGATTGATCGTCAGCAAGAGCGACCAGACGCGGCCCTGAACGTAGTCGGCAAAGAAGTAGCGGCCACGAAAGGCCGATCCGAGCGCGGCGCCCCGATATACGTACCCCCCGGTGATGGACTGCCCGACCGAGTGGGAGTACTCGTGCACGGGATCCGTGAGCGGTAGAAATGCCGGAGGGCGCGACGTCACGCCGTCGTGCGCCCCTTCCCTGTTCCTCCAGCCGTAGTTGCGGCCGCCGCGGCCGGCAGGCTCGTAGTCGATCTCTTCCCACGCCCCCTGGCCTACGTCGGCGATGATGAGCGCTCCCGTGCCCCCGCGCGACGGCGCATCGAACGAGTAGCGCCACGGATTTCGCAGGCCAAAGCTCCAGATCTCCGGCAGCGTGCCCGGTGGTCCGCTGCTCACGAACGGATTGCTCGACGGCACGACGTACCCGTTCGGGTGATTGTCGGCGACGCTCACGTCGATCCGCAGCATCTTGCCGAGATACTCCGCGGGGTTCTGCGCGCGATGATCCGGATCGTTGCCGGCCCCGCCGTCGCCCAGGCCGATGTAAAGGTAACCGTCCGGACCGAACTCCAGGTGGCCGCCGTTGTGGTTCGCGAACGGTTGGAAGATGAACCGGAGCCCCTGGGCTAACCAACGGAGGTCGAACCTGGACGCAGGATCGGCCACGACCGGATCGGCAGACCGGCGGAACCGCGCGACGACGGTGTGGCCCGATGCGTTCGTGAAGTTGACGTAGACGCGGCCGCTGGACGCGTAGTCCGGCGCGAACGCGAGGCCCAGCAGACCGCGCTCCCCGCCCGCGTTCACCGCGCCGCGCAGGTCGAGAAAATCGGTGCCCAGAAGCACGCCGTTGCGCACGACGCGGATCCGGCCCCCCTGCTCGACGACGAACTGGACGGAGGGATTGGACGGATCCTGAACGAAGGCCACCGGGGCCGTCAGGCCCGAGACGTACACGGCCGTGCGCAAAGGTGTCTGCGCGCAGACCTTGCCGTTGACGCAGGCCACGAACGCGATGAGGAAGAGAATGGCTATCGAGTGAGCAGTGCGCATTGGCACTATCCTAGCGCACCGGGATGGCGGATGCGGGTGGTCGCTACGGCCGAGCTTCAGTGCGTGAGCGCGTACATCACGATGTTGATGCCGACCGCATAGCCATCGGGCGAGAACAGATAGAAATACCTGGGGTCCTCGCCTTCGCGCTCCCAGGCGTCCGAGATGTCCGTGTTGTGCGTCATCACCACCATCAGGCGGCCGTACTTGTCGCTGATGCCGCGCATGTGGGGCACCGCGCTCTCGTCGCCGCGCTCGGACGTCGCGCCCCCCATGCGCGTCCAGGAGTTGATCGAGGGGATCTGCGGCACCTTCGGGATGATGAACATCGCGCGAAACAGCTGGTGATTCGGCCCGAGATCCACGATCGGGTATTCCTTCGGCGGGAGCACGCGTCCGATTTCTTCGGTCCACTGCTGCCACGCCCACTCGCCCCAGAAGTCGTCGACGTACAGGAATCCGCCCTTCAGCAGGTACTCACGCAGACGCACCACTTCGGCCTCGCTCAGCCGCATCGTGCCCACATCTTCCATCTCGACGATCGGACACTGGAAGAGCGCCTCGTCGGTCAGCCGGACGACGAGATGATTCGGCTCGCCGTCGGGCAGCCTGCTGACGCGGGTCTTCGTCAGTTCGGCCAGCCGGATGGAGAAGTTGATGTCTGCGTCCGGGTAATCGGTCCACCATCCCATGCCGCCCGGTTCGCGGCGGTCGTGCTCGTACATGCCGCGGCAGAAGTTGTAGAACCCGTCGAAGCTGTCGGCGGTGGGAAAACGCGGAGGCTCGAATCGCATGCGCCCCCAACTCTGACCGAAGCCCTGCGCACCGGCGAAAACGGCCGCAAGGGCCGCGAGGCAGCAGGCAATGGAAAGGCGTCTCATGAGTCGGACGACTTACCTGTCGTCTTTCTTCTCGTTCTTGTCCTTGTCCTTGTCCTTGGCGGGGCCGGGGCCTTTCGACAGCGACTTGTAGTACTGCTCGACGAGCTTCCGGTATTCCTCTGGAACGTCGTCCGCGCCCGAGAGGAACACCTCGCTGCCCTTCGACTCCGCCTGGCGGCGCAGGTGGAACTCGAAGCGCTTCATGCCTTCGGCCACTGCGGACTGCAGGCGCTCGAGCGTGGCGACGTCCTGGTACACTCGGTCGTCGTCCAGCGCGCGCAGGTTGCGCAGCACGTCGTCGAGCGCCCTCGCATCGACCCCCTGCCCCTGGACCATGCGGCGGAGCTGCTGCGCATCGGCGGCGAACTGGCGCGCTTCCCCGCGAAACTGCCGCACGTCGTTCGGATCGAACCGCGCGCCGTCATACGGACCGGGCCGGCGATCGCCGGTGCCGCCGCTGTCGCCGAAACGTCCGAAGGTATCGCCGCTGCCGAGGCGGCCATCCTGCGTGCGGTCGCCGGTGTTGGTGCCGCCTTGTCCGCCTTGCTGTCCAGCCTGGCCCTGCTGTCCAGCCTGGCCTTGCTGTCCAGCCTGGCCTTGCTGGCCCTGTTGACCACCCTGACCCTGCTGGCCTTGTTGACCCTGCCGGCCACCCTGACCCTGCTGGCCTTGTTGACCCTGCCGGCCACCCTGTTGGCCTTGCTGGCCTTGCTGGCCCTGCTCTCCTTGCTGCCCCTGCTGACCGCGCTGACCCTGCTGCCGCTCGCGCATGCGCTGATCGAGGGAATCGACGCCGCGCGCGAGCTGGCGCGCGCGATCGAGCGCCTGGTTCATGGCGTCCGACTGGCTGGGTCGTCCGAGTGCGGCCTGCGCCTGCCCGAGCGTGTTCTTCAGCGACTCGAGGTTGGATCCGATCGAGCTCTCGAGCGGCTGCTGATCGGCCGGCGGGACGCCGGCGCGGACCATCGAGCTCGAGTAGCGAATCTTGTCCCGTATCTTGTTGTTGCGAATCGAGTCCGCCGCCTCCGAGAGCTTGCGTGCCGTTTCCTTTTCCTGCGCGCGGAGATCGCTGGCCGCTCGATCGATCTGCTTCTCGAGCTCGCCCACCTTTTGATCGAGCGACGACTTCCGCTCGATCAACTGCTGCGCTTTTTCCTGCCGCCGATCTCCGGCGGACTCCAGGCCCTTGACGTCGTCCGCGATCTCCTGCTGCTCGCGTGCGAGCTCCTCGGCCTGCTGCAGCGCGTCCTTCACGTCGCGCTCGGCGCGGCCGGACTGCGTCTGCCGCAGCCTGCGCTCCGCTTCCTTGAGGCGCTCGAGCGCCGCAGCGGCCTGCGCGCCTGACGCCTGCTGGCCGTTGGCTGCGGCCTTGCGCATCGCATCCGCCGCATCGCGCAGCTGCCTCGCGGACTGCATCAGATCGGGGCGGTTCTCCTCGCGCGACAGCTGCTCGAGGCGGCGCGCGGCTTCCTCCGCCTGATCCGCCAGCTCGCGCTGCTGCTGACCGGAGCCGCCGCCGGACGCCTGCTGTCCGAGCGCGGCCCGCCGCCGCTGCCGCTCCGCTTCCTGCTCCTGCCGGCGCGCCAGCTCCTTCAGCTTCTCCATCAGCTCGTCGAGCTTCTGATCGGACTGCTGCTGCGAGGCCTGTTGGCGCGTCTCGTACTGGTTCGCCATCTTGTCGAGCTCCATCTCGAACAAGTCGGCGAGATCCTGCGCTATCGCGCTGCCCCCGCCGCCCCCGCCGCCTCCGCCCTGCTGGCGCTGGATCTGGACCTGCGTCTCGTACTCTTCTTCCGCCTTCTGCAGGAACTGCAGCGCCTTCTGCTCGGGCGCGAGCGCCCCCTCGGGGTTGACTGCCTGAAGCCTGGCTTCCGCGGCCTTCATTGCCTCGACCGCCTGCGGCAGGAGCTCCGCAACCTTCTTGAACGCGGGGTCCTGCTCCACCAGGCGGCTGTTCATCCGCGTCACCAGCCCGTCCACCTGCTCGCGCAACCGTGACTGCGAGAGCGCGATGACGACGCTGTTCTCGCGGACCTTCTCGGCCGTCATCTTCTTGCGATCGCGCTGGACGTTGAACGTCGCCGCGATGATCTGCCGCTGCTGTTCCGAGAGGGCGCCGACCTGGTTCTGCTGTCCGCCGCCGCCGCCACCCCCCTGCTGCGCGTCGGACTGCGCGCGGCGGAATTCCTTGCTGAGCGGGCGGACTCGCACGAAGTACATGTCGCTCATCGCCGGCTTCGGACCCTGCACGCCGTCGTTGTCCGCCGCCTTCGCGTAGTACGACACGAAGTCTCCGGGCTGCACGCTCAGCTCTTCCAGATAGAAGGTGTGCCCCGCCGAGACTTCCGACAGCCGCTTCTTGCCGTCGAACAGTCGAATCGTCTTTTCGGCTCCGCCGTTGACCGAGTAAACGAGATCCAGGTCGCGCACGCCGAAGTCGTCCTCCGCGCGCGCCTCGACGAAGACTTCTTCGATCGGCGACGCGGTCGTGTCCCGGCCCGGCTTGGCGATCGACACCGTCGGGGGCTGATCCGTCAGCGCGTCGATCGTGTATTGGGGTGACGCGGGGACGCGCTCGCCCGACGGCCCGTCGAGCTCGATCCTGTAGAAGCCGTCCTTCAGGACCTTGAACGCCCCGGTCAGCGGCGCGGGCGATCCGCCCCCGGCCGCCGGCGCAAGCGCGGTCCGCTCGGTGTCGGACAACACGACCTGCCCGCCCGGCGACTGCATGGTCGGCAGCGCCCGCACGCGGACCTCGGTACCCTGCAACACCGCGATGTCCCCACCGTCCTCGATCTTCTGGGGTGCGAGGCCGGTGTACGCCGGGAAGTGATACTCGAGCTCGAGCCGCTGCACGTACGGCAGCTCGACGACCTTCAGCGTGAAGACGCCGGAGCGCACGCCGTTGGCCTCGACGAAGTAGTCAACGGGGGCCGCCAGGTCGAACAGCATGCCCTCGTACTTGCCGTCGTCGCCTCGCAGGAGCGGAAGGCGCTCGAACGCCGCGTCCGGGGCCTTGCGCACGAGGAGCGCGGCCTGCTCCGCGTCGAACCCGGACAGGTGCGCGGTGATGGTCTGATCCGCGCCGCGCGGGACGGTCGCATTGCCTGGCGTGACGTCGATGCGATACGGGGCGGCGGCCTCGACATCGCGCGAGAGGATCAGCAGCGCCGACAGCGCATGGCGCAGGTACGGGGGGCCGAACACGAAGATCGCAACGGCCGCGAGGGCGATCGCCGCGAGCGTCGCGCCGTAACGGCGCACCGGCGCGCGCTCGACGCGGCGTCCGCTCTCGATCTCGCGACACTTCTCCACCGCGGACTCGACGAGCCGGCGGACGAGCGTCGCCGAATACGGCGAGCTGCCGTCTCCGTGCTCCGCTTCGACGGCGCTGATGATCGCGGCCTGCAGCGACGGCTCGTGCTCTTCCAGGTAGAGCGCCACCTGCTCGTCGCTCGCGCTCCGCAGCAGCGGGCGCACCAGCAGGTAACCGACGAGGCCCGCGAGGGCGACGCCGAGAATGATCCGGAAGGTCGTGATGGCGCCGGCAGTGAAGCGCCAGGACTCGAGGCCGTACGCGGAGAGCAGCAGCACGACGAGGCCGAGCCCCACGACGCCGAGCGCCCCGCGCAGCGCGAGCTTCATTCGCCAGCGGCGGCGGACCTGCCGGACGATTGTGACCAGCTCCGACGAGGAATCGGTGCGCCTGGGTTCGTAAGTCATAGCGCCGTTTCTCCTGAGAACAGCTTAACACCCGCGACTGTTGCCAAGTGGTTTCAAAACCCGCGTAGCGCAGGGCTTCAGCCCTGCCCCAGGCAGCCCTGAAGGGCTGCGCTACGGTTTTGAAACCAGTTCGCGTGACCGCGCTGCTTACGCCTAGACCCGCAGCGTTCCCGTCCGCGACAACCGGTTTCCAATCAGCGTTTCGAGCGCGAGAAGCACGACGCCGGCAAACAGCAGGTACCACCAGAGGCGCTGGCTGCGCTCTTGCTCCGAGTCGGTTGGCGTCACGTTCGTCCCCGCCGGCGCGGCCCTGCCCGCGCGGCCCAATGCCCCGGCGACGACTTCGCGCGGATCCATCGGCGTGAGATCCGATTCCGACAGATCGAGGTTACTCGCGATCGTCATCGGCGGCGCCGCGTCGCGCCCCTGGGCACGGATCTCATAGAACCCCTGTTCGGCCAGCTCGAGCACCTCCGGACCTTCGCCGTCGAGCATCACGCGCTCACCCGAAGGGGTGAGGACGACGCGCCGGGTCACGGTCCGGGTCGAGCCGGGCACCGGCGCGGGCCGCGCCGGCTCCAGCACCTCTCCGACGGTGAGCCACGAACGCTGCTCGGTGTAGGACGCCAGCGTGGTGGCCATGCGGTGAACGAACGGCAGAAACACGGACTTGAGCGGCAGATCGTTCCACTGCAGATCGAGCGTGGACGTCCACAACAGCACGCGTCCGTTGCCAATCCTGCGCTCGACCAGCGCCGGCGCGCCGTCGTCGAACCGCGCGATGACCTGCGCGCCCGCCGCGGGCGTCACCGAGCGATAGGTGTAGAAACGCGCGCCGGAAAAGTCGCCGCTGCGCGGCGCGCGGAACGGCTCGAAGATCGGGTTGCCATACTCGAGAGCGCCAAGCCTTCCGGCCGGTCCCTTGGTTCGGTCCACCGGCTGTCCCGGCAGAGCGGGCAAGAGGTCGCCGGCGCCACCCGTCCCGCCGGACCACGTCGCGCGCTCGCCGAGCGCGACCAGCAACCCGCCGCCGCGCGCGACGAACGCCGCCAGGCGCTCGGCGGTGAGCTGCGCGACCGGCACGTCGTTCAAAATGACCACCGACGCTCGCTGTAGATCGTCCGCGGAGATGGTGTCGATCGACTTCGCGCTCGTCGCGAACGGCGGCGCATCCCCGACGGCGAGCGCGCGAGACAGATACAGGCTCGTATCGCGGCCCGCGCCCGGCCGTTCGGCAATGACGATCCTCAGCGGCTCTTTCGGCGACACGCTGAAGTGGAACGTGTTGTCGAGCATGAGCGCGTCCGCGCCAATCCGGACGGTTCCGCGTGTGTCGCGCGCCGCCGCGACGAACGGCGCAAAGGTGACGGAGGCGGAGCTCTTCGGCTCGATGCTGACGCGCTCGGTCTGCACCGCCCGCCCGTCGATCTCGAGCGTGACCTCCAGGTTCGACACCGGCTTCGATCCGTGATTGATGACGCCTTCCGTGACGGTCACGCGGTCCTGCTCGGAGAACGTCGCGCGCTGAAGCGACACCGGCGTCACGCTGACGTTGGCGGTCTCGGCGTCGCCGATGGCCACGGGCGTCAGGGCGACGCCGTCAGGCAGCCGCACACCCTCGGCCCCCTGCCACCCGCTGCGCTGGAAATCGGAGATGAGGATCACGTCGCGCCGCGGCAGCGCGGACTCGCTCGCGATGCTCCCGGCCAGCTTGAGCGCGGGACCGTAGTGCGTCGCGCCCGCCCCGGGTTTCGCCACAGCGACCGCGGCGTTCAGCCGTCCGCGATCGGACGTCGAGCGGAGGAGGACCTCGGCGCCGGATGCGAAGAGCACGACCGACGCGCGGTCGGCCGGTCCGATCGCGCCGATGGCGTCGCGGGCCGCCGCCGTCGCGCGCGCCCACCGATCGCCGTAGCCCATGCTGTACGATCGATCGAGCAGCACGACCACTTCACGCGCTCCCCCGGCAGCCGCCGCGGCCAGCGACTGCCGCCGCAAAAACGGCCGCGCGAACGCCGCCACGATCAGCGCCAGCGCCGCCAGCCTCAGCAACAGCAGCGGCCAGTTCCGGATGCGCCGCCGCCGCACGGACTGATAGGGAATCCGTCGCAGGAACATCAGCGACGGAAACTGCACGACGTTCTTCCGCTCGCGCTGGATGAGGTGAATGATCACCGGCACCGCGAGCCCCGCCAGGCCGATCAGGAACAGTGGCGTCAGGAAACCCATGTCACATCATTGCCAATTCACGGTCGCTGTCTTCAATGCCCTTCCTCACCGGACCCTGGCGAGGCGCTCCCGGGTCGTCAGATAGCTGAAGAGCGCGTGATCGAGCGGCGCGGACGTGTTCACGAGCGCGTAGTCGATCCGGCTGCCGGAGAAGCGCTCGGTGAGCCCGTCGATGTGCGCGCGCACGAGCGAGCGGTACTGTTCCGCCAGCGCCTCCGGCACGATGGGAATCTGCTCGCCGGTTTCGAGATCCTCGAAGCTCGACGGGGCATCGAACGTGAAGTCGAGCTCCGCGGGATCGAGCAGGTGAAACACGATCAGGTCGTTGCCGCGGGAGCGCAGCGGGCCCACCGCCTCGAGCACGGCGTCCGGTTCTTCGTAGAGATCCGAAATCAGCACGAGCAGGCCGCGGCGTCCGAAGTGCTCCGCCATCTTGTGGAGCGGCTCGCGCAGGCTCCCGGACGCCGACGGCCGCAGCTTGTCGAGCGTGTGAAGCACGACGTCCATGTGCTTCGCCGACGCCGGCACGAACTCGACGACGTCCGAGTCGAACGCGACGAGCCCCACGCGGTCCCGCTGTTTGTGCACGAGGTACGTGAGGCACCCGGCCAGCATCTTGGCGTAGTCCAGCTTCGTCACGCCCGTGCTGCCGAACCCCATCGACTTCGACACATCGAGCAGCACCGAGAAGTTCGAGTTGGTGTCCGCCTCGTACTCCTTGATGTAGAACCGATCCGTCCGCGCGAACAGCCGCCAGTCGACACGCCGGATGTCATCGCCCGCGACGTACCCGCGGTGCTCCGCGAAATCCACCGACGCGCCGAAGTACGGCGACCGGTGCATCCCGTTGATGAACCCGTCGACGACGTGCCGCGCGACCAGCTCCAGGTTGCCGATCCGCGACAGCACGACCGGATCGACGAACCGCGCGCCGGGGATGGTGGGAGTTCCAAGCACTGTCTGCGTCCCTCTGTATGCGTCCGTGTTTCCGTGTAAGTCCGTGTCTTCCGTGTGCGTCCGTAGCTTGCGTCCGTGGCCTACATGCCCGATCGCGGCACCGCGACCGCCTCGAGCAGCCGATCGACGAGCGTGTCGGTCGAGAGCCCCTCGGACTGCGCGTGGAAGTTCGTCAGGATGCGGTGACGAAGCACCGGGTGCGCCATCGCGCGGATGTCGTCGAAGCTCACGTGATACCGGCCGTTCGTGAGCGCCCGCGCCTTCGCGCCGAGCACGAGGTACTGCGCCGCGCGCACGCTGCCGCCGAACGCCACCCACTTCTTCACCGACTCCGGGCACGTCGGCGACTTCGGCCGGCTGGCGCGCACCAGGTTCAGCGCGTAGCGCATCACCGGCTCCGCCACGGGCACCCGCCGCACCAGCTTCTGAAACGCGACGAGATCCTCGCCGGTCACCGTCCGCTCGAACTTCGGATCGATGATCGTGGTCGTCGTCCGAACGACCTCGAACTCCTCCGACTCGGGCGGATGATCGATGACGATGTGGAACATGAACCGATCGAGCTGCGCTTCCGGCAGCGGATACGTGCCCTCGAGCTCGATCGGATTCTGCGTCGCGAAGACGTAGAACGGCTCGTCGAGTGTGTAC
>CAYZBZ010000052.1:0-3562 GCA_964476725.1 uncultured Vicinamibacterales bacterium
GTCTTGCCCGTCTGGCGGTCGCCGATGATCAGCTCGCGCTGGCCGCGGCCGATCGGCACCATGGCGTCGATCGCCTTCAGGCCCGTCTGCAGCGGCTCCTTGACGGGGCTGCGATCGACGACGCCCGGGGCGATGCGCTCGATTGCCATGTACGTCTTCGAGACGATCGGCCCCTTGCCGTCAATTGGCTGCCCGAGCGCGTTCACGACGCGGCCGATCAGCTCTTCGCCGACCGGGACGGAGATGATGCGCCCGGTGCGCTTCACCGTGTCACCCTCGCCGATTTCCGTGTACTCGCCGAGCAGCACCACGCCGACGCTTTCCTCTTCCAGGTTCAGCGCAATCCCGAACACACCGTGGGGGAACTCGAGCATCTCCCCCGCCATCGTGTTCTCGACGCCATGCACGCGCGCGATGCCGTCGCCGATCGACACGATTGTGCCCACCTCGGCGACGTCGACGTCGACGGCGTAGCTGCCGATCTGGTCGCGGATGATCTTGGAGATTTCTTCGGCTTTGATGTTCATTATTTTCTCGTTCGCGCCCCGACCCCGCTCACTCGCGCTCGGCGGCGGCTTTCAGCCGCTCCCCTCCGGCGCCTCGCTCAGGCCGCAGGCGCTAATTCCTCGTCAGGAGGCTGCCGCGGCGGTCAGCGTCTCTTTCATCTTCTCGAGCTGCCGGGTGACGCTGCCGTCGTACACCGTGCTGCCGATGCGCGTGATGGCCCCGCCGATAATCGACGCGTCGACGCGGTTCTCGAGCTGGACGTTCTCGAGATCGCGGCCCATGGCGCGCGCGATCCCCTGCTGGAGCGCGGCGATGCGATCGGCCGGGAGCGCGACCGCCGTGACGACTTCCGCGCGCACGACCTTCGCGTGCTCCATCATCCGGTTCTGGTAAGCCACCGCGATCTCCGGAAGCAGCACCAGTCGATCCCGATCCGCAAGGAGCATGAGCAGCTTGACGACAATGGGAGAGACGGTGCCGGCCCTGGCAAGGAGCTGTTCCATGACGCCGCGCTTGCGCGCGGCCGGGATCGCGGGGTTGGACAGCACGCTCGCGAGCGCGCCGTGACCCGCGACGAGCTGCGCAAACCCGGCGAGATCAGCCCCGGCCTTCTGGACGTCCCCTTCCTTCAGCGCGACGTCGAACAACGCCCGCGCGTAGCGGGTGCCGGCGGCCCGGCTCGTCATCGCGCCTCCTTCAACTGCGCCGTGTAGCGGTCCACGAGGCGCAACTGGTCGTCCGGGGTAATCGAGCGCTTGATCCGCTCCTCGGCAATCTTGACGGCCAGCATTGCCGCATGCTCGGTGAGCTCGCGGCGCTCGACGCGCAGCCGCATCTCGATCTCGCGGCGTGTCTGGGCAATCAGCCGCTCGCGCTCGACTTCCGCGGCCTGGGCGATGCGGGCCTGCTCGGCGACGACGTCCTGCGCCCCCTGCGCCTTGAGCGCGCTCAGCTCCGCGGGCAGCATCTGCAGCTTGCGCTCGATCCCCGCGAGCTGTGCGGCGGCGGTCGCGCGCATCTCGGATGCCGTGAGAAGGTCCTGGCGAATCTGGGTGCCGCGCGTTGCGAGGTACGCCGTGATGGGGCTCTTGAGAAAGTACACGAGCACGCCGCCGAGAATCGCGAAGTTCGCGAGCTTGGCGACCGTCTGCAGGAGGGTCTGCTCGTGCGGCGCGTCCGCCGCGGCCTCGTGCGCCGCCGGCGCGGCGGCCGCGTCGTGCGGGGGCTGGGCCGACATCCCCGCAGCCCCGACGACCAGCAGCATCGCCGTCAGCGCACTGATGCGCGCGCGGCGATGAACGGTCTGGCTGAATCGGCAGTCGGATCTCATGTGCGACGAATCACGAAAAGTCAGGAAAAACAGTGGGGTCAGAACGCCTTGCGGCCCAGGATACGCTCGGCGACCGCGGCGCCCAGCGCGTCAGCTTCCGCGTCGAGCCGCCGCCGGGCCTCTTCCGCCTCGGCCTTGAGCTTCGCCGACGCCGCGGCGATTTCTGCTTCGGCCTCGGCGCGGGTGCGCGCCATGATCCGGGCGCGCTCGTCCATCGCCGTGCGCCGCATGTCGTCCATCTGCCGGTACAGTTCCGCGCGCGCCTCGCCGGTCTTCTGCTCGAACTCCGCCGTCGCCGCCCGGGCTTCGTTGGCCGCCCGTTCGGCCAGCTCACGCGCCGAGCTGATGGCGCGCTCGCGTTCCGCCATCACCCGCAGCACGGGCTTGAACAGCAGGCGATCCAGCACGACCGTCAGAAGCAGCACGAAGAAGATGACCCAGACAACGGACAAATCCGGGAGCACGGAACCTCCGGGGCGCACGGGGATTGTCAGGTCGCGGATTTACGCGACGGCACAAAACATCAATTTATACCATTCGGCGCGAGGTCAGCGCAACGATCGGGGGGCCTACTTGGGCTTTTTGCCCTTCACAAGGTGTCCTCCTTTACCTCTCCGGCACGCCTGTTTGCTCTGGGGGAGTGGACGCGTCAGACGAGGAGGATGATTCGGGCTCCCTGCACCGGCACGGCGCGGCCGATCAGGGCAGCGGGAACACCGGCCGATGCCAATGCCGAGCGCACCGCGTCGGTGCGCGCCGGCGCGACGGCCACGAGGAGGCCACCGGAGGTCTGGGGGTCGTACAACAGGTCGAGCAGATCCGGCTCAATCGTCGGCGCGCTGACTCCTGCGCTGAAGTGCTCGCGGTTGGTCCGGCCGCCGCCGGGGACATTGCCATGCACCAGCGCGCGAGCGCCTTCGATCAAGGGCACCTGCGCGGCTTCAATCTCGAGCGAGCACCCGCTCGCCGCCGCCATCTCGCTGGCGTGGCCGATCAGGCCAAACCCGGTGACGTCTGTGCACGCACGCACCTCGTCCCCCGCCATTGCCTCGAGCACCCCGGCGGCCGCACGATTCAGCGTCGTCATCGATCGAATCGCCGCGTCGATCGATTCCTGCGGAGCGCGGCCGAACTTCAACGCCGTCGCGATGATGCCGGTGCCGATGGCCTTTGTCAGCAGGAGCGCATCCCCGGGCCGTGCGCCGGCATTTGCCAGCACGCGTGCCGGATCCACTTCGCCGGTCACGGCGTACCCGAACTTGATTTCCGCATCCTGGACCGTGTGGCCGCCGAGTAGCGCCACACCGGCCTCGCGCAGCTTGTCGAGGCCTCCCTCGAAGATCTGCTTGAGGACGGCGCGGTCGCCGTCTTTCGGAAACGCGGCAATCGCCAGCGCGGTGAGCGGACGCCCGCCCATCGCGTAGACGTCGCTCAACGCGTTCGCGGCGGCGATCTGCCCGTAGACGAAGGGATCGTCAACGATGGGCGTGAAAAAATCGACGGTCTGCACGAGCGCGCGCCCCGCGTCCAGCCTGTACACACCTGCATCGTCCGAAGTCCGATAGTCGATCAGGACCCGGTCGTCGTGATGCACGGGCAAATCACCCAGGACCTGGGCGAGCTCGCCAGCCGCGAGCTTGCTCGCTCAACCGGCGCAGGCTGAATAGTCGGTCAGGCGTCTCATCTTGTTCAATCCGGGGGAATATCGCCCCCTCGCCAGGCAGT
>CAYZBZ010000052.1:3662-20537 GCA_964476725.1 uncultured Vicinamibacterales bacterium
GTCAGGCGTCTCATCTTGTTCAATCCGGGGGAATATCGCCCCCTCGCCAGGCAGTCGTCTCGGGGCGCTTCCCCCGGACCCCCTGCTCGCTCCACTCGCGGGGCCCCCTCGCCCCGCGCCGTTCCGCTCGCGGTTTCACCGCCGCGCGGACATGTCGCCCCCTCGCCAGGCAGTCGGCTCGGGGCGCTTCCTCGTCACTCCCTGTCAGCCAGCAGCTCGAAAATCCGCTGCAGCTCGTCCTCCGATCCGAAATCGATCTCGATCCTGCCTCCCTTGCGCGCGCGAGCGATGCGCACGCGCGTTCCCAGAACGAAGCGCAGGCGCTCTTCGGCGGCGCGCGTGTGCACGTCCTTTTCGGGCGCGGCCTTTGCCGGCCGCGGCTCGATCGCCTTCTTGACGAGCGCTTCGGTCTCGCGGACCGACAGGCTCTTCGCCACGACGTCGCGAGACACGCGAAGCTGTGCGGCCTCGTCCGGTAGCCCGAGGAGCGCGCGCGCATGCCCCATCGAGAGCGCACCAGATCCGAGATTCGCCCGCACTTCCTGCGGCAGCTTCAGGAGCCGGAGATAGTTGGCGACCGACGATCGGTCCTTGCCGACGGCGTCGGCGATCTGTTCCTGGGTCAGGCTGTACTCGTCCGCCAGTCGGCGGTATGCGTGCGCTTCTTCGATCGGATTGAGGTCCTCTCGCTGAATGTTCTCGATGAGCGCGACCGCCAGGAGCCGATCCTCGGGAATGTCGCGGACGACGACGGGGACTTTGAGGAGCCCGGCGCGCTGGGCGGCACGCCAGCGGCGCTCGCCGGCGACGATCTCATACCCTCCGTCCACTTTGCGGACGACGATCGGCTGGATGATGCCGTTGGAGCGGATCGATCGCGCCAGCTCCTCGATCCTCGTGTCGTCCATCGACGTGCGCGGTTGGAACTTGTTGGGGCGCAGCAGATCGCTGTCGACGTCGAGCGAGCGCTCGCCGGTCGGGGCGGGCGGCGCGTCGGGGATGAGCGCGGAGAGGCCGCGTCCGAGGGCGGGTCGTTTCTCAACCATGGTGTTGCTCCGTAGAGTGGGCGGGGGCCGCGTCGCGCGCGAGCACTTCGCGCGCCAGCGCGAGATACGCCTCGGCGCCTCGCGACTTCACGTCGTACATGATCGCAGGCATGCCGTGGCTCGGCGCTTCGCCGAGCCGGATATTACGCGGAATGACGGTGTCGTAGACCCGTTCCTTGAAGAACGCGCGGATGTCGCGGGAGACCTGGTGCCCGAGGTTCGTGCGCTCGTCGTACATCGTCAGGAGCACGCCGGCAATGTCGAGCGACTCGTTGAAGGCGCCGCGAACCCGCCGGAGCGTCGCGACGAGATCGGCAAGGCCCTCGAGCGCGAAGTATTCGCAGGTGAGAGGGATCAGCACTGCGTCGGCGGCGACGAGCGCGTTGAGCGTCAGCAACCCGAGCGACGGCGGAGTGTCGATGAAGATGTAGTCGAACCGAGGACGGAGGTTCTCGAGAAGCGTGCGCAGGCGATGCTCGCGCTGCGGCAGCGAGACCAGGTCGATCTCCGCGCCCGTCAGGTTGCGATCAGCGGGTATGAGCGCGAGTCCGTGGATGCGGGTGTCGAGCACGAACGCGGACGCGTCCTCGACGTCCGACGTGAGCGCCTGGTAGATCGTCCCGGCTGCGGCAGCCTGTCCTTTCAGGCCGATGCCGCTCGTGAGGTTCGCCTGGGGATCCATGTCGACGAGCAGGACGCGCTGTTCCGCGAGCGCGAGAGACGCCGCGAGGTTGATCGCAGTGGTGGTCTTACCCACTCCCCCTTTTTGATTGGCGACCGCAAGGACTCGGGCAGACATTTTAGGTCATTAAACCAATAAATAGTTTGGTGGGTCGCGGCACGGTCACGCCGAGCGCCCCTGAGCATATCGCCGCCGCTTCCAGATGTCGACGTGTAGCGTTCGCGGCAAGTGTTCCACGTGGAACATCAGAACCGGTTCTTCTGCAGGACGGTTAGCCGACTCTGCAGTGTGTCGACCAAGGGGAAGGTGCCAGCCCAGCTCAGCGGTGGCACAAGCGAGGGAGGGGCATCCGGGCCGCCAGGTCCCCGAAACATGAACAACACGCCTGAGGGACGCAGGAAGGCCTGCAATGTCACGAGCGTGCGAAGCTCCACTCGAACAGCACGCAGAGAGAGCACGCCGAACGCCTCGTGCAGCTCGGGCCGAGCGAGCAGCTCCTCGTACCGGCTGGTTTCCACGGTGCTGTTCTGAAGCTCCAAGACACGAATCGCCTCCCGCAGAAACGCGGACTTCCTTGCTTTCACCTCGACCATCGTGAGGGAGGACAGGGGAGCGGCCAGCTTCATCGGGATGGCAGGGGAGCCACCGCCCGATCCGACGTCCATGATGCGAACATCCGGGGACGGAAAGTGTCGTACGGCCAGCACGGGCTCGAGCAGGAGCCGATCGATGGCCTCGTCCGGATTGTCGAGCGCCGTGAGGTTGATCTTGCGGTTCCAGCGGGAGAGCAGCTCGTAGTACGCGATCAGGCGCTGAGTCAGGTCGTCAGGAAGAAACAGGCCGCTCTTGCCAGCACGACGGGCTAGGCGCGTCCTGAAATCGCGTGGGGCCACCTCGTCAGACTATCAGAGAGACGCCACGGATCGCTGCTTCTCGAGCTGTCCGGCCAGAAGTGACACGGCTGCAGGTGTGACACCGGGAATTCGCGACGCCTGCCCCAGGGTCGCCGGGCGGACCTGAGACAGCCGTTCGACCATCTCCCTGGAGAGGCCGCGAATGCCGTCGAATGAGAAGTTCCTTGGGATTCCCCGTGTTTCCTGCCTACGCAAGCGCTCAACGGATGCTGTCTGGCGGCGCAGGTAGCCTTCGTATTTGAATTCCGTCTCAACGCTCGAGATGTCTATGGCAGCGTCCCGTGGATCGACCGCGAGAGACAGCTGACCGGCCTCGACGAGCGCCGACAAGCGCACGTCCGGGCGCTTCAACGCCCGTGGCGCGGGGATGCGCTCACCAGACGGCACTGTCACGGTAGCCCTGCGGACCGCGGCGGCATTTCGTTCGAAGCGCTCGCGCCTTCCCTCGAACCGCATCCACTGTTCGTCGGTGACCAGGCCGATCTCCCGCCCGCGTGGTGTAAGGCGCAGGTCCGCGTTGTCGATCCGCAGCAAAAGCCGATGCTCCGCCCTCGACGTGAACATCCGATACGGCTCGAGACACCCCCTGGTGGTCAAATCGTCAACGAGGACGCCGATATACGCCTCGTCCCTGCCCAACGTGAAGGCAGGCTCCCCCCGGCGCGCCGCGTTGATTCCGGCGATCAGCCCCTGGGCCGCCGCCTCTTCGTAGCCCGATGTCCCGTTGATCTGCCCTGCCATGAAGAGACCCGGGAGCCGGCGCGTTTCGAGCGTCGGACCGAGCTCGGTCGGCTGAATGAAGTCGTACTCGACGGCATATCCCGGACGGAGCATCACAGCGCTCTCCAGACCCGGCAGCGAGTGCACGAGCTCGTCCTGGACTGGCGCCGGCAGGCTCATCGAAAACCCGTTGACGTAGATCTCGTCGACATCCACACCCTCGGGCTCGAGAAAGATCTGGTGGCGTTCCCGCTGTGGAAAACGCATGATCTTGTCTTCGAGAGAGGGGCAATATCGCGGGCCGATCCCGCGGATCTGGCCGTTGAAAAGCGGCGATCTGGAGATATTTGCCCGGACGAGATCGTGGACGCGACCCGTCGTGTAGAGCAGATGACAGGCGACCTGTGGCCGGTCGATCGCGTCGGTCTGGAATGAGAAGGGAATCGGCGGATCGTCGCCGTGCTCTGCCTGGAAACGGGAGAAATCGATGCTCCTGCGATCCAGTCGCGGAGGCGTCCCCGTCTTCAGCCTGCCCCACTGGAAACCGAATCCCTTCAGCGACTCGGCGAGGTCACGAGACGGCAGCTCCCCGGCGCGCCCTGCAGGCCGCTGCTCCTCGCCGATGTGAATCAGGCCGTTCAGGAACGTGCCGGTCGTGACGACGAGCGCAGCGCATGCGATGCGTTCGCCGGTCTCGAGCTCCACGCCGGTGACCCCCGCGGCGCCGCAGAGAATACGTCCGGCCCTCCCGAAGATCCACTCGATGTTCGGTTCCGCCTCCAGCGTGCGCCTGACCCACTCGGTGTAGCGCCGCTTGTCCGCCTGCGCCCGGGGAGACCACACCGCCGGCCCGCGGCTCTTGTTCAGCATCTTGAACTGGATGCCTGTCGCGTCGATTGCGCGCCCCATCAAGCCGCCCAGCGCATCGATTTCGCGAACGAGATGTCCCTTCGCCGTGCCCCCCACTGCCGGATTGCACGGCATGTGCGCGACGGTCCCGCCCGAGAGCGTGCAGATGCCCACGCGGCGTCCGAGCCGGGCGGCGGCCCAGGCGGCCTCCACTCCGGCGTGGCCGGCCCCGATGACGATCACGTCGAACATCTTCATATCACCGATATTACTTTGCAATAATAACTACTTTCCTATACAGAACCTATCAAAGATCGCGTGCAGCACGTCTTCCGGCGTGCGCGCGCCGGTCACTTCTTCGAGCGAGGTGCGCGCGTCGTTCACGTCGGCCGCCACGAACTCCTCGGGCGTCCCGTCGGCCGCGGCCGTCGCCGCGCGACGAAGCGCCGCTGCGGCGCGCGACAGCAGCGCGGCATGACGGATGTTCGTGACCGCCGGCGTATCGCGCATCGCCTCCCGGCCGGAGAGCGCGGTCGTCATCGCGGCGCGCAGCGCATCCACCCCCGCTCCTGTTTTTGCCGACAGGAAGAGGACCGGTGGGTCGGTCCATTCCGCCGGCAAGTCCGACTTGTTCCCGACGATCACGCGGGGCGCACCCGCGGTGATCTCGAGTATCTCCGTGTCGTCCGGTCCCAGCGGACGCGATCGATCGAGGACGACCACCGTCAGGTTGGCGACGCGACGGGCCGCGTGTGCGCGCGCGATGCCTTCCTCTTCGACGGCGTCCGCGGCTGTCCCGCGCAGCCCTGCGGTGTCGACCAGCGTCACGGGCACGCCATTGATGTCCACGACTTCCGTCAGCAGATCGCGAGTCGTGCCCGGTATATCGGTGACAATCGCCCGTCCCGCACCGGCAAGGCGGTTGAACAGGCTGGACTTCCCGGAGTTCGGCCTCCCGACGATGGCGACCTGCGCACCTTCGCGGACCAGCCGGCCGCGCGCCGAGTCCGCGACCAAAACGTCGAGGCTTGCGACGATCCCCAGAATCTCGTGTGCCGCGGCGGCGGGGTCAACGAAGTGATAACCCTCGTCCGGAAAGTCGAGCGAGGCCTCGAGTCGCGCGGACAGGTCGAAGAGGGCCGCGTCGATTTCTCGAATGCGAGTCGTCAACGTGCCTTCGAGCTGATCGAAGGCGGCGCGGGCCTGGAGGGGAGTCACCGCTTCGACGAGATCGTGCACGGCCTCCGCCTGCACCAGGTCGATGCGGCCTCGAAGATACGCGCGGAACGTGAACTCACCGGGCTCCGCCAGCCGGGCCCCCGCCCGCATCGACGCCTCGACAATGGCCTGCAGGAGCACGGGACTGCCGTGGGCGCTGATTTCCAGCACGTCGTCGCCGGTATAGGAATGCGGCGATGGAAAGAACGTCAGGACCGCGCGATCGATCGCGATGCCGGCTGCCTGGACGCGCGTCAGCGTGGCACGCCGCGCCTCGAGCGGTTCGGTGCGGGCGGTGATGGCGCTGGCGACGTCGCGCGCCGCCGGGCCGCTGACTCGCACGACCCCGAGCCCACCGCGACCCGGCGGCGTCGCGATCGCGACGATGGTGTCGTCGGGGGAATACATGGGCGTTACGGGTGTCAGGCTTTAGCCCAAAGCCTAAGACCGATCACCGCCTGACTGAAATGATGACTGTCTTGAGAAAGGCGTCCCCGATGCTCTCGGATGCCATGAGCGGATCTTCGGCAACCGTCAGGTGCACGAGACGCCGCGCGTATGGATTGAGCGGCCCCATTTCCTGAGGGCCGGCGGACTGTGCCTTCTCCATCATGACGCGCGCCATCTGGCGCAGCTCGGCGTCCTTCGCCTTGCGGTAGTCCATGCAGTCGACGACGAAGGAGCGATCGTCCTCGAGCTCGCGCCGGAACGCGGTGTTGACGATCTGCTGCAGCGCATCGAGCGCCTCGGCCCTGCGGCGGAGAAGAACCTCGGCCCCTTCGCCGGAGAGATCGACGCGCACGCTGTCGGGCGTCTCGCTGACCGTGACGTCGAGCGGCACGCCCATCGCCGCGACGGTCTGCCGTGTGAACTCACGAACGCGTTCGTGCAGCTCCATTACTTGCGCTCCTTTGCGGCCTGGTCCGTCTTGCCGCCGCCGACGTTCTTGACGCGACGCTCCGCCGGGGGCCGCACGGTGCGCTGCACCGACGGACCGATGAGGCGGTTGGTGAGCGCCTGCTGTCCGATCGCCCAGATGTTGCTCGTGGTCCAGTACAGCACGAGCCCGCTGGGGGCCCAGATGAACATGGTCATGAAGATGAGCGGCATGAACATCATCATCTTCTGCTGCATCGGATCGGCCGTCGAGGGGGTCATCCTCGTCTGGATGAACTGCGTCGCGCCCATCAGCACCGGCGTGATGAAGAGCGGGTCGTGCGCCGACAAATCGTGGATCCATCCGACGAACGGCGCGCCCCGCAGCTCGATCGCGACCGAGAGCATCGAGTAGAACGCGAACAGCACGGGCAGCGTCAGCAGCATCGGCACACAGCCGCTCGCGGGATTCACGCCGCGCTCGCGGTACATCGTCATCAGCTCGGCATTCATCTTCTGGCGCGCCGGGTCGCTCATCTTGAGCTTCGCGTAGCGATCCTGGATCGCTTTCACCTCGGGCTGGATCTCCTGCATGCGGCGCATCGACACGACGCTCTTGTGCCGCAGCGGGAACATCGCCACGTTGATGAGCACCGTGAGGATGATGATCGACCACCCGTAGTTGCCGACGTAGACATTGACCCACTTCAGCGCGCGAAGGAGCGGGACAACGAGCCAGGCAAAGAGGCCGAAGTCGATGGAGCGGACGAGATCGCGATCGACCGACGCGAGCACGTCGAAGTCCTTCGGCCCGAAAAACCATCGTGTGTTGCGCGGGGCCGCGGGGTAGCGCGCGGACCATTCGATGAAGTGCGCGACCGTCTCGCTTCCCGGCACGGGCACGTCGAGTGGGCGGTACTCCACGTGAATCGGTTGACCTCCCGTAATCGTGGCGGTCAGAAAGTAGTGGTCGTCCACACCGGCAAACTCAATCATCCCGTCTTGAACGGCGTTGTCCTTCACGGCTGACGCACCGATCCGGCTGACTTTGCCGTCGCGATAGAAAATTGGCTGGGCCGGCGGGTTGTACGTTCCCGTGCTCTGGACCGCGACACCGTTGCCGATGCCGGGCCCGCCGTGTACCGTCGGAACGAGTTCGCTGCCGCCCTGGGTCACTGCAGCGGTGACGTTAATCACGTAAGGGGCGGCGGGTGAGAAAGCAAACTCCTTGCGCGCCTGGAGCCCGCTCGCGTCCTGGTACTCGAAGATCAGGGTGGCGGGTGCGGACGTCACCCGCAGCTCCGTCGTGCTCGGCTTGTACAGCGCCTGGGCGAGCGTCGCGCTGACCGTGGCCTCAGGCACCGACAGCGTGAGAGGCCGCACCGTGCCTGGGGGAACCGCGCTCGACACGAGCTCGAGCGGCTTGCGATCGGAGTCCTGGTATTTCTTGAGCCGCCAGCTCTTCAGCGCGCCCCCTCGCGTCGTGAATACCGCGCTCACCGAGTCGTTCTCGAAGGTGACGTCGCGCTCTTCCGTGTCAGCTACGACCGGAGCAGCTGCAGGCTGCGCCTCTGCCGGCGGCGCGGTGGGCGTTTGAACGGTGGGCGTTTGAGACGTCGCCTGCGGGGTTGTTGCGGGCGCCGAGCCGGGCGTAACCGCGGCAGGCTTTGGCTCGGGCTTCGGCGGAGGGAACAGCGCCTGGTAGCCGACCACCACGACGAACGACAGAATGACAGCCAGAAGAACCCGTTTTTCCATGAAGTATTAGACTCGCGGTCTCCGGCCGGGAACAGGGTCGAGGCCCGGTGTGCCGAGCGGTTGGCAACGCGCCAGGCGACGCGCCGCGAGCAGGGAACCGCGGACCACGCCGAACCGCGCCACGGCCTCCGCCGCATAGTCCGAACACGAGGGGAGGAAACGGCAGGAACCTGCAAACATCTGTGAAATAAGGACTTTATAGGCTCGAATGAGCGCCAGGGCGCCGCGTTGCGCGAGCGAAAAATCAGCGGCCGGCATCAACGGGCCCTGGCAGCAGCGAGGCGCACCGCTCGAGCGCGCCGCGCAGGTCAGATTCGAGGCTGTGGTAGGGGGCATCGAACAGCTCACGTCGCGGAATGACCACGACATCGAAGCCCTGCCGGACAGGCAGAGGTGGTGACTGCCGGAAAACCTCTCGTATCAAACGTTTAGCGCGATTTCGTCGCACCGCATCTCCCAGCTTGCGGGATGCCACGATGCCGAGTCTGGCCGTGCCTTCGGTGTTGGGAGCAATCAGCACCGTGAGGTAGCGCCCTTTGGTCCGAAGCGCAAGGTTGAACACACGCTTGAACTCGCCCCTGCGCCTGACCCGGCGGGCCTTCGTGAAGCGCTCGGAGGGCATGACGGTCCTTCGCGGAGCTGAAGGCCCCGCGCAATGTCTATCAGGACGATGAAACTGTGAGACGCTTGCGCCCTTTGGCGCGCCGGCGCTTGAGGACCAGGCGGCCTTGCTTCGTCGCCATCCGCACGAGAAAGCCGTGCGTGCGCTTGCGGTGCCGACGGTTTGGCTGGAAAGTAACACTCATGTCTGGCCCCTGCAGCGAGAGAATAATGGCAGAGAAACTTAGATATTACCCAGCGCCACGAATGCTGTCAATCGCCAGGCGAGCCGCACGCCGGTTGTCGGTCGTCTCGAGCGTGTGTTACAGTCGCCTCCCTTGCAACGGTCGTAGGGTCTCCCCCCGAAGTTTTCCACAACTGTGGAAAAAAATGTGGAAAAGCAAAGGTTTTCGCCCGGGTATCCCGGGCTCGCGCGGTAGTAAAGCCCGTTTCCACGGGGCGAAGGCCTGAAAATGGCCTGTTTTTGCGCCTTCTGCCCCTGATTACTGGGAACAGCAGGGTGGGATGGCACCGGGCAGGGGCGAAAGTGCCCAGAAGTTCAAATTTTCGGCGACGCGCGTGACCATGACCGTCAGCAGCATCTGGGACCAGGTCCTTTCGCGCATCGAGACCAAGGTCAACCGTCACATCTTCTACACATGGTTCAAGCCCACTTCCTTCGTCGCGGACGAAGGCACCGCGCTTCGCATTCGAGTCCCGAACGCGTTCTTCCGCGACTGGCTCACTAAACACTACTCGGCTGTCCTTGACGAAGCGCTCGGCGAAGTCGATCGAAAAGGGGCCGCTGTCGCCTTTGTCACCGACGACGCTATTGTCGCGATTGCAACTCCGCCCTCTCTTGACGACGATCTAGCGCCGGAGTCGGACCCGGAGCCCGAAGCGGCAGACTCACCTGTAGGCGGGCTCGCGCCCCGCTACTCGTTCGACACCTTCATCGTCGGACCCTCGAATCAGTTTGCTCACGCGGCCTGCCGCGCCGTCGCCGAAGCCCCGTCCCGCTCGTACAACCCGCTGTTCATCTACGGCGGCGTGGGTCTGGGCAAGACGCACCTGATGCACGCAATCGGTCATTACGTGCTCAACCACCTGAAGGCGCTCAAGCTCACTTACATTTCCTCCGAGCGGTTCATGAACGAGATGATCAACGGGGTGCGATACGACCGCATACTGGACTTCCGCGAACGGTATCGCAGCGTCGATGTGCTGCTCGTTGACGACATCCAGTTTCTCGCAGGCAAGGAAGGGACACAGACCGAGTTCTTCCATACGTTCAACGCGCTTTACGATTCACAGAAGCAGATAGTCATCAGCAGCGATCGGCCGCCGCATGAAATACCGCAGCTCGAGGAGCGGCTGCGATCGCGTTTCGAGTGGGGGCTTATTGCCGACATTCAACCTCCCGATCTCGAAACCAAAGTGGCTATTCTGAAGAAAAAGGCTGAAGCCGAGGGAGTGCCGCTGCCCGATAACGTGGCTCTCTACATCGCCGGGAGGATCAAGTCGAACATCCGGGAGCTCGAGGGTTCGCTCATCCGTCTCGTCGCTTATGCGTCGCTGACCGGACGGGAGATCTCACTGACGCTCGCGCAGGATGTTCTGCGAAACGTGCTCCAACACGACGAGCGCGCGGTCACCATCGAAGGCATCCAGAAGTACGTCTCGGACTACTACCAACTCAAACATGGGGAGTTGAAGTCCCGCAATAACTCTAAATCGATCGCTATGCCACGTCAGATTGCAATGTATCTGTGCAAGTCGCTCACAAACGCCTCGCTCCCTGAAATAGGACGGAGCTTCGGCGGAAAGCATCATTCGACGGTCATTCACTCCATCCGCAAGATCGAAAATCTCCGCCAACGCGACGGGCATTTCAACACGCTTATCAACACGTTCCTGGAGTCATTTCGCTAGCGAAACGTCCCGGTATGGGTCATTTTGCACAGTCTGGCGGGGCGCACCCTGCGGACAAACTGTGCGGATCGCGCGGGCTCCAGGTTATGCACCGGAACGCGCCGAAAAACCCTCCGCGGTACCGGAGCCGAATCCACAGTCTAAGTAGCAGAAGTGGAAGGGTTAATCGACCGGTTTTGTGTTTTCAACAGCGCCTCTTTACTGTTATAATTCTTTATTCTCACTATCTCCCTTTCATTGAAGGGATCTGAGTGCCCCGCTCTAATTCGGCGGCGCTTTCCCGCGAGGTCATCACCGACATGGAATTGGTCGTACGCAAGACCGATCTATTGCGCGAACTGCAACTATTCCAGGGTATCGTCGAGCGCAAGAACACGATCCCGATCCTCGCGAACGTGCTGATCGAAGCCGACGGTGATTATGTCAAGCTGCTGGCAACCGATCTCGAGGTCGGTCTTCGAAGCCGCTGCCCCGCGTCGGTAGCGAAGAGCGGTTCGCTCACGTTGCCGGCGAAGAAGCTGTACGAAATTGTGAAGGCGCTGCCCGAGACGGACGTGCGCATCGAGGAAGACAAGAACGGCGTCAAGGTGGCGGCCGATCGCTTCGACTCGCGGATGCAGACGCTGCCGCGCGAGGACTTTCCTACCCTGCCGGACGGCACGGGAGTGTACAGTGCGTCGCTACCACGCGACGTGCTGAAGAATATGGTCGCGAAAACTCAGTTTGCGATCACGGGAGAGGACACTCGGTATTTCCTGAACGGCGCGCTGTTCATCCTGCGTCCCGATTCGATGAGCCTCGTGGCGACTGACGGTCATAGGCTCGCTCTCATCACCGTGCCGCGCGAGAAGGCGAAGATCAAGGCCAAGACAGACGACGAAGTCCGGGTGATCCTGCCGCGGAAGACGCTGCTCGAGCTCGGGCGGCTGCTCGGAGAAGGGGAAGGCGACATCCAGTATGAACGCGGCGAGAACCACCTGTTTTTCGAGATTGGCGGAAGGCTGCTCATCTCGCGAATGATTGACGGCCAGTTTCCCGCTTTCGAGCGCGTGATTCCGAAGGGGAACGACAAGCGCGTGGAATTCGACCGCGACAAGTTGACCAGCGCCGTCAAGCGGGTGGCGCTCTTATCGAACGAGCGGTCGCGCGCGGTGAAGTTCCAGATGGACAAGGGCAAAGTCGAAATTACATCGAGCAGCCCGGAGTTCGGTGAGGCGAAAGAGGTGCTGATGGTCGATTACGCGGCGGCGCCGGTCACCATCTGCTTCAACGCGCAGTATGTAATTGATTTTCTCAGTGTCGTGGAAACCGATTCGGTCGGGCTCGAGTTCAAGGACGAGATGAGCCAGGCCGTGATGAAACCCATCGGCGCGGACGGGTACGATTACACCTACGTGATCATGCCGATGAGGGTCTGAACCTCACGAACTTTCTTTAATGTCTCAATTCGAATCCCAGAACGACGAGCCGCAGCCAAGCGCAGCGACGCCGGAGGAACACGCGACTACGGCGGATCGCATGGCCCCCGCCGATCACGCGGAGGGATCCACCTCGGGTAATGGCAATGGCACTGCCGCGGTGGACGATTACGGCGCTGACAAAATCAAGGTCCTCGAGGGGCTCGAGGCGGTGCGCAAGCGTCCCGCCATGTACATCGGGTCGACGGGCGCGCCGGGGTTGCATCATCTCGTCTACGAGATCGTCGACAACTCGATCGACGAGGCGCTGGCGGGGCACTGCGACCAGGTCAACGTAACGCTGCACATCGACCACTCAGTCACGGTCGTGGACAACGGGCGTGGCATTCCGGTCGACCAGCACGCGAGCGGCCGATCGGCGGCTGAAGTCGCCCTCACAGTGCTGCATGCAGGCGGCAAGTTCGACAACGACAGCTACAAGGTCTCGGGCGGTCTCCACGGAGTGGGCGTGTCGGTCGTCAACGCGCTGTCGGAGCAGCTCGACCTGGAGATCTGGCGCAACGGCCAGGTCTACAAGCAGGGCTACGAGCGGGGCGCGCCGCAGGGGGACCTCGAGGTCACCGGCACCACGAAGAAGCGCGGGACGAAGATCACCTTCAAGCCGGACGAGCAGATCTTCGAGACGACGGAGTTCAGCTTCGACACGCTGGCACAGCGGCTGCGCGAGCTCGCGTTCCTGAACGGCGGCGTCACCATCACGCTCGACGACGAGCGCGACGGCAAGTCGCACAAGTTCCTCTACGGGGGGGGGATCATCTCCTTCGTCGATTACCTGAACCAGAACAAGGCGGCCGTCAACGACAAGCCGATCTACATGCACGGCGAGAAGGACGGCATCGACGTCGAGATCGCGCTGCAGTGGAACGACGGCTATGCGGAGACGGTGTACTCGTTCGCCAACAACATCAACACGCACGAGGGAGGCACGCACCTGTCGGGCTTCCGCTCCGCGCTGACGCGGACGATCAACTACTACGCCGGGAAGAACAACCTCACGAAGGACCTGAAGGACGCGAACATCGGCGGCGACGACATCCGCGAGGGGCTGATCGCTGTGGTCAGCGTGAAGATCCCGCGACCCCAGTTCGAAGGGCAGACGAAGACGAAGCTCGGGAACACCGAGGTCAAGGGGATCGTCGAGGCGATTCTCAACGACAAGCTCGGCGCGTACCTGGAGCAGAACCCCGTGGTCGCGAAGAAGGTCATCCTCAAGGCGGTCGATGCGGCGCGCGCGCGCGAGGCCGCCCGCAAGGCGCGCGATCTCGTCCGCCGCAAAGGAGCGCTCGACAACAGCTCGCTTCCGGGCAAGCTCGCCGACTGCCAGGAGCGCGATCCGGCGCTCTGCGAAATCTACATCGTCGAAGGAGAGTCCGCCGGGGGGTCGGCGAAGCAGGGGCGAGACCGGAAGTTCCAGGCTATCCTGCCGATCAAGGGGAAGATTCTCAACGTCGAGAAAGCGCGATTCGACAAGATGCTCGGGAGCGACGAGATCAAGACCATGATCGCGGCGCTCGGCTGCGGTATCGGAACGGAGGACTTCGATATCGCGAAGCTGCGCTACCACCGCGTCATCATCATGACCGACGCGGACGTGGACGGCTCGCACATCCGGACGCTGCTGCTGACGTTCTTCTACCGGCAGATGCGTCCGCTGGTGGAGAACGGCTACATCTACATCGCGCAGCCGCCGCTGTTCCGCGCCAAGCGCGGGCGTACCGAGGTGTTCATCCGCGACGAGCGCGCGCTCGAGACGTGGCTGATGAAGCGCGCGATCGAGTCGCGCGTCGTTGTGTTGCCGGACGGAACGCAGATGAGCGGCGAACAGTTGGAGCACCAGCTCGAGAAGCTGATCGCGTTCAGAAAGTTCCTGCAGATCGTCGAGCGCCGCGGGCCGTCCAGGGATGTGATCCAGGGGCTGCTCGAGCGCGACGCCAGGGACAAGGGCTTCTTCGCGGATCGGGACAGGGTCGATTCGCTCGCGCGCGCCCTGACCACGCCGGCGCAGACCGTCACCGTGCAGCAGGACGAAGAGCACCAGGCGTTCGCTCTGGCCATCGAGGACCGCAGCGGGGGCTATCCACGCCATCACCGGATCGATCAGGACTTCGTCACCACCGGCGAGTTTCGGACCCTCGCGTCCAGCTACCAGGACGTGAAGGGCATTCGCGGACCCATGGTCGTGAAGACGAGCGCGTCGACGGAAGCCGACGACCCCGCGGCGGAAACCGAGGGCACGGCGACCGCCGACGACACCGCGATCGGCGGCGGGCCGCTCGACGAAGCGACGAAGCTGGCGGCCGAACCCAGGCCGCTCGATTCGTCTGCGGGTCCGAAACCGCCGCACAAGGCCGTCCGTGACGCCGAAGTGCGGATCGAATCCCTGGACGATCTCGTCGAGTTCTTCACCGCCGCGGGCAAGAAGGGCGTGGCCGTCAACCGCTACAAAGGCCTGGGGGAGATGAACCCCGACACGCTGTGGGCGACGACGATGAACCCGGAGCGGCGCTCGCTGGCCCAGGTGCGCGCCGAAGACCACATGGAAGCGGACCTGATGTTCACGACGCTCATGGGCGACCAGGTCGAGCCACGCCGCAAGTTCATCGAAGACAACGCTCTGGATGTGAAGAATCTTGATATCTGATCGGCTTCAGGCTTCAGGCTTCAGGCTTTAGGCTTTAGGTTCCAGATTACAGGTTCGCCCAAAGCCCAAAGCCGATCTTCTTTCACCCCCCATGACCGACATCTCCCTCAATCGTTTTCCCGTCAATATCGAAGACGAGATGAAGCGCTCGTATATGGATTACGCGATGAGCGTAATCATCGGGCGGGCGCTGCCTGACGTGCGCGACGGGTTGAAGCCCGCGCATCGCCGGGTGCTGTACGGCATGCGCACGATGGGGCTCGCGTCGAATCGCGCGTATCGCAAGTGCGCCAAGATCGTCGGCGAGGTGATGGGCAACTATCACCCTCACGGCGACGCGTCGATCTACGACACGCTCGTCCGTCTCGCGCAGGAATTCAACATGCGCTACACCCTGGTCGACAGCCAGGGAAACTTCGGCTCCGTGGACGGCGACCCGCCCGCGGCCATGCGGTACACCGAGGCGCGGCCGGAGCCACTCGCCGAAGCGATGATGACGGATCTCGACAAAGAGACCGTCGACTTCGTTCCGAACTACGACGAGACGACCGAGGAGCCGACCGTTCTCCCGACGACGTTCCCGAATCTGCTGGTCAACGGATCCACCGGGATCGCGGTCGGGATGGCGACGAACATCCCGCCGCACAACATGCGCGAGGTGATCGACGGCGTCATGGCCGTGATCGAGCAGCGCGCGCAGTCGAAGGAGGCGCGCCTCAAGGCGGTCCTGAAGACGATCCCCGGTCCCGACTTCCCGACCGGCGGCTTCATCGTCGGCCGTCACGGAATCTTCCAGGCCTACACGACCGGGCGCGGCGCGATTACGCTGCGCGCGAAGGCGACGACCGAGGAATCGAAGAAGGGAGACAAGGTCTCCATCGTCATCACGGAAATTCCGTATCAGGTCAACAAGAAGCGGCTCCTCGAGAACATCGCGGACCTCGTGCGTGAGAAGACGATCGAGGGCATCTCCGATCTGCGCGACGAATCAGACCGCGACGGCATGCGGATCGTAATCGAGCTGAAGCGCAGCGAAGTGCCGGAGGTGATCCTCAACAACCTCTACAAGCACACGCAGCTGCAGACGACGTTCGGGATCATCATGCTGGCCATCGTCGGCGGCCGGCCGAAAGTCCTGCCGATCGTCGAGATCATCGAGCACTTCGTCGAGTTCAGGCGGGAGATCGTCCGGCGGCGCACCGAGTTCGAGCTCCGCAAGGCGGAGGCGCGCGCGCACATCCTCGAAGGGCTCAAGATCGCACTCGATCACCTCGACGAGGTCATCAAGCTGATTCGCGGCTCGAAGAGTCCCGCCGAGGCGCGCGACGGCCTGATGACCGAGTTCACGCTCTCCCAGCTCCAGTCGCAGGCGATCCTCGACATGCAGCTGCAGCGGCTGACCGGCCTCGAGCGCCAGAAGATCATCGACGAGCTCGTCGAGCTGCTGAAGACCATCGAGCGGCTCCGCGCCATCCTCTCAAGCGAAGAGCTGCTGATGGCCGTCGTCATAAGCGAGCTGAAGGCCATTCGTGAGAAATACTCGGACGACCGCCGCACCGTCATCGTCGAGGAGAGCGGCGAGTTCCGCATCGAGGACCTGATCGCCGACGAGGACATGGCGATCACCGTCACGAACACCGGCTACATCAAGCGGACGGCGATTTCGACCTACCGGGCGCAGCGGCGCGGCGGCAAGGGGCGCATCGGCATGCGCACGCGCGAGGAGGACTTCGTCAGCCACCTGTTCGTGGCCTCGACGCACGCCTACATCATGATCTTCTCCGACCGCGGCCGCGGCTACTGGCTGAAGGTCCACGAAGTTCCCGACGTCGGACCGGGCGGCAAGGGGAAGGCGATCGCCAACCTCGTGGCCATGGAGGACGGCGAGAAGATCGCCGCGCTGCTGGCGGTCAAGGAGTTCCCGGAGCAGGAGGGTCAGCAGTTTGTCGTGATGGGCAGCCGCAAGGGCGTCATCAAGAAGACGGACCTGTCATCGTTCCGCAATCCCCGCGCCGGCGGCATCATCGCGATGGGGATCGACGAGGGGGACTCGGTGATCGCGGTCGAACTGTCCGACGGCAAGGAACAGATCTTCCTCGGGACGCGCGACGGGATGGCGATCCGCTTCGACGAGACCGATGTGCGGCCGATGGGACGCGTG
>CAYZBZ010000053.1:0-20497 GCA_964476725.1 uncultured Vicinamibacterales bacterium
GGATGGAGCCCGGGGCGATCAGTGATGTGTCAGTGACGGGTCGTCCAGAGCTTCAACAGATTGCAGAGCGCCAGAGCCGAACGGAGGCGAGGCTACGGTCTGTGCCTTGCCGCTAGAAGCGATTCATCGGCACAGGCTAACCGATTCCACTGCCGGGATACGGGAAGCCGCCTGGCTTCGGCAGCGTGGGATCGACCCACTTCCGCATGGCCGCGTCGCAGGTGGCGTAGCCCCAGTTCACCAGTCGCTCCTGGATGACCGCGTCGAGCCGCTTGAGGCGTGTCTTCAGCTGGGCCAGCAGGGTGGTCTTCTCCACCGGACACGGCAGCGCGCCGGGTACCCCGTAGTCCGCCAGGTCCACGCGAATGCCCCAATACGTGCCGGCCCGCTCGTGGTGTTCGTAGCTCCGAATCAGTTGCCGCACGCGCAGACTGCGGACCTGATTGTCGATGACGTCGTTGATTCTCAGCGCATGTCGTGCCCAATCGCCCTTGGGGTCCGGCTCCGGCTGCATCTTCCCGCCCCCATTGCTCACCAGAATCGTCTGGTAGCGTTTCCACGCCGTCTCGAGGCCAAGGTTGTCGTAAACGCCGCCATCGGTCAGCACAACATCGGTCGTGAACGGCTCGCGGTGGAGGTCCTCGGATGCCTGCCCGCTTGGTGGCTCGTAGCTCGTGGCATCGAGCTCCAGCCGGAGCGGCGAGAGCACAGGTGGAAACGCGGAGGAGGCGGCGACGGCCACGGCCAGCTCAAGGGTGGGATCCGTGATCAACCCGACGCGATAGTCGGCCATGTAGGGTCTGGAGAAACGCCACAAGGCACCGCTCTGCACGTTCGTTGCGTTGATAACGAACCGAGGCGGATCAGGTGGGAGATCTTGAAGCGTGGACTCGCCGAATAGGTGCTTTCGATAGGCATCGGTGACCTTGTCCGCGATCGAACCCGGCAGAAAGATCCCGCCGACGATCGATCCCTCGTCGATCGTCTTCCCGGCCAGGTGCCGAACCGGCTGGACGACTTCCGCGTCAAATGCTTGCGCCACGCTGCTGGCGTCGAACGCCAGCTTGTTCCACTTGAAACCGAGGACGCCGGCCGTGATGGAGCCGCCGGACACGCTCGAGATCCGTGCCAGCTTCGGCAAATACCCCCATTCGTTCAGCCGCCAGAGGGCGCCCAGGTGGAACAGCATCGCGCGGTACCCGCCGCCGGAGAGGCAGAGGGCGATACCGGCCTCGGGGTTCCGACCGTCATCGAAGGCTGATCCGGTGTGAACAAATCTGACCGGAGCGTCGGCGTCGCGCGGCGTGTCGGGCGTGTTCGGCATGGCGACTCAGTGCTGCGTGGTGATGACGACGCCCTCGCTCGACGTCACATACTCGAATCGATCCTGCTCGACATGGCTGGCATCGAGCAACACGATGTCGTCACCGGCGTTGTTCAGGCTCATCGCTTGCCCATTTCGCCTAACCGTCTGGGACTGTCCGGCCGCGAGCGTACCCGTGAGCGTCCACGTGGCGCCGTTCCGATCCATCAGCGTCCAGCCGACCAGCGACACCGCCGACGTACCTGTGTTGCGGAGCGTGACTTCCTCCAACTGGTCGTCATCACCCACCGGGTTCGGCAAAAGGCTCTCGATCACGACGCCCGCGGTGGCCGGTGCTGCGGCTTTCACGGGGAACGTGTGCACGGCATTCGCGCCGTACCGGACGGTGTAGCTGTTCGTCGCGCCGTCCACCGTCACCAGGATCGTGCCGTCCGGATCCGTGCTCTCGGGGTCCGCGATGAACCCATCGGGCACATTGCCACACGGGGCAGCGCGCAGACATTTATTGGTCTGAAAGACGGCGGGCGGGCCGGGCAGGCTCGCATAGGTGTCGAGGCTGACCTGCCGCGGGTGCCTGTAGATGCCGTCGTTCCCGTTCGAGATGATGATGACGGCCGGGCGCAGGTCGTCCATGAGCGCCGGCGACGAGCTGCTGTGCGAGCCGTGATGGTTGGCCTTGTACAGGTCCACATCGATCACGAGGTCGCGAGCGGCGATCTTCGCCTCTGTGGGCTCCTCGATGTCGCCGCCAAAAAACGCCTGGAACTCGCCGAACGTGAGCAGGAGCGCCACGCTCATATCGTTCTCGTCCACGCCGGTGCTGGGGCTCGTCTCGCCGATGACGACGCCGCCAGAGGAGATCGTCGTGACCGTCACCAACGGGTCCAGGGTGATGGTGTCGCCCTGGCGGAGGGGGATTGCGTCCTCGCCGACGGCCGCCTGGTAATCCTTGAACGTGACCTGGTTCTTCTTCGACGATGGCAGGCAGCACACCTTGTCGCCACGGTCGAAGCTCTCCAGGACCGGCACGCCCAGATCCACGAGATCATCGATCCCGCCGTAGTGGTCTTCGTGATAATGCGAGGCCACAAACGCGTCGATCTGGTTCACGCCGGCTTGCTGCATGACCGTGCGGATGCGCTCTCCGTGGCCATTCTTGCCACTGTCGATCAGGAGTGTCCGCCCGTTTGGCATCACCACGAGAGCCGCGTCGGCTTGCTCGACGTCAATATGGTAAATGCGAAGCGTCTGGGCGAACAGCGGAGATGCATCGAGCAGGAGCAATCCGCTTAGGAGGAGCGCCGGAAGGCGATGCGGCAGTGTCAGTCTCTGAGACATGTGAACGCTTGGCCATTGCGTAGTGGCCCGTTGCGATGGCATCCTACCGCGAGTTCAGTGCTCCTGTGGTGAGACTGTGACTGACAGCTGTGACCATCAGTGACGTTCCGTATGAAGGCTGACTCGCGTTTTCGAGTCGTTCAGCCGTGGGGTGCCGACCGCGCGAGAGAAGCCACGACGGTGAGCGAGCACGCCAGCGCTGAGGATGCGTTCGCCGCGATCGATGCGCTTTCGGAAACGATGGTGCGAACAGGTGCACCATCGGACGCCATTGAGTTAGTCGTGGTGGATGCGTCTGGAAATGTCATCCAGCGGCCATACACGCACTAAGACGACCGCGACTGGCGCCGTCGGCGAGGGTGATGTCCGGCTATATGAGCCGGTGCTCAACAGGACACCAGGCGTATCACGCCAGTGATCATCCGATCTCAGGGGCCGTAGGAACCAGTTCTCGTTCGATCGGTCACACGGAGCGTCCGTCAACGCTACGGCGTTTTCGGTTAGTTAGCTGGCGGCTGGAGGGGACGCAGCGCCGCCGGGGTCCTTGGGAACCGGGAATACGTTCTCGGCATTGCTCCACATCTCGGTCCAGTTCTCGATGTCCTCCGTTGTCATAACCTCGAGGCTCGACCAACGAACTGCCTCATTCGTTGGTGGCCAGATCGGCGCGATTGCGACCTTCGCCTTGCCGAGCATCTCGAACTCCATCTCTGTCCTCGCGTACATCAACTTGACGCTGTCCACACCGCGAATCGCGATGACCTGCATGCCCAGGCAGCCAGCTGTAATCGTGGTGATGCGGAGGTGAAACTTCACCCCATCCGATACGGTCCGTATCGAGTCCTTCTTGAATGATACCGAGCACAGAGCGGGGAATCTTGCCGACGCCGAAAGGACCGAGACGTTGGAGCGCCTCAGGTTTGCACGCGCAGTACTCGGGCCAACGAATGCCCTTCGTCGCATTCTTGAGTGGCATTCGCCGGAGGAACTCTACGAGGAATACTGCAAGGCAGGATCTCTGGTTTATTAGGAAGGTGCGCATTTGGAGCCGGCAGGGCATCAAATTCACCCTTGCCAGCGGCTGAGTTCGGGATTGGAAGGCCTGCGGCTGAGTTTGTGGATATAAAGATGGCAACTTAGAATTTGCCAATCGTGTCCACAACGGTTTCCGGACTACCCATTCTTGATTGTTGAAGATGACCCGCCGCTCCGCGACCCGCGCATGCGCAGCACCGAGCTCTCGATTCATCGGAGCCAGCTCGCGGGTTCTTCCGCGTATCGCTCAAACCAGTCAGCGAGCGCTGCGTATCTGGCCTCTTGGTCGACATCGGCTTGCACGTCCGTGTCGAACAGTGCGCGGCATAGCGGTGCATCCTCCAAAGCCCCATGGAGGTAGGTGCCAATAAGACGGGGCGCAAGGACACCTTCGCGCGCGCCGTCTTCGAGATACGCAAACGCCGGCAACTTCTGGCTTAGGGTTGTTTGTCCTACGTGAATCTCATACGCGGAAAACGCGAGGCCGTCTGCAGTCGTCGCGCGACACACGCGGGTCGTCTTATCTTTAAGAAGAACGGTCTCTGCCGGCAGCAGTCCCAACCCGGGAGCGGCACCACGATCGGATTCAACCGCATGCGGATCGCGGATCACCTGCCCCATCATCTGGAACCCTCCGCAGATCCCAATGACGGTTGCGCCACGCTGATGCTGCTCGCAGACCCAGGTATCGAGCCCTCGGTCGCGCATCCACGCGAGATCGGACAGCGTGTCCTTGGTTCCCGGCAGGATCACAAAGTCATACGTCTGTAGCACCGGAGCGGCGATCCATTCGGCCCATCGCAGGAGACGAAAGTCGGTGCCGTTGGACAGCCGCGGAAACTGCACGATCGCAATCGACGCACCCGGCGGCGCCAGCATCGCCGGATGCCTGTCGAGCGCGAGGCTGTCCTCCGCATGGACGTTGATGTCCTCCGCGAACGGGAACACGCCCAGGCACGGAGCGCCGGCCATACTCTCGAGCATGCGGCGCCCCTCGTCGAACAGTGACATGTCTCCTCTGAATTTGTTGACGAGAAATCCTCTAAAGAGCGCGCGCTCCTCCGGCGTCAGCACCGAGATGGTCCCGAGTACGGATGCGAAGACGCCGCCGCGCTCGATGTCTGAGACAAGGACCCATGGCGCGCGAAGGCGTGTGGCCAGGCCGAGATTGACGAGGTCGTACGCGCGCAGATTCAGCTCGCTGACGCTGCCGGCGCCTTCGATCACGATGACGTCGAAACGGCTGGCCAGGTCCTCGTACGCCGTGAGCACTTCGGTGAGAAGCTCGTCGAAGAACGCGTAGTACCCGCGCGCCGGCAACGTTTTCCAGGCGCGGCCGTGCAGCACCACCTGGCTCGTGCCATTGCCACTTGGCTTGAGCAGGATTGGATTCATCGCCGGCTCAGGCTCAAGCCCGCACGCCTCAGCTTGTGCAACCTGGGCGCGTCCAATTTCGCCCCCGCCCCTGCATGGATAGGAATGGTTAGACATGTTCTGCGCCTTGAAGGGCGCCACTCGAACGCCGTTCTTGCGCAGCCAGGCACACATCGCCGTGGCCATCCAGCTCTTGCCGGCGTTCGAGGACGTGCCGCCGATGAAGATTGGTTTAGCGCTCATACCCTTGTCACATCCGGTGACGCACCAGCCACACAAGATACGGTCCGCCGATGAACGCAGTAATGGCGCCGGCAGGGACTTCCGCCGGCGCGAGGATCACGCGGCCAATCGCATCGCACGACGCCAGCAGCACCCCGCCCAGAAAGAACGAGCACGGCATGAGCACGCGATCATCGGCACTGACGCGCGTCCGCACCACGTGCGGCACGACCAGGCCGATGAACCCAATCGGGCCGGTCAACGCCACCGTCGTCGCCGCCAGCAGAGATCCCGCGAGATAGCCTGCGAGCATCAAACGCGACACCGCCACGCCGCGCGTGGCCGCCCAGGCCTCACCCACTGCCAGCAGATTCCACTGACGCGCCTGCCGCATGATAAGCGCCGACAGGATAACGACCGCGACCGCGTACGTCACGAGCGCGGGATAGTCGACCGCGTCGAGACTGCCAATCAGCCAGCGCGAAATCGCGAACGAATCGGACATCCCGGCGAGCCCGTGGACCAGTAGGATCATGGCCGAGCAGACGCTGTTGGTGGCGACTCCGGCCAGGAGCAGTCCCAGCGCCGAGACCTGACGCTGCCGTGTGGCCGCCAGGACGACGAGCCAGAGCACCGCCGCCGCGCCACCGAGCGCCCCCGCCCAAATGCCCGGGACACCTGCGACGACGTGCCACCCGAACGCGATCGCCAGCACGGCGCCAAGTGACGCGCCGGTCGAGACGCCCAGGGTATACGGCGTGGCGAGCGCGTCCCGCAGCATGGACTGAAAGAGACTCCCGGCCAGGGCAAGGGCCGCGCCTCCGAACAATCCAAGTAGCGTGCGGGACAAGCGCAGGTGCACGAGGATCGATCGATCCGGCTCCTCGCCGGCCCACACGCGGCCCAGATCGAGCGGCGCCGGTCCGGCCAGCGGGAGGATCAATGCGGCAGCGCAAAAGGCCAGCGCCGATCCGATGATCCAGCGACGGCCCTGCCGGCCGCGGTCGATCACGCGTAGTACACCCAGGGCCGTCCCGCCGGCGTGCGCGTCACCTCGAGGCGCGGCGAGAACAACCGTAACCAGTGAGGGTTCTCGATCGCGGCGTCCATGGGGGCATCTGTCGCCAGCGTCTTGTCGGCCAGCACGAGGAGCCTCGAACAGAACGTCAGCGCCAGATTGATGTCGTGCGTCACCGCAATGCAGGCGGCGCCGCGGGAGACTTCCTCGCGCAGCATGCGAAAGCATTGCAGCTGCTGTTCGACGTCGAGGAAGGTCGCCGGCTCGTCGAGCAGCAGTAGCCGCGGCTCCTGCGCCAGACACGCCGCCAGCAGCACCCGCTGCCGCTCGCCCCCGCTGAGCGTGGAGAGGCGGCGATCGCGGAACTCCACGCACTCACACCGCTGCATCGCGGACTCAACGGCCTCGCGGTCGCGGGCGGATTCGGTCCACGCGACGGCGTGAGGATAGCGCCCCATCAGGACGAGCTCCTCGACCGAGAAGGCGACCTCGGCGCGAATCATCTGCGGGAGATGGACGACCGTGCGCGCGAGATCGCCTGCCGACCATGCCTTCCGCGGACGGCCATCGATGACGATCTCCCCTCCGCTCGGCCGCCGAAGCCCCGCAATCAAGTCCAGCAGCGTGCTCTTGCCGGCGCCGTTGCGGCCGATGAGCGCGACGAACTCTCCAGGCGCGACGCCGAAGGTCACCTGCTCCAGGATGGTGGCCGTGCCGGCCTGCCATCCTGCGCCGCGAACGTCCAGGAGCCTCGTCAGCGCCCCACCCCATGCAGCCACAGCGCCATCGTCTCGGCCGCTTCGACGACCCGCGGTCCGGGAATCACGAACGCGTCGCTGACGACGGCATGCACGCGGCCGACACGCGCGGCCCCGATCTGCTGCCGCTTCCACAGACCTTCGGTCAGCGCCTGGCGTGACCGGCGGCCTTGGGGCGTGTCGCCCATGTCGCCGGCGTCGATGATGACGTCGGGCGCAAGACGAATCACCGTCTCCATCGAGATGCGCGGATACTCCGGCAGCCTCTGATCGGACAGCACGTTCACGCCACCGGCGATGGTGGCGAGATCGCTCATGTATGAGCTTCGGCCGACCGCCACAAGGTCAGTCAAGGTTCCAGGCCGGCGCCCGACGATGAGCAGCACGCGCTGCGGCCGGCGGCCAGCGACGGCGGCGCGCACGCGATTGAGACGCGCTTCGATCGTCGTCACCAGCGCTTCGGCGCGATCCGGCACGGCGGCAGCCTCGCCGATGGTGCGAATTGACGAAAACACGCTCGCGAGCCCGCCGCGCTCGACCGTGATGAACGGGACCTTCACCGTCTGGAGGCGTCGCTCGAGCCCGTTCGGCCCGGGATGCACGATCGCGAGGTCGGGCCTGAGCCTCGCAATGAGCTCCACATCCGGCTGGAGAAACGTGCCGACCTTGGGGAGCGCGGCGACGGCCGGCGGAAACCGGCAGTACCGCGAGACGGCGACGACCCGGTCGCCCAGCTCAAGGGCAAACAGCGTTTCCGTGATGCTGGGCGACGTCGAGACGATGCGGCTCGGCGCCTGGGCCCCATAGAGCCCGGATACACACACACACGCGAGGAGCAGCGCCAGTCGCAACATCACGATCAGAAGCCGACGCTCAGCCCCGCCATCACCGTGCGGCCAAGGCCGCGCCAGCCGCTCTCGTAGTACGTCGCGTCCAGGAGATTGTCGACCTTCACGTACCCGCGAAGGGGGGCGCGCGCGCGCTCGACGAGGCGGTAGCCCGCGATGATCGCCGCCTTCGTGAAGCCTGCATACTTGAAGGCGCGGGGGCGGCCCGCGGCGAAGAAGGAGCCATACGAACTGCTCCCGTGGAACACGTCGAAGGTCGTATCGAGGCGGCTGTTCCACCGATTCGTCACGACAAGCGTCGTCATGTGGCCGAAGACGCCGGGAACGATAAGGAAGCCGGGAACCGTGATGTCATCAGCCGTCTCCGAGCGCGTGTACGTGTAGCCGCCGGAGAGCCGGAGCGATGCGGTGGGGCGCGCCTCGACGGCCGTCTCGACGCCGCGCGAGAACCCGCCGGAGCTGTTTAAGTATCCAAGCGAGCGGCCATAGGGGTCGGTCTCCGGACGGATGCCGCCGGCCGAATTGAACGCCGACAGCGACGTGACCTGGTTGTAGAACGCCGTCGCCGACACCATCAGCCGGCTGCCGAACAGATACTGATCGATGCCGGTGTCGATCGTCCGGTAGCGGTCCGGCTCCAGACGCGGGTCGCCGTATGGCGTGAAGCCGACGCGGCCCGTAATCGGATCGGTGTCGAATCCCCCGCCGAACCGCTCGTACAAAGCCGGCGCCCGAAACGCGTTGCCGCCGTGCATCCGCAGCTTGGTGTCAGACGCCGCCACGAAATACGCCGCCGACACGTCGCCGGTCAGCGCGGTCGGCGGGGACACGATGGCCACGCGGTCGTACGGACTCGTCACCCCCACCGCCATCAGCCTCGGGTTCGAGAGGCTGAAGCGCTGCGTCCGGCCCGACACGGCGACCTGCAGCCGGCGGCCCATCAGCGCGAACTGCGCGGAGGCAAATCCCGCATTCGCATCCTGCCGGATCTGCGTCTCCGTCCGGGTGCGCGCGGGCTCCGGCAGATTGTTGTCCTGGCGATCGTGGAAGCGCTCGCGCTCGAACTCGTAGCCCGCCGTCAGGCTCATCCAGGATCGTGGCGCAAGGAACGCCCGCACGTCCGCGGTATCGATCTGGCCGACGATGTGCGAGAAGCTCTCGGCGGCCGGCTGGAATCCGCGGCCGAGGGCACCGTTGGTGAAGATGCGGCGGGTATAGACGTGCTGGTAGCTGGCCTGCCAGCTCACCCACTGCCACGCGCTGTGGCGGAAGCGCAGCGCTGTGGCATGGAATGCTGATGTCCGCAGGCTGTCGGGATCGTCGCGGCCGGGAAAGAACGTGGCCGCGCCGATCTGAAACGGGAGGCCGCGATTGCTCAGCGCGATGTCATCGGTGCGGACTGGAACGGCGTTGACGATGATGGCCTGCGGAATGTTCGCGGCCGGAATGCCACTCGCCGTGGGGCTCGTGTTCGTCTGCACGCGGTCGTTCGAGCCGAACACCCGCGCCATCACGCTGGCCGTCGGCGTGATCTCCACCTGTACCATGCCGTTCACCCCGGTGCTGCGGGTGGCATCGTTGCCGTCGAGCCCGTCGAGCAGATTGAATTGCAGCACCCCAGCCGAGTACCGCAGCCTGTCGCTCCAGGCGCCGCCGCCGAATGACCCCCGCGCGCGCACGTGGCCCAGCGTTCCGCCCTCCACCTGGCCCTCCGCCCGAAAGGCGCCTCCACCCGGCCGCGTGACGATGTTGACGACACCGCCCACGGCGTTCGTGCCGTAGAGCGACGACCCCGAGCCGCGTAGCACTTCGACGCGATCCGCGGCGACGAAGTTCAGCGTGGACAGAAACGACGTCGCGTCGGCCTGGATGGTCGCCGCGTCGCGAAACCGCATGCCGTCGATGAGCACCGCCGCCGCATCCGAGCGCAGACCGCGGATTCGGAAGGAGGTGGCCTGCCCGGGCCCGCCGCTGCTCCGCACCTGGACGCCGGGCGTGAATCGCACGATCTCGCCGAGCGAGTTCTCGTTGCGGGCCAAGATGTCGGCCGCCTCGATGATCGTGATGGCCTTGGAGGCTTCCTGCGCGACCTGGGGTGTGCCCGTGGCCGTCACGACCACCGTGTCGTCGATCCCGGCCACGTCCAGCTGGACGTCGAGCATCGCGCCTGCCCCTGCCGTCACGATCACCACCTCGGTGCGCCGGCGGAAGCCCGGCTTCCCGACTTCGACGACGAACACACCGGCCGCCACGTCGGCGATCCGGTACGCGCCGGCACCGTCGGAGATCGCCGTGCGCGTGACGGTCGCGTCCTCCCGAGCGAGCCGCACGTCGGCGCCCGGCACTCCTGCGCCCTGCGCGTCGGTCACCGTCCCGGTTAACCCTGTGCCCTGCGCGAAGCCCGCGGACGCGACCCCAAGCATGCAGAACACAATCACGAACATCATCCGTCTCATCAATGAACTCCTTGAACTGGGGCGGGCGCGGGCGAACTGAACACCAGCGCCGGCCGGCCATCGGCCGTCGTGAGAATTTCGGTGTCGACGGCAAACACCTGACGGCAACGGCCGGCCGTCAGGACGTCGCCTGGCGGCCCGGACGCGACGATCCGTCCGTTGTGAAGGAGCGCCGCATGGCTCGCACACCTGACCACCGTTCCCAGATCGTGCATGGCCACCGCGATGGCGGTGCCCGTCGAGGCCAGCGTGCGGCAGAGCGTGAGGATGGTGAGCGCGTGCTCCACGTCGAGATGCGCGGTCGGCTCGTCGAGGAGCAGGACACCCGGCTCGGTGGCGAAGCAACGCGCAATCGCCACGCGCTGGCGCTCGCCGCCCGACAGACGGTCGATGGTGCGCCTGCGGAGATGATCGAGATCGCACCTAGCGATCGCGTCGTCGATCGCCGCGCGATCTGCCTGCCCTTCCGCCGCGAAGCGGCCGCGGTGGGGATGACGCCCCATCGCGACGATCTCCTCCACCGTGAAGGCGAAATCGCAGTGTGTGTCCTGCGGAAGAAAGGAAACACGTGTGGCGATGTCCTGGCGCGACATCTGCGCGAGCGGGCGGCCGTCAAGGGTCACGCTGCCGCTGACGGGCTGCCAGATTCCGGCCAGCGTTCGAAGGAGCGTGCTCTTGCCGCTGCCGTTCGGTCCCAGGATCGCGGTGATGGCGCCCGGTTCAAGCGCGAGCGTCGCGGTATCGAGAATCCGGCGTCGTCCGCGCACCACCGTCAGGTTCTGCCCGCTCAGGATCGAGGTCATTCGTGGACCTCCCGAAGGCGGCGCACCATCAACAGCAGGAACAGTGGTGCACCGCACATCGCCGTCACGACGCCGAGACGAATTTCCGCCGGAGGCCTCACGGTGCGGGCCGCCAGGTCACATAGGATGACGAAGGCAGCCCCGGCGAGCGCGCTGGCCGGCAGCAATGTCCGATGCCCGGGCCCCAGCAGCAGGCGCACCGCGTGCGGGACGATCAGTCCAACGAATCCGACCAGTCCCGCAACCGCCACGGACGCGCCGGTCAGAATGGCCGACGTGGCGACCAGCAGCCGCTTGGCCGGCTCGACGTCGACGCCGAGCGAAGACGCGGCTTCTTCTCCAAGCAGCAGCAGATCGAGCGTCCGCGCCTGCAGCATCGCGGCGCAGAGTCCAACGAAGACAAAGGGGGTGGAGATCCCGACGTGCGCCCACGTGCGCGAGTCGAGGCCGCCCATCATCCAGAACACCACTTCCTGCGCCACCTGCCACGTGACGATGTTGATGGAGAGCAGGAGGCTCGACATCGCCGTGAGGAACGCGCCAACGGCAATCCCGGTAAGGAGCAGCGTCGTGATGGGGGTCGAGCCACCGCGCGTGGCGATGGTGTAGACAAGAGTCAGGGCCGCGAGCGCGGACCCGATGGCCGCCAGCGGCACCGCAACGACCGACGCGGCGCCCCACCCGCTCACGAACACCGCGACCGCGCCCAGCACCGCGCCTGGGCCGACACCCGTCAGGCTTGGCTCCGCCAGCGGATTGCGAAACAGGCTCTGCATGATGGCGCCAGCCGTCGCGAGCCCGGCGCCGATGATGGCCGCCACCAGGACACGCGGCACGCGAAGGAGCCACACGATCGCCTCATCCGCGCGCGTGATCGGCGGCAGGTCCAGCCAGCTCGCGGGCAGGAGCTTCATCGCCAGCACGCGCACGACCATCGGCCACTCGAGCGTCGTGCTGCCGATGACCACGCCGGCCACCGCGGCCAGAATCAGTACCGGCACGACGAGGGCGTAAAACAGCGTCGGCGAGATGCGGCCAGACGTGACGCTCACAATCGACCTCCGTAGAGCGTCTCGGCGAGCGCCTCGACGAATCGCGCCGTCAGCGGCGACAGCGGCAGAAACACGTGATGCTCGAACACCACCACCTGCCCTCGCCGCGCCGCCGTCGTCGCCCCGATCGCCGGGTGCGCCAGCAGCTGCTGCCGCACCTGCGGAACAAGGCCCCGGTCGGCTCCGGCGATGACCCATTCGGGATCCCATCGGACGATGTGCTCGTCGGTGACGCGGTCGTATCCCACGAACCCGTGCGTGGCCGCGACGTTCTCCGCGCCAAGTACGCGGAGGATGTCGTTGAACAGCGTGTCGGAGCCGTAGCTATAGAGACCGCCGAATCCCATCACCCGCGGCGCCGGGCTGCCGGCCAGCTTCCGCGAGACTGCCCGGTCGATCGCTGCCCGGAAGCGCCGTGCCTCGGCCCCCGCCCGCGCATCTTCCCCTGACAGATAACCGACGAGACGGATGTGCGCTTCGATCGAGGCAAGCGTCGGGAACATCGTCGGGATTCGATAGACCGGCACGCCTGCGGCGCGCAGCAGCGCCGACACCTCGGAGCGCGCCTCAGCCGGCGCGAAGACCAGGTCCGGGTCGGTCCGCAACATCCGTTCGACATCGGTGGCTACAATCGGCGCGTGCGCCCGCGCTAGGTCGTACACGTTGCTGATGCCCGGCCGGTAGGCGGCCTCGCTGACCCCGACGACGCGATCAGGAGGAAGGATGGAATAGAGGTATTCGTCGGTCGACATGGCCTGCGAGACGATGCGCCGCGGGGGGGCCGCGACTCGCGCTATCACGTCGTCTGCACCTCTGGCCTCGCGCGGGAACGGCGCCTCACCGATCCGGACCGCGTGACTGCCGTATCCCGAGAACGGACGCTCGGGGCGCGGCAGGAGGCTCGCAGACGTCACGTAGGCCGTGGCGAGACTGGCCGCGACGACGGCGCCCGCAAGCGCGAGAAGCGGTGCGCTTCGCGGCATGCTCACCAGGCGCGAGACCAACGGTTGCCGGCCTTGCCGGTTTCGTCCCGCAGCGAGCCGCTCACGCCGGCATCCTTTTCGAGCTTGCGTCCGAAGAGCCACAACAGGTCCGACAGGCGATTGAGATAGGCGAGGATCGTCGGCTGCACCGGCTCGCCCGCTTCGGCGAGCTTCACCACGCCTCGCTCAGCGCGGCGACAGACGGTGCGGGCGACGTCAAACGCGGCCGCGGCCGTGTGTGCGCCGGACACGGACCAGTCCGAGAGCATGCCCTCGATCGCCTCGATCCGGTGGACCTCCGCGGTGAGCCGATCCACCATCGCCGTGTCGATGGGCACCTGCGGCTTCGGACTCTCGGGTGGAGTAGCAAGCGCGGAGCCGACCTTGAACAGTTCGCGCTGCACACCATGCGCGAATTCGGCGATCTCGCGGTCGTCGCAGATCGAGCGTGCGAATCCAAGCATCGAGATCAGCTCATCGACGTTGCCGTAGGTCTCGACGCGGAGCGAGGCTTTGGAAACGCGGATTCCGCCGGCGAGGCCGGTCTGCCCGCCGTCACCGCGAGTTGTGGCGATGCTCATATTTGTCCTCACGTTCTTTCATGGTCACAGGATCGTGATCGGTTCAACCGGCAATCTCCGGCCTGCCCGGGCAAGTACCGCCGCCGCCACGTGTCCGCACGCGAAAGCGACCCAGACCCACCACGGGACGACAGTGCCTTTCCACGGCACGGGCAATATCCGAGTCAACGACCGTACGTACGTGGACAGGGTTCGCCACTCGATGGCGGCAGGACGCGGTAGGACCGCTCGCCTCACGGCCGCCGTTGACTCGGTCTTCATCAGGGTGCGGCGGAACGCGGCATCCATCGCCACCGCAGCGGCCCCATTGCCATGGCTGCGAAGCTCCTGCGCGATATGCCCGCGCAGGACCTCATTGCCGCAGATCTGCGCACTGCATGCGGCACCGTCCGTCGCGACGCTGCGGGCGTACTCGGTCAGCAGCATTTGCCGATCAGCCGCACTGAAGCGTTGAATGCCCTGCCGGTCGATCTCCAGGAGCCTCGCCAGCACCGTTTGCCTGGCGTGCGGATTCTGTTCTTCGAAGAATCGCTTCAGTCCGAGGCTATAGCTGTCCTTCACGAAGACATCCATCACCGTCTGCCACGTCTGGGCATCCAGGTGATCGGGCGTCGTCTTCTGGAACCCGTAGAGATGCTCGATCTCCTTGCTCATCTCGCGCGCGCCGGCGTAGCCGGACTTCTGCATCTCCTGAATCCACGCGGGATTGAACTGGCGTGAGTGGAGCTCCACGGCCAGCCACTCCCGCAGCGACACCATCCTCTCGGTACCGGTTTGCCGCAGATCGTGGAGGTACACCTCTGGAGCGCGAGCAGCAGCCTGCGTGATGGCCGTCCTCAGTCCGCCGACATATTGATAGGTGTCGTCGTTGTCGAGAGAGCCGTAGAGATTCGAAGAGCGCGAAAACTGCACGGCATCGATCGATCGAAGATTGGCGCTGAAGGCGGCGCCGCTCGCCGTGCCCCACCGGTCGGCTGAATATCCGAACCCCATGTTCGCCGTATACAGGGCGGCGATCTGGTCGGCCGAGTCTCCCCCGCCCGATTTCTCGACGAGGTATTGAACGCCGACGCCGTAGGCGCCGGGCTTCGCGCTGAAGACACGGGTCCGACTTTGCCGAGCGGCTTCCTCGGGATCGATCCCCTGAACCTCCAGGGCTGCCGCCAGCTCGCGATCGCGAGCCGCGACGATACCGTCCGCCGACAGAGCCGCCAGGCGAACCGCGCGATCGAGCAGTTGCAGCTTGTCGGGGAATCCGTCGCGATAGTTGCCCGAGACGGTGAACACCACATCCACGCGATCGCGACCCAGCTCCTCGCGCTCGATGAGCTGCAGGTCTTCCAGCATTCCCTGTTGATTCCAGATCGGCCGCACGCCGAGCAGGGCCATCGCCATGCTCTCCATCGCCCCCTGCTGCCGCTCGGTCTCGCCGTACCACAGCACCAGCGAGACGCGCTTCGGCGGGACGCCATGACCGGCGCGATAGCGCTCGAGGAATTCATCGGCCATCTTCTGGCCGACGCGCCAGGCCGCTTCTGTCGGTATCCGCGCGGAGTCCACTGCATGCAGATTCCCGCCGGTCGGCAGCGCCTCCGGCTTGCGGAGCGGATCGCCCAGGAGGCGCGACGGCACATGCGCCCCGCGCAACGCGGCCAGGAGTCCTTCCATCTCTGCCCGCCCGCTCTCCCGCAACAGCTGCACCCAGGATTGGAGACTGTCGCGAACGCGCGTCAGTACCGCGGCGGTCTCCGGGTTGAGGCCATCCAAATCGATGTCCGGCCCTGCCAGGAACGCCTCGGCCCATGCCGGGACCTGGGCTTCGACGTCATCGTGCATGGTTCGCGGAAATGCTGCGAACAGGTACGCGCTCACGGCTTCCCGCAGCTGGTCTTCCCGAGGAGACTGGCCGAACACCGGCAATCCCGCGGGGACGGGCGCATTCTCGATGTCGTGCAGGAACCGATGAAGGGCCGGCGCCATAGCCCTCACATCCGCGTGCATGTCCAGGTTCAGCTGCCGATCCAATCCCAATCGCACGACCTCGGCGCGGGTCACACGCTCGTACTCCGCGGCGATCTCTGGAGAGAGCTCGTCGGCCCGATCCATGAGCGTATGAAACGACTGGTGCAGCGTCTCGAGATCCGCGCGCCCGCCGGCCCTCCAGATCATTGGCGTCAGATGGCTGATCAGCGTGGCGAGACCGCGGCGCTTGGCCTGGATGGCCTCACCACCGCCGTCCATGACGTAGACATTGAAGTTGGGGAGGCCGCCGAGGAGGACCGACACCGCATCCTCCGGCGCGAGCGCCGTCTGCTTGCCAGGTAGCCACTCCAGCGTCCCGTGCCGCCCGAGATGGACGAGGGCGTCCGCTCTCCACTCATGCTGTAGCCACAGGTAGAATGCGATGTATTGATGCGGCGGCGGCGTCACCTTTTCGTGGCTGGGATCGCTGGCCTGCTCGAACGTGGTCCGTAGCGGCTGCGGCGCCAGCAGGACCTGCCCCTGCTGCTGGACCGGTAACAACAGGCAGCGTCCCTCTCGACAGTCCGCCGTCATCAACTGCGACCGCTCCGGCGCGCCCCAGACTTTCTCCACTGAAGCACGAAATTCGACAGGCAGTTCGTTGTAATAGCGGCGGTACGCCGCCACCGGCCATCGCACCATGCCTGAGGCGATACCCCGCGCTGCGGCCATCCGCTGCGTCTCGCCCTCGGCCCACAATTCCACGTTGCGGCCGTTGAGTTCGAGGAGGCGCCGCAGTGTGGCCTCGTCCGGCAGCGGCTCCGGGAGGTCGTACCCGTTGCCTGCAAGTCCCGCCAGGATGTTGCGCAGACTTGGAAAGACCTGCAGATAGCTCGCGCCGATGTTCCCTTTGCCCGCCGGATTGTCGTAGTAGATCAGAGCGACTCGCTTGTCCGTGTTGGGTGTCGATCGCAGTGCGAGGATGCGCTGCGACCGCTCGAGCAGCGCGTCGATGCCAGGGATGAACGGCTGCGTGGTCGTGACGCCGTTCGCGTCCGTTTCTGTCGTGGCGACAAGCGTCGGCGCGACCAAGCCGGACCGTTCAGGAAAGCTCAGGTGCGCCGTCAGACGGTCTGCCGGGAGTCCCTTCGGATTGGCTCGCCACTGAGCGTCTGATTCCCGTGTCACCAGTCCGTTCAACACTGAAATGCCCCAGCCGGCGTAAATCTCCGCATCCTTGGGCGACGACAACGTGGCATTAAGCGCGATGGCGATCTCCGGTTGAAACACGCCGTGCGATTGCAGCAGCGGGGTCAACCGGTCCAGCGGATACCCAAACACCGCCACGGGCATCAGCCCTCGCGCCTCCAGCCGGCGGACAGTCGCGTCCACCGCGGCCAGATCACGTCCGCGTAGCGACGTGCTAAAGAACGACACAGCCACAGCGGCAGGCGTGGGGTCTGAATTCGAGCGCGTGGCACTCGTCGCGTGCTGCCACCACTCTCGATAGCTGTCGTAGTCGGAGAAGACGCCTTCCGCGCCCGGGTGATAGATGCCGGCTTGCGGACCTGCGATGGGAGGTGCGACGACCGGTGCATCCGGCCGGACAAGTGAAAAGAGATACGCGAGCAGACGGACGCCGTTTTCCAGGCCGCCTTCGTCGAGATAGGCCGACGCCCGCGCGCTTGCGTCGTGATCGATCGGCTGTTTCCAGACAGCCGCCACGAACTCCGTGGGAAATCCTAACCGACGCGCGATCGACAGCCGCAGCGTGCCGCGAAGCTGCTCCTGCGTCGGATAGTAGGCAAAGACGAGATCCGCCTGATCACCCTGGCCCGACTGGCTCGTGCCCACGTCCCACGCGACGGCATTCGACGGATACCGGCGCTCGTACTCGGAAACAATCTGGGACCACAGCGGGGCCGGTCCGCCGACGAGCAGAATCGTGGGCGTCTGCACAGGAGTCAACGCCCGCTCGGTGAGGGTGGCCTGCGCTGACACCGATGACGCGGGCATGCCCATGGGCAGCAGCCACGCAACGATCGTCGCTCCGCTGAACGCGCGAACAAAATGGCGTCTCATGAAAAGCACAAAGGCGCGAAGGACCTGCGCGCGGCGCTGCCAAGACAGCCGGCGACGCGCGTGGCCCGAAGCGCGCTAAGGGGTTAACGCGAGATGCGCGTCCGAGAATCTAGGGGAAGGAGGGCGAACGGTGAGGCAGGGTGGCGCATGGTTTCTGTTCTCCGCAGAAGACGCAACTATCGCCTTGGCAGGTCTCCTGGCTCGGAGGGTGCGACTCGAATTGTCGCGTCTCGCTTCACCTTCCCCAGCGTATGGACGCTAAGTGGTTATTGAAGCGAGATCCCTCACTCACAGTGGCGGAACCGCGCCGGACTTGCACCGGACTTCCCTGTTAGGCCCGTCGTGGGCACCTAAGGCAACGAGGACGTTAGCACGATCAGTGCACCGATCGCCAGCCCCGCAGCGACGATGCCGGTCAAGGCCACCAGTCCGACGGCCCTGATCATGTCGGCGTGTGTCTGCACGGGGGGATCTGACGCATCGCCCAACCAAGTGTTGGTCACAAGATGTTGCTGCATCCAGATCGGACCGACGAGTTTTCGTTGCATGGCGCCGGCGGTGGCCGCTTCGCTCCATCCTGAGTTGGGCCCAGGTAGCACGGAATGCTGATGCAGACCGACGACGAGCGCCTTCCGCCCCGAATACCGTGGCAACAGGGCCGCCAGCGCCGCTATCAGCAGCCACGTGAGCCGCGCCGGTACGTAGTTCATCACGTCGTCAAGACGCGCGCCGCACCAGCCGAACGCGAGGTAGCGCGGCGTCTTGTAGCCGACCATCGAATCCATGGTACTGACGACCTTAAACAGCACGAGCGCCGGCAGGCCGCCGAGCACATACCAGAACAATGGGCTCGTAAAACCGTCCGTCAGGTTCTCGCTCAGGCTCTCAATGGCCGCGCGCCGACACGCGGCCTCGTCCATCGGATCGGTATCGCGGCCAACGAGATGGCCGATCGCAGCACGCGCAGCATCGAGGTCGCCGCGTGTCAACGCCTGCTCGACACGCCACACGTGCCGGACCAAGTCGCCGAGCGCGAGCAGGCTGTAGACGACGAAAGCATGGATCAGCCAGCCAAACCAATACGCGAGCAGGCCTGCCACAAGGACCAGAGCCGAGAGGCCACCGGTCCAGATAATCGCAAGCAGCACGAAGAGCGCAATGCCACCGCCATAGCCATCAGCACCAAGACGCCGAAGCAAGCGTTCCGCTGTGGTGAGCGTGTGACCAATTAGTCGGACGGGGTGCCAGCGATAGGGGGGATCGCCGACAGCCAAATCGGCAAGGACCGCGATACCCAGCGCGAATGGATGTCCGGCAAGCAGCGCGACTAACTCGCTCGCCACTTCTCGCTCCAGCCAAGCGCGATGGCCGCGAGCACCAGGGACTTGGGCTCGAACGCTCCGTTCTGGTGGAGCCGTGTTCGGAACTCCGCCCACCGATGCGGCTGCGCGGCCAGACTGGAAGCCAGCGTGGCGGCCTGCTGGACGATGGCGTCAGGGAGCACGGAGGTGGGCAGCGTCTGATGCCGCACGCGATCGAGCACGGCCGCAAGCGCGTGAGCGGCAGCACCGACGAGCGGCTCGTAAAACGCCGCTTTGCTGTTGTGGCGAAGCAACTCGAGATCGCCTGGCTCGAGAAGACCCGCGAGATCGTCGAAGACGGTCTGCTCTCTCAGCCCATAGCGCCCAAGCGCGTGAAACAGACTGCGCGTGTAGCTCGGTTCGAGGCCGTTCTGCCACCGGAGTGCCTCAAGAGTGGCGCGCCGAACCGCCAGGCCCGCGATCTCCCCGAACTTCATGTGTGGGCTCGCGGAAGTGAGCGGGACTCCGTGGAGCGGCGCGGCGAGGCAGAATTGATCAGTACCGGTGCCCGTTGCCAGATCCTTCGAGTAGCAACTCGGCACCGCTAATCGCTGCAGGGCGGCGCTCTTCCCTTCCGTGATCGTGACTACGAGGCGGATCAGTGCCGCCGGCGTCACTGGTTGATTGATCAGGACGATCGTGTTGATGGTACCAGCGACCGCAGGAACCTTGACGATTCCGTCTCGTGTCTCGCGCCAACTCGCTGGATCACCGGCGCAGGTCGCGTTCGTCTGCACGCCCGCAGTAACGATTGCCGTGACCTCGACATCCTCGTCACGCTCGGACGCCAGGGCTGCATAACTCATGTTGGCGGCGGTACCCATCACCGCGGCTTCGGCAGACGTGATGCCTATTTCGGCGCAGACCGTATCGTGGTACGCCTCCTGTCCCTGCTCAGCGAGCGATCGCGATCGAGTGTCGTGCCCCTTACCCTCGCAGCTCTGATGATTGACCAGATGACGTACATGCTCCGACTGCCCGCCGTTCTTCGCCGACGTACTGAGCACTCTGTGAGGCGTCTGCAGGTCTGCGACAATAAAACGACCCTTGCGCCGGACTGCGGCGATCGGCTGCTCGAGCAGGATCTCCCAATGCATGGGTCAATTATTACCTCCGAGGACATTTTCGACCGCAGGTTGAACAGTTATCTGACGGATTTAGCTCACGACCACACGATCGTCGCGTTGAAAGTCGGTGTCCAGTGATCACCGGTGAGCACCGCCGGTAGTCCAGGTCAAGGCTTCGGTCCGCCGACTCTCCGCTTCCTAATGCCATACGTGAAGACGGTTCTCGCCGCATC
>CAYZBZ010000054.1:0-20135 GCA_964476725.1 uncultured Vicinamibacterales bacterium
CTGCGAGCGCTCATCGGGGTTCCGCACAACGCGTGGTACAGGGGCGCGTTGGAAGGCATCCCGACTACGGAGCTGAACGCGCTGCTCCCGTTGATACGCAAGCTGTCGTGGAACGTGTTCAGCCAGGTGACCCTGCCGGCGCGACTCGAAGCACGGGTGGTTGAACGTGCATCCACCGCTCCCGTCGCGCGGCCGAAGCGCCCGCTGCCCCGCGCGGCGTACAAAGGCATGGTCGATCAGCTCCGCCGCTGGATCGCACGCCTCGAGCCGAGGGGACATGCGCACACCATCTGGAGCGGCTACGACACGACGCACACGTACGCGGGGGAAGAACACGCGGCAAAGCACGCCTTCGTGGAACGGTTCGTCTCGGAGTCGAGGCCGCGCATACTGTGGGATTTCGGCTGTAACACGGGAGAATACGCAGAGCGCGCGCTGAAGAGCGGCGCCGGGCTCGTGGTGGGTTTCGAGGCGGATCACGGCGCGCTCGAGCGCGCATTTGCACGCGCCAGCGCGCAGAACCTGAAGTTCCTGCCGCTCTTCCTCGACGCGGCCAACCCGAGCCCCGACCAGGGATGGAACCAGGCGGAACGCACCGGCCTCGCCGCCCGCGGACCGGCTGACGCGCTGCTGGCCCTCGCCTTCATCCACCATCTCGCCATCGGCCGAAACGTCCCGCTCGACGAGATCGCGGCCTGGCTGACCACGCTGGCGCCGAAAGGGATGATCGAGTTCGTTCAGAAGGATGACCCGACGGTGCAACTGATGCTCGCGTCGCGCGAGGACATCTTCGCCGCCTACAGTGAAGAGGCGTTCGGGATGGCACTGCGACGCCACGCGCGGATCGTCAGCACGACGACGGTTTCCTCCGCCGGCCGGCGGCTGTTCATCTACGACAGGTCCTGAGTCGATGACCTCCGCCTGGCCGTTGCGTCTCCACCTCTTCACCCTCAGCAGCTTCGCCGTCGCGCAGCCGCTCTACGACCTGCTCGGCCGCCATCCGGAGTTCCTGGTTGCGCACCGCGCCGAACCGGCCACGATCGGCGTGCTCGTGATCGCGCTCTCCGTCGTCATTCCGCTGCTCGTGGTGCTGCTCGTGGAAGCGACTCGACTCGCAGGCACCCGGACGTCGACCGTGGCGCATCGCACGATGCTCTTCCTGCTGGTCGCCCTCGTCGTGGCGGGGACGCTGAATCAACGTCCGGCCTGGCTGGCTGTTCCCCTGAGCGTGGCGGCTGGCGCCCTGGCGCTTCTCGCGTACCGCGCGACGGCAGCTGGAACATTCCTGTCCGTGCTCACGCCCGCGGTTCTCATCTTCCCGCTCGTGTTCGTGACAGCGACGCCCGTACGGCGACTCGCCTTCCCGCGCGAGGCCGCGCGCGATGTTACCGGCGTACGGCGCACGCCGCCGGTGGTGTTCGTCATCTTCGACGAGCTCGACACGTTTTCGCTGCTGGACCGGTCAGGCGCCATCGACCGGGAGCGCTTCCCCAACTTCGCGGCGCTCGCCGACAGCGCCACGTGGTTCCCGAACGCTGTCTCCGCCGATCCGTTCACCCCCGTCGCGCTGCCGTCCATTCTGAGCGGCATTACCGCAGACGGCACATCCGGCAAGCTGCCCATCGCCGCGGACCATCCGCAGAACCTCTTCACCTGGCTCGGCGGGTCGTACGCGATGAACGTGCTCGAGCCGATCAGCCGGCTGTGCCCGACGGATCTCTGCGACGACTCGGGCTCGACCGCTGACTCGCGGGAGCTCACGTCCGACCTCTGGATCCTCTATCTTCACCTGATCACGCCGCGGGAGCTGGCGGAGCGTTCCCTTCCGCCGCTGGCGTTCGCGTGGAAAGGGTTCGGCGGCACTCGCCAGGCACCGGCCGTCGCCGCGCCGACGGAGGCTGACCTGTCGAAACTCGTAACAGCGGCCGTGGCCCTCGATCGCGCGCAGATGTTCCGGCAGTTCATCAACAGCATCGAACCCGGCGGGGCACGGCTGCACTTCGGTCACCTTCTGCTGCCCCACGATCCGTACGAGTTCCTGCCGTCGGGTGCCCGATATCCTCATGGCGGACTGACCGCGGGCCTGACGGGCGAGGGCCAATGGACGACTGACTCCTCGCTCGTCGAAACCGGGCGCGACCGCCATGTCGCGCAAGTGCGCTTCGTCGACTCGCTGCTCGGCGAGCTCGTCACCCATTTGCGCGCACGCGGCATGTACGACCCGTCACTGATCGTCATCGCCTCGGATCACGGCGCCGCCTTCAGAGCCGGCGACCATCACAGAAGCCTGACCGCTACGAACTACACTGAGCTGCTCGCCGCGCCGATCTTTCTCAAACTGCCGTCACAGACGGCGGGCGTGGTCGACGAGCGGCGCGGGTCCGGCGTTGACATCCTGCCCACGATCGCAGATGTGCTGGGCACCCCGCTTCGCTGGCGCAGCGACGGGCAGTCCCTTCTCTCGAGCGGTTTCCCTGCGCGTGATCTCCTCGAGTATCGCGGGACGGGAGTCGGCGCGCTTCCTGCTTTCGACGTGCGGGCAGCCGCACGCGACGCTGCCGCTTCCGCCTCGCGTCGCAAGTCCGAGGGGAACGAGCTGGTGGGACGTCCGCTTGCGGAGCTCGACGTGGTCGACGCGCCGTCCGACGTCCTGGTGCTGTCTGACAACTTCCGCTCCTTCGCCGATGTCCGCCGCAATTCAGGGCAGATCCCGGCCCTCGTGCACGGGCGGATCGAGGACGATGGAGGGCGGACGGGCCCGCTCACAGTTGCGATTGCCATTGACGGAGTCATCCGGGCCGTCACGCAGACCGCGCCTTGGTACGGAGCCCCCAATTTTTTTGCGGCGCTGCTTTCCGAAGATTCACTGCACGACGGATCGAATCGCCTGCAGGTGTTGATCGTGGAACGTGGCGCATCACCCGCCCGTCTCGCAGCAATCGGCTCGGATTTCACAACGGGCTTGCAGATCAGAAGGGATGCGAGCGGCGAAACCCTGACAACCGCATCCGGCCGGGAGTTCGCCATCGGCCCTCACATCGTCGGAAATGTCGATCGCGCCGACCGCCATCCGAACGGCGTGACGCTGCACGGTTGGGCGGTGGACAGTCAGACCCTGCGCACACTGCGGTCGGTAGCGGCGTTCGCCGGTGACACCCCAATAGCGTTCACAACCCCTCGAGGACATCGACCGGACGTCGACGCGGCGCTCAGCTTGACGAGATCGCCGGACGCCGCCTTTGCACTGGACCTTCGGGTTGAGGACCTGAAGCTCGGGCAAGTGCGCCTGTTCGGCATTTCAACGACCGGATCGGCTGGCGAGATTGCGCTTTCGGAGCCCATTCGCGCCGCCCTTCGATTAGCCGCAAGAGAGCCCCAGCCGTAGAAACGAGATTCACCACGGGCTGCTAGCGCGACTCGACGCCCGCAGGCGTCGTCGGGGCGCGGGAAAGCCGCGCGAGGTCCGCGTCCACCATCATGCGGACGAGCGAGGAGAAATCGACTTCGGGCTTCCATCCGAGCGCGGTCCGCGCTTTCGACGAATCACCGATCAGGTGATCGACCTCCGCGGGTCGCAGGAATTTGGGATCCAGCCGCACATACTTCTGCCACTCGAGCCCGACCTGGTCGAACGCCACCTGCACGAGTTCCTGGACCGAATGGCTCTCGCCGGTCGAAATGACGTAGTCGTCCGCGCGCTCCTGCTGCAGCATCAGCCACATCGCCCGCACGTAGTCTCCGGCAAAGCCCCAGTCGCGGTGCGCATCGAGGTTGCCGAGCGCGAGCGAGTCCGCGATACCCAACTTGATGCGCGCCGCAGCGTCAGTGACCTTGCGCGTCACGAACTCCAGGCCGCGGCGCGGCGACTCGTGATTGAAGAGGATCCCCGACACCGCGAACAGATCGTAGCTCTCCCGGTAGTTCACGGTGATGTAGTGCGCGAAGACCTTGGAGACGCCGTAGGGGCTGCGCGGATAAAACGGCGTCAGCTCGGTCTGCGGCACTTCGCGGACCTTGCCGAACATCTCGCTCGAGGATGCCTGGTAAAGACGAATCGAGGGATCGACCTGGCGCACCGCTTCCAGCGCGCGCGTCACGCCCTGGGCGTTGAACTCCCCGGTCAACAGAGGCTGATCCCACGACGCGGGCACGAACGACATGGCCGCCAGGTTGTAGAGCTCCTGGGGGCGGACTTCGTCGATGACCTTGATGAGCGACAACTGATCCAGCAGATCGCCGGGGCGCAGGTGAATGCGATCGAGCAGGTGCTCGATCCGCCAGTAGTTTGTGCTGCTGGCCCTGCGGACGACGCCGTAGACCTCGTAGCCTTTGTCGAGCAGGAGCTCGGCGAGGTACGATCCGTCCTGGCCGGTAATTCCGGTAATGAGCGCGCGCTTGGTCATGGCGTAAAGGTCGGTCAGTATATCTCACGCGAGGCCCGCACGAAGGCCAGAACCGCGACGATGTAGGCCACGCAGCCTGCGTAGAACGCCGCCGAAATCGACCAGCCCAGTGCAATGCAGACGCCCAGCACGGAGGCCAGCACGGACGCGGCCCCGTTGACTCCCCACAGCCAGGGCGTCAACGCGGCCGCCCGGTGTTTCCCGCGGCGGCGATCAGGAGCAACACCGACACCGCAATGGCGGCGCTGCGTATCCGCCTGCCAGCCGCGCCTGCGAAAGCGATCGCTCCCAGGCTCGCGAGGAAGCTCACCCATAGAACGGCCGTCGGCCCGTCCGAGTAGTCTAATACAGGGATCAGAAGCACGCAGCCGACGGCGGCGCCGGCAAGATCCGCGGCGTAGAGTCTGCTCACTCGTGACGGAAAACCGGTCAATGACAGGCACACGACGATGCCGCTGACGACGAACGGGACGGCTATCACCGCGTAGGTGAAGCCGATCGCGTAGATCGCCACAATCGCTGCTGCGCTGGACGCTGCCCGGCCGTTGCCACCGAAAATGTCGGCCGCGCGTGCGCTGGGCCAGTTGGGCGCCGTCGAAGCGATTCCCCAGCTGCGGCGAGCGCTTCAGGACCCGGAGCCGCCGGTCCGCATGATGGCGGCCGCATCCCTGGCGCGCCTTGGCGATCAGAGCGGCGCCGACCTCATCCGCGAGATGGAGAACAGCCCTGTCACGGACATCCGGTTGATGGCCGCGGAGGTCTCGGCCGCTGGAAACCTCTCGGGCGCCTGGGTGTCTACCGCACAGCTCGGTCACGGGCACCTTCAACAACGCCGCACTCGTACGCATCCGGTCGGATTTTCCGCGCCCGTGGCGGGCGAACCGTCGGGATCGCTTGTCTACATCGGCAACGGCTCCTTCGTCGATAGGGCGCGGCCGGATGTCGCCGCGACCTGCCAGGGCCTTCCGGCCAGCACACGCGCCGGCAAGATCCGCAGCGTAGAATCTGCTCACTCGTGTCGGAAAACTGGTCAATGACAGGCACACGACGATGCCGCTGACGACGAGCGGGACGGCTATCACAGCGTAGGTGAAACCGACCGCGTTCGATCGCCACGATCGAGGGATGGACCCGAAAGGGCACGCTCAATTGTGTGAGGAAGTTCAGCACCATCGCGACGGGAAGCGCCAGGGCCGCGACAGCGAGCCATCGATGGAGGCGCGCGGGGATGAAGATCCGTGGGCATAAATACACGATGAGCGCCCCGACGGTCATTCCGAACATCGCGACGGACAGCGCGACGAACGCAAACCCGTGGCGGCCTTTCTTGTGCCCGCCGGTCCGGCAGCAAGTGAGATCCGCAGGCCAGATCTGGTAACGCCTCCCGCTCCGCTGGCCTGAGCCCTTCCCGCCGATCCACACATTTATAGCCTGTTTTCAGCGATTCCAGCGAGACGCCGCTCCGGCATAGCCATTGCTTCTGACCGGATATCCCTCGTGTCAAGGAGTCCTATGCTGAACCCACGCCTTTGCACCGCGGTCTTGTTGGCTACCCTGCTGTTCGCCACCAAGGCCAGTGCGGCGTCAATCTCGCTCGCCTGGGACGCCAACACGGAACCCGAGGTCATCGGCTATGTCGTTCTCGTCGGCAGCGCGCCGGGCCGGACCGATCAGACGATTGACGTCGGCGCCCAGACGGCGTGGACGTTCGGGACAGCCATCGCCGGCAGGACGTACTACTTCCGCGTACAGGCCTATACGGCCGCGGGAGTGAGGAGTCTGCCGTCAAACGAGGTATCCGCGACCGCTGCCGCCCCGACGGCCGCGCCCCCGTACGGAAGCTTTGATACGCCCACCGCAAACGCGGCGGGTCTCACCGGATCCGTGGCCGTAACGGGCTGGGCCCTGGATGATGGCGGAGTGACACGGGTTCGAATTCTGCGTGCGCCCGTCGCCGGTGAGCCGGCAGGTACGCTCGTGTACATCGGCGATGCGCCGCTGGTGCCGGGTGCCCGCCCCGACATTGCTTTGATGTTCCCCTCCGCACCACAGAAGGACCGTGCAGGCTGGGGCTACCTGATGCTGACGAACTTCCTTCCGAATCTTGGGAATGGGACGTTCACCCTTTACGCGTATGCCGACGATGCCGACGGACACTCGACTCAGCTCGGCTGGAAGACGATCACTTGCGCCAACGCGAGTGCCGTGACCCCGTTCGGCGCGATCGACACGCCGACACAGGGGCAGACCGTCAGCGGCGTCGTGAACAACTTCGGCTGGGTGCTCTCGCGATCTCCGCGCAGAGCGGATCCTCCCGGCGGAGGCACGGTCCAGGTCGTGATCGACGGTGTGCCGGTCGGCAGCCCGAGCGGCTGGACCAATCGATCCGATCTCACGGCGCTCTTCCCGGCGGCGCAGTACCGTGGCATCAGCCGTGCGCTCGGCGTGTTCACGTTCGACACCACCACGCTCGCCAACGGCGTGCACACGATCGCCTGGGCCGTGACGGACAACCAGGGGGGCGCCGCGGGTATCGGCAGCCGGTATTTCACGGTCGCGAATGGTACGCCGATCACCGCTGCGGCCGTGGCTTCAGAATCCTCACTGGAGGGCGCCGCCAGTCCGGTCAGTCGGGTGGTCACGCCGCTCGTCGGCCGGCGCGGCTTCGATCTGACCGCGCCATGGCGCACCTATCGCCCGAACGCGACTGGGATTGTCGTGGTGCAGGCTGAGGAGCTCGATCGCATCGAGCTGTATGCAGGCGCGACGAGCGCTGCGCTGGTGACGGCGAACGGTGTCCAGCCACTACCCGTCGGCGCCGGCCTCGACGCGGACGGCATCTTCAGATGGCAGCCCGGCGTTGCGTTTGTGGGCGCCTACGATTTCGTGTTCAGCGGCCCTGACGGTGATCGCCAGGTGCGCATCATCCTCAACCCGAAAGGCAGCGGACGGATCGGTCCGCAGGTGGTCATCGACACGCCTTCTCCGGCGGATTCCGTGAGCCGGACGTTCGGCCAGTCGTTCGTGGTGGCCGGATGGGCGGCGGATCTCGATGCCGACATGGACACGGGCATCGACGCGATCCATGTCTGGGCGTATCCGCTGACCGGTGACGAGCCCGTGTTCGCCGGCACGGCAACCCTCGGAGGCGCACGGCCGGACGTCGGCGCCATCTACGGTGACCGGTTCCGCAAGAGCGGCTACGGCATCACCGTCTCGGGCCTGGCGCCCGGCGACTACGATGTGGCGGTGTTCGCGTGGAGCACGGTCACGCAGGGATTCATCCCCGCGAAGACTGTCAGGGTGAGGGTGCGGTAGGCCAGACCTTCAGGTCCGGCCCCGCGCCGAGCGTAGGGCGGCGTTTGCTATCATGCGGCGTGAGCACCGGGCCAGCGGCCGCGCGCGTTGCGGTCGTCATCGTCAACTATCGAAGTTACGTCGAACTGCGTGAGTGTCTGGCGTCGCTCGGTCCGCCGGATCCGGAGTCGCACGCGATTGTCGTCGATCAACTCAGCGATCCCTCGTCCGCGGACGCGATCGCCGCGCAGTTTCCCCACGTGGAGCTGCTGCGCGTCGGGGCCAACGAAGGCTTCGCCGGCGGTGTGAACCGCGGCGCCCGCGCGACCCGCACGCCCTACCTTCTGCTCCTCAATCCCGACTCGATCGCCGATCCCGGGATCTGCCGCTCGCTGGCTGACTGGATGGACGCACATCCCGACGTCGGTGCCGCCGGACCGCGGATCCGCAACAGCGACGGCAGTATCCAGGCCTCGGCGCGGGGCTTCCCCGACTTCACAACAGGCATTGCGGGCCGCAGCTCGTGGCTCACGCGCGTGTTTCCCGGCAATCCCCTCTCGCGCCGTACCCTCGAAGCGACGAACCGGACCGACACCTCGCCGATCGCCGTCGACTGGGTGTCGGGCGCATGCATGATCATCCGGCGGACCGCGTTCGATGCCGTCGGCGGGATGGACGACGGGTTCTTTCTGTACTGGGAGGACGCCGATTTCTGCCGCCGCCTCACGCAGGCCGGATGGAGTGTCGTCCACAACCCCGCCGTATCTGTGCTCCACACCGGCGCGGGCAGCAGCCGCCACGCCGCGGATGCGTCGCTCGTGGCCTTCCATGACAGCGCGTACCGGCTGTTCTCGAAACATGCCAGCGCACGGGCGCGCCTGCTGTCTCCGTTTGTATATCTGGCGCTGCGCGTGCGGCTGGCCTTCATGCGCCGGCTGGTCCGCGCTCGCAAGCAGGCCGGGTAATGGAGCAGGTTGACGTTCTCGTGATCGGCGGCGGCGTCGTGGGACTGGCCTGCGCGGCCGAGCTGTCTATGGACGGCGGAGTGGTCTGCGTTCTCGAGCGGCATCCGAAGCCGGGGATGGAGACGAGCACGCATAACAGCGGGGTCATCCACGCGGGCATCTACTATCCCGCCGGTTCGCTCAAGGCAGAGTTGTGCATCGAAGGAGCGGAGCGGCTGTATGCGTTCTGCGAGGCGCACGGGGTGCCGCACGATCAATGCGGCAAGTTCATCGTGGCCTCCGAGCAGAACGAGCTTGGGGCACTCGAAGCACTGGCGCGGCGTGGAGCGGCGAACGGCGTGCGCGGCCTTGAAATGGTGGACCTCGCCTTTCTGCGCCGGCGCGAGCCACACGTGGACGCACGCGCGGCCTTATGGTCCCCGGCGACCGGCCGGGTGGAAGCCGAGGCGCTCGTCCGCGCGCTGGCGCGCCACGCCGAGTCCCAGGGCACGATCCTTCTTCGCGGCGCACGCGTGCTCGATGGAACACCGCGCGCGCATGGCTTCGATCTGCGTCTCGAACGTGAGACAATCTCGGCGCGGACGGTCGTGAACGCCGCGGGGCTGTACGCGGACGACGTGTCGGCGGCGCTCGGCGGCGAGTCGTTCACGATCTACCCGGTCCGCGGCGAGTACGCCGAGCTTCGTCCGTCCCGGCGCCACTGGGTCAACGGGCTCGTGTATCCGCTGCCGCACGAGTCCGGACACGGTCTCGGCGTCCACCTCACGAAAACGACCGGCGGCGCCGTCCTGCTTGGCCCGACCGCGAAGTATCAATCCGAGAAGGACAACTACGAGCGGGACCGTCAGGCGCTCGAGGATTTCGTCGAGCCGGCACGGCTGCTGCTGCCTGGCCTGACGCTCGATGACATCACGTACGGAGGCAGCGGGATCCGACCGAAGCTGTCTTCACCCGAGGAGGCGTTCGCTGATTTCATGATCCGCGCGGATCGGCATCAGCCCGCACTGATTCACGCGTCGGGCATCGACTCGCCCGGATTGACCTCGTGCCTGGCGATCGCCGTTCGCGTGGCGAGACTGGTCAAGGAGCGATTAGGGATTGATTCACCACGGAGTTAACGGAGCAAACAGAGACGTGAATGGGTTGTCTCCGCTGTCTCCGTTGCCTCTGTGGTGAGTATGACGCTAGGGCTTGGGAATTGAGAGATAACGCGCAAGCGCCTCCTGCCACGGCGGCATGACGATCCCCGCCGCCGCAAGCTTCGCCGTCGACAGCGCGCAGTAGCGAGGCCGCGGAGCGGTCAACGCGGCGGTCTCGAGCGTGAGCGGCTTCATGTTGAGAGGCCGGCCGAGCAGCCGCGCCGCCTCCTCCGCGATGCTCGCCCACGAGGCGGACCCGGTGTTCACGCAGTGGTAGACGCCGGGCTCCAGGCGGCGCTCGATCAGGGCACGCGTCGCCGCGGCGATGTCGGCGGTATAGCTCGGCGAGACCGTGCGATCGACGAACACCAGCACTTCCGCACCGCTGCGGATCCGATCGACGATCGCCGCCAGGCTTCCCCGCCGCGTCACTCCGGGGCCGGGCTCCCCAAATAGACTCTCGACGCGCAGCACGTAACCACGCGGCGCGCCGAGCGCGAACCAATCCCCGAGCAGCTTCGATGCGGCGTAGAGCCCGCGTGGATTGGGCGGGTCCTCCTCCGTGTACGGACGAGTGGTCTCGCCGTCGAACACGAAGTCGGTGCTGTAGTGGACCAGCGCGGCCCCGGCAAGCTTCGCGGCGCGCGCGAGCGCCAGCACGCCAAACGCATTCGCGCGCAGCGCGGCCTCAACCTCCCGCTCGGCGCCATCGACGTCGTTGTACGCGGCGCAGTTGATCACCACGTCCGGCTGCGCCTCCGCGACCGTGGCCGCCACCGCGGCGTCGTCGGACACGTCGAGCTGCTGCCGGTCGAGCGCGCGCACCTCGGCGACGGCGCCGAACTCCCGCACAATCGCGGCGCCGAGCAGCCCGCGCGCGCCGGTGATCAGGACCCGCATCAGGACTTCAGCGCATCGCCCAGGGCGCCGACGACCGCCGCCTGCTGGTCCGCGGTCAGCTCCCCGTAGATCGGCAGCGCGAGCGTCGAGTCCGCGGCCGCTTCGGCGTGCGGGAAATCGCCGCGGGCGTGCCCGAGGCCGGCGAAACATTCCTGCAGGTGGAACGGCACGGGATAGTAGATCTCGGTGCCGATGCCGCGCTCCGTCAGGAACGCACGGACACGGTCTCGATCGGGGACCCGGATGACGTATTGATTGAAGATGTGCCGCCGGTCCGGCGGTTCGACCGGAAGCGCGATCCGTCCGACGAGACCGGCCGCCGCGAAGAGCGCCCCGTATCGGGCCGCGTTGGCCCGGCGCATCTCCGTCCATTGCGTCAGATGCGGACGCTTGACGCGCAGCACGGCCGCCTGCACCGCGTCGAGCCGGAAGTTGGCGCCGATCCGCTTGTGGAAGTACTTCGGCTCGGCCCCGTGATTGCGCACCAGGCGGATCTCGTGAGCCAGCGCCGCGTCGTTCGTGGTGGCCAGACCGCCATCGCCAAACGCGCCAAGATTCTTGCTGGGAAAAAACGAGAAGCAGCCGATCGTCCCGATCGATCCCGCCTGCCGTGTTTTATAGGTCGCGCCAATGGCCTGCGCCGCATCCTCGATGACCGCGACGCCGTGTTCGCGGGCGGCGTCCATGATGGGATCCATGTCCGCGCACAGCCCGTACAGATGGACCGGGATGATCGCGCGTGTCCGCGGCGTCAACGCGGCGCGGACTGCCGCCGGATCCAGATTGCAGGTCACGGGATCGATGTCGACGAGCACCGGCGTCGCGCCGACTCGCGCCACGCATCCAGCCGTCGCGAAAAACGAATACGTGCTCGTCACGACTTCGTCGCCGGCGCCAATCCCCAGGACCATGAGGGCCGCGAGAAGCGCGTCGGTGCCGGAGGAGACGGCGACAGCCTCGCGAACATCGAGGTACGAAGCCAGCTCGCGCTCGAGCGCCTCCACCTCGGGGCCCATGATGAACCGCTGGCTGTCGCAGACCCGCGTGATGGCGGCCAGGATCTCTTCACGCATCGGCCGGTACTGCGCCTCGAGGTCGAGAAGCGGCACCGGCGTGCGGATCGCAGAGGTCATCGAATGACGATCTCCGGCGCCCCCCACAGCGCCAGGTCGTTGCGCGGATCGTCCACTTTGCCCGGCGCGCTCGCGCGCGTGTTGAAGACAATATCGACCTCTTCGCCGGCGTACGCCGACAGATCGACTGTCACCGGAATCCAGCGACGCTCCCCCGGGTTGGTGTGCGGATCCACGTGCAGCGTGAAGAGCTGGTCGAACGCGCGGCCGTCAGAGACGCCGACGAAGAACAGGACGCCGTCGCCCTCCTTCTCCCATGTCTCGGGCTTGGTCGCCACCGACAGTTTCAGCCACGCGTCGTCGGGAATCCGAACCTTCCAGGTGAGCCTGGTGGGGGGCACGGTGAAGATGGCCCGCTTCTCCTCGCCGTTGAGGTCCACGTCGACAACCTCGAACGTGCCCGACGCCGGCTTCTTCTCGGCTGTCGCGTAGGTTGAGAGGAGATCGATGGCTGCGGCGCCGCCAGTCCGCCTGAACATCCACCATCCCGCGACCAGAAGAACGACGATGACGACGGCCGTCAGAACGGCGCGATTACCTTTCATGGCTGCTATGCCTCCCGATGGGAAAACGGTTCAATCTACCACGGACGCTACCGTTGCCGCTCTTTGACCGCGGCGCGGGTCTCCCGGTCCGCTTCCCGCTTTTTGACCGTCTCGCGCTTGTCGTGCGCCTGCTTGCCCTTCGCCAGGCCGATCGCGATCTTGACGTGGCCGTTCTTGAAATACATCCGGGTGGGGACGAGCGTCATCCCGCGTTCCACCGTGCGCCCAATCAGCTTCCTGATTTCCTGGCGGTGCAGGAGCAGCTTGCGCTTGCGCGTAGGCTCGTGGTCCGCGTACCCGCGATGGCTGTAGGGGTTGATGTGGACGTTGTAGATCCAGACCTCCCCGCCGTCCACGCTCGCGTAGCTGTCGCGCAGGTTCACGTTGCCTTCGCGGATCGCCTTCACCTCGGTGCCGAGCAGCGCCACGCCCGCCTCGAACGTCTCGAAGATGTGGTAGTCATGAAACGCCTTCCGGTTCTCGGCGATGCTCTTCTGCGCCTGTTCTCGCTCGGATTTCATTACTCGGGTTATAGGTTATTGGTTATAGGTTCGTTATAGATTTTAGTCCAAGGTGTTCACCACAGAGTTAACGGAGCAAACAGAGAAGATCAAAAAGATTATCTCCGTTACCTCTGTTGCCTCTGTGGTGAATCCGCGTTGGCTGACGCGAGTTTCGCAGCCAGTTTGATCGCCTCGATCAGGCTCGATGGGTCGGCGATGCCGCGGCCCGCGATGTCGAACGCGGTGCCGTGATCGACCGACGTACGCACGATCGGCAGTCCGAGCGTGACGTTGACGGCGCGGCCGAACGCAACCAGTTTGATGGGAATCAGGCCCTGGTCGTGGTAGCACGCCACCACCGCATCGAACTCCCCCCGCAAGGCGCGCACGAACACCGTGTCGGCCGGAAACGGGCCGTCGATCGCGACGCCCCGGGCCCGGCACGCCGCCACCGCGGGCGCCAGCACGTCATCGTCTTCGTGGCCGATGACGCCGTGCTCGCCGGCGTGCGGATTGAGTCCCGCCAGCGCAAGCCGCGGAGACGTGATGCCGAAGCGCGGCAGCTCGCCGGCCGCAAGCATGATGATGCCCTCGAGCGTCTCGCGCGTCACGGCGCGGGGCACGTCCGCCAGCGCGATGTGCACGGTCGCGAGGACCACGCGCAGCGACTCCGTGTAGAACATCATGGCGACGCGCGGCGCCCCCGTGAGATGCGCGAGGAGCTCCGTGTGGCCGCGCCACGGCAGTCCCGCCGCGGCAAACGCTTCCTTGTTGATGGGCGCGGTGGCGATCGCGTCGATACGCCCACCCGTGGCATCCTCAACGGCCTGCACGATGGCATCGTAGGCCGCCCGTCCCGCCGCCGCCGATACCGTGCCGCGCTCGAACCGGGTCAGCGCCTCTTCGGTGGACGGCCCGTAGAGCACGACGTCGCAGCAGGCCGCGACGGCCGGATCCGCCGCCGCCTTTCGCGCGATCTCGGGACCGATGCCCGCCGGGTCTCCGACGGTTATGCCGATACGGGGTCGCGCCGTCATCCGCAGGACCCGCAACCGCCCGACGACCCGCACGATCCACATCCGCCGCCGGTGTCTCCAGGTCCGGTGGGGTTGCTGCAGGTGCCGCAGCCCCCTTCGTCGGCGCATCCTCCGTGCTTCACCCCCTTGCCGTTCGGGAGCTCATAACGAAGGCAGCACTTGAGCCTGCCGCACATGCCGGACAGCTTCGACGGGTTCAGGCTGAGATTCTGCTGCTTCGCCATCTTGATGGAGATGGGCTCGAACGTCTGGAGGAACGTCGTGCAGCAGAGCGGACGTCCGCAGGAACCGTAACCACCGATCATGCGCGCCTCGTCCCGCACGCCGATCTGGCGCATCTCGATGCGCATGCGGAAATGGGCGGCGAGGTCGCGCACGAGCTCGCGGAAATCGACGCGCCCTTCCGCGGTGTAATAGAAGATGAGCCGCGAGCCGTCGAACAACTGCTCCACGCGCGCGAGCTTCATCGCCAGCCCGCGCTCGCGGATTTTCATCAGGCAGATGCGCTGGGCCTCCTGTTCGCGCTGCTGCTGCTTGAGTCGGGTGACGATGTCGTCACGCGTGGCGCGGCGCACGACCCGCAGGTCGGAGTCCGCCGGCGGGCACCTGCGCGCCGCGAGCTCGTGCACCGTCCGCGTGACCGTCCCGATCGCGCGCCCTTCGGCGGTCTGCACGATCACGGCATCTCCCGGCGACGGCGGAAGTGGTGGGGAGGGTGCGGTATCTGGAGGGCCAGCCGCTGCGCCGTCTGCATCGAGCGCGAGATCGGGGAGCAGAAAAGAGTACGTGCGGCCGACCGGCGTGAACTTGACACTGATAGACGGGCGTGAGGGCCCGGAACTCATGTCGGTCTCTATATAGCGGTGCGACCCGGACCGCGGTTCATACTGCTTCGCCTTCAGGCTTTAGGCTTTAGGCTTTAGGCCGAAGATGCACGAAGACCGCGGACGCTAGATCTGAAACGCGAGCCAGTCCGCGACGATCTTCGGGCTCGCGTTCCGCTCGAGCGCCGAGAGCGCCCGGTCGACCGCTGAAAACGCGCGAAGGGCGCGCTCGCCGTCGAACGCCGCTCGGAGCCGCTGCAACAGCGGCCGGAGGTCGGCGTTGGCGAGACATCGCTCATCCGCGCGGGAAATCAGGACACCGAGATCACGGAGAATCGACGACAGCGCGCGCAGCCGGCGCGCCAGTTCTTCCCGATCGCTGCCTCCGCGTGCGGCTCCAGTCAGCGCCTTCGCGCCTTCGAGCCTGCGACGCGGATCGTCCGAGGCGGCCGCCGTCTCGAGGAGCCCGGCTGCCGCTTCGCGCGCTTCCACGAACGCCTCGGATCCCCCTTCGAGCGCCCGGCCGATGCTGCCGTCCGACAGCGACGCCGCCGCATGCGCGTCGGCTTCGCCGTACTGATGCTCGCGCATCAGGACCGCCGCGACGTCGGCCGGCGCCAGGCGCCCGAATCGAAGGCACTGGCAGCGCGACCGCACGGTCGGCAACAGCACGCCGGGTCTCGACGTCACCAGCACGAACGTGGACGTCGAGGGAGGCTCCTCGAGCGTCTTCAGCAGCGCGTTCTGCGCCTCGACGTTGATCGCGTCAGCATCATCGATGATCACGACGCGGCGGCGGCCTTCGAACGGGCGGTACCCGGTGCGCTCGATGGCGTCCCGCACCTGGTCGATTTTTATCGATCCGGACTCGCCAGGCTCGACGAGCAGCACGTCGGCGTGAACGCCTCGCGCGATCCGCTTGCACGAGGCACAGACACCGCAGGCGTCTTTACCCAACGCACCCGAGCCTGGCTCGGGCATCCGGGACATGTTCAACGCAGTCGAGCTTGGCTCGGCTGCGTTGAAGCAATTAACCAGCTGCGCGAGCGCGACCGCCGCCATGCGCTTCCCGACCCCTTCGGGCCCGGCGAAGATCAGGCTCGGCGGGAGCGTCCCGCGGAGCGCCGCACGGGCCGTCAGCTCGAGCAGATGTCGATGGCCGGTGATGTTACGGAATGGCACGGGGCAGACGGCGGAATCCTATCATGTCCCCGGTTTCTTCTTCTTCTCATCGTCTTTCTTGTCGCTCTTGCTGCCCTCCTTCCCGAAGACGCGAGCCCAGAAGCCCCGCTTCTTCGGCGCCCCGTCGAGGCTGGGATCCTTCTTGTCGTTGTCCTTGTCCTTGTCCTTGTCCTCGACACCGAGGTCCGGCGCGGCGGCCGGCGGTTCGAAGATGCCGGTCGTGCCGGTGGCAGCCGGCGGCAGCCCGATCTGTTCTGGCGTCAGAGGAGTGTCCGGATGCCCGCCCCCGAACAGCCCGGCCAGGCGATCGATGAAGGACAGCGAGGGGTGCAGCGGGCAGAGAGAGCTCGGCTGCGTGCCCTTGACGAAGTACTCCGTGTACACCATCGACCGGGTTTCCGTGCCCCCCTCGCGGTTCATCACCTCCACGGTGTCGCAGCCGCTGTTCGGCAAGAGGCCCGACACCCGGCACACGTTGGCCGCGATGACGTTCGAGGGGCGCTCGAACCAGTCGGGCTTCGCCCCCTTGGTCGCGGTCTTCATGAAGCCCGCCCATATCGGGACCGCCAGCTCCCCCGCATACCCGTTGGCAATGATCGTCGCCGGCTGATCGAACCCGATCCAGACCCCGGTGACGAGATGCGGCGTGAATCCCACGAACCATGCGTCGACGTAGTCGTTGGTCGTGCCGGTCTTCCCCGCCGCGGGCAGCACGAAGCCGGCTTGACGCGCGCGGTACGCGGTCCCCGCGTTGATCACGTCGGCCAGCATGCTCGACATCAGGTACGCGGTGGCTTCGCTCACGGCGCGATGAGACTTTCCCGCATCCGTGTAAAGCACCTGGCCGTCGCTGTCCTCGACGCGGCGGATCAGCACCGGCTGGCGCACGATGCCGCGGTCCGCAAAGGCGCTGTACGCGGCGGTTAGCGAGATGAGCGTGACGTCGCCCGAACCGAGCGCCAGCGAGGGCACGCTTGGCGGCGTCCCGATATTGAGCTGCTGCGCGTATCCAACCGCTTTCTGAATCCCGACGGCGTTCAGGAGCTGCACCGCCGCGCGGTTGCTGGAGGTGCGGAGCGCCGTGCGCAGCGTCATCGAGCTTGCGCTCGAGTGCTCGTCCTCCGGCACCCACCCGCCCTGCGGCGTCTCAATCGGGTCGTTGAGCCGCGTGATCACGCTGGCCGGGGAATAGCCCGCCTCGAGCGCCGTCGCGTAGACGAACGGCTTGAACGCCGAGCCGGATTGCCGCTTCGCCTGCACCGCGCGGTTGAAGCGGCTCTCCGAGAAATCGCGGCCGCCAACCATCGTGCGTACGTAACCCGTGCCGGGCTCCATGGCGACGAGCGCTCCCTGCAGATACTGCGGCAGCTCGCCGTCTTTCGCCGGCGGCTGCTCACCCCGGCGCGGGTGCGCAAACCCGCGCCGCCGCTCGACGTCCTGCAGCCCTTTCTCCACGAGCCTCTCGGCGGCCTGTTGCATTTGCGGGTCGAGCGTCGTGTAGACGCGGAGGCCCCCCTGGTAGACCCGCTGCCAGCCGAATCGATCGACGAGCTCGCGCCGCACCTGCTCCTTGAAGTACAGGCCGAACGTCTCCCTGATCTCGAGCCCGTTCGTCAGCCGGACCGGCGCCTTCCTTGCCTGGTCGGCGGTCTTCTGATCGATGGCGCCGGACGACACCATCGCCTGCAGCACGACGTTGCGCCTGGCAATCGCACGATCGAGGTTGACGGTGGGAGCGTAGCTGGACGGCGACTGGATCAGCCCGGCGAGCAGCGCCGCCTCTTCCACGCTCAAGTTGCTGGCGGACTTGCCGAAGTATCCGCGCGAGGCGGCCTCCATGCCGTAAAAGCCGTCGCCCAAATACACTTTGTTCAGATACAGCTCGAGGATGTCGTCCTTGTCGTACATCTTCTCGATGTAGGCCGCGAGGATGACCTCCTTGAGCTTCCGCCGGTAGGTCTTGTCGCGGCTCAGGAAGCTTTGCCTGGCCAGCTGCTGCGTGATCGTGCTGCCCCCTTCGGCCCGGCGCCCTTCCCGGAGGTTCCTGACGACCGCCGCGGCGACGCGAACCGCATCGACGCCGCTGTGCTCGTAGAAGCGCTGATCCTCGACCGAGACGACCGCCCGAATCAGATTCGGCGAGATCTTCGCGAACGGCACGTCAATCCGCTGCTCCTTGAAGATCGTGAAGACGGTCTTGTCCGACCCGTCCAGGATCGTCGTCGCCTGGGCCATGTCGCCGATCGCGCGAAGCGCGGCGCGACCGGGCAGTCCGGCCGTCAGCTCGTAGCTGAACCACGCCGCCCACCCGCCGAGGAGGAACACCGCCAGGGCGAGCAGCGCGACGAGCGTCGTCAGCACCCGTGGGCGGCCGGCCAGCGCGGAATGGATGAGGTTCAAACGAGGGCGGTGGAACATCGGTAGTGCTGCACGCAAAAAAGGTTCCGCTGGGGTGGAACTGGTGGAACCCCCGGAGCCCGGTGGATCAAACCACCGCCCGGTCTGGTAAACTCCGCACCATTATGAGCATTCTCCTCCGATTCTGCCCTCTGCTGCTCGCCATCGCGATTCAGGTGGCGCCGACCGAACCTGGCTGGACCAGCCTGTTCAACGGGAAGGACTTCACCGGGTGGAAAGTGGTCAACCCGGCGTCGTTCACCATCAAGGACGGCGCGATTGTCGCCAACGGCACCGCCGGCCACGCCTATTACGACGGCGAGCTCCGCAATCACACCTTCAGGAATTTCGAGTTGAAGGTCGACGTGATGACGCGCGCGAACTCGAACGGCGGCGTCTACGTCCTCACCGAATTCCAGGAGACCGGGTTCCCGAGGAAAGGATTCGAGATCCAGGTCAACAACTCGTACATGCGCGACCCGGTCAAGACCGGCAGCCTGTATCACGTGCAGGACGTCACCGAAGCCCCCGCAAAAGACGACGAGTGGTTCACCGAGCACATCATCGTCCAGGGCAACACGATCACGGTCAACGTCAACGGCAAGCAGACGGTCCAGTGGACCCAACCCGCGGAAGGGACTGGCGGCCGGGAGGGAGCGGGACGGACGATCGGCGCGGGCGGCACCATCGCGCTGCAGGCCCACGACCCCAACAGCACGGTGTACTACAAGAACATCCGGATCAAGCCGCTGGACTGAACGGCCAGTTGTTCACCACAGAGTGAACGGAGCAAACAGAGAAGATTAAATGGGCATCCGTTGCGGACTCGGGGGCGACAGCGGACGCATCTCGGACCCGCCGGCGACAGTTTCCGCAAGTCCATTTCGTTTTCGGCTGCATCAAGACGATACATGTCGAATAGGAATGCAGGAATCATGGGCCATTTCTGAGGCGCTCGAGCGGGCACTACTTTTGAAGCACAGCCGTTCGTGACACATTTTGCGTTATGCACAGCATTCGCGGTTCCCCCCGCGGAGGTACCCGGCGCATGACTGAGAAGTGTCAGTGCTGCAAGGAGGAGCTCGCCCGTCTCAGGGAGGAAAACTCGCTGCTGCGGCGCGCGGCTGATACGTTCGGACAGCTGGCCGAACGGCTGGACGTCGCCCTTAGAGAGGAACGGCGCTCCGGACGTAGTCGACGGAGACAGGCCCGGCCCGATCCCGATCGCCGGCAGGCCACGTAAGGCGTCGCGCACCGACAGACGCGTGAGCATCGCTGCGCGCTGCGCCTCTTCAAGCCACAGAACACGTGTTTTCTGTGTTCTTCCGTGTCTAGAATAAGCCTCTTCGTTCCTCGCACGATTGCCGTAGAGAGGCCGACAGATGAGTGTGGACTTCGACGCGGTTCGACGTGAGCTCACCGGTCTGCGAAAGCGCGCCACCGACATCCAGGAAGGGGCCACGAAAGGCGTCGAGCTCGCGGAGTCGGTGCGCTTCATGGTCTACGCGGTGGATCGGCTCAAGATGCTGACCGGAGACATCGAGCGCGAGTTCCAGCGGATGAAGAGCCTGGCTCGCGAGCCCGACTGATCAGAAGATCGAACCACCGTTCCGTCGGCAGAATCGGCAGATGGTCGCCATCGATAAATTGATTCGGCAGCCGGAGCAGTGTGAACTTGTGGCTGAGCGGGTCTTCGTAGATCGTGTATTTCATTGCGCGTGGATCAGCGCGTCTGCCAGGCTTCACGATCAAGTGTCTGGTGTGTGGGGCCGGATGATGCACGGCCACGGACAGGAGTCCTGCGCGGACC
>CAYZBZ010000055.1:0-2305 GCA_964476725.1 uncultured Vicinamibacterales bacterium
GCGGAGGCGGCCCGTGGCGGCACGGCCGCAGCGGCGCCTGCTGCCGCAGCCGGCGGAGGCGGGCGCGGCGGCTACAACTGGTGCAACAACGGCGGACCCGGCGGTGGGTTCGGACGCGGCGGACGAGGGGGTGCGGGCCAAACGAACCCGGTGGTCCCCGTCCTCGATCCGGCGCGCGGCGGCATTCTGCGCTCGGAGAACAAGGGCAAGTCCTGGACGCTCGTCAGCCACTGCAACTCGAGGCCGATGTACTTCAGCCAGATCCGCGTCGATCCGTCGAACGACAAGGCTATCTACGTCGCTGGGCTGCCGGTCGCGAGATCGCTCGACGGCGGGAAGACGTTCGTCACGCTGGACGAGGCGGGCGGCAACGGCGAGCCTGGCCACGTCGACCAGCACGCGATCTGGATCGACCCGAAGAACCCGAAGCACCTCCTCATCGGCAACGACGGCGGCCTGAACATCAGCTGGGACCAGGGCAGGACCTGGGACTACGTCAACACGATGGCGACCTCGCTCGCGTACTGGGTCTCGGCCGACATGCGGCGGCCGTACTACGTCTACACCGGCCTTCAGGACAACGGCAGCTGGGGTGGTCCAAGCGCGACGCGCAGCGGCAGCGGCATCCTGAACTCCGACTGGTTCGGCATCGGCGGCGGCGACGGCTTCCAGACCGCCGTCGATCCAACCGACTACAACATCGTGTACACCGAGTCGCAGGACGGCAACACGAACCGCTACGACCTGCGCAGGGGGGGCTCTCAGAGTATTCGGCCGCGCCCGCCGGGTGGGCGCGGTCGCGGCGCCACGGGTTCCACAGGTTCCACGGGTTCCGCGGGTTCTGGTTCTACAGGTTCTACAGGTTCTACGGGTGCCACGGGTGGTCAGGGCGCTACGGGTGCGACGAGCGAGGCGGCAGTCACGCCGCAGCAGCAGGCGGCGCCGGGCGGCGGCCGCGGCGGGGTGCCCAACGTGCTGAACGCGGGCCCGAACGACACGTATCGCTTCAACTGGAACACGCCGTTCATGCTCTCGCCGCACAACCCCAGCATCCTGTGGCTCGGCGGCAACCGGCTGTTCAAGTCGTACAACCGGGGGGACACCTGGGTCGCCAGCGCGGATCTGACGAAGAACATCGATCGCAACACTGTCGCGCTCATGGGCGCGCCTGGCGATCGCACGCAGCTGTCGAAGAACGACGGCGTCGTGTCCTACAGCACGATCGTCTCTCTTTCGGAATCGCCGGTCGTGCCGGGCATGGTCTGGGCGGGCACCGACGACGGCAACGTGCAGGTGAGCCGGGACGCGGGGGCGACCTTCACGGAAGTGGGGAAGTCAATGCCGGGGCTGCCGGCGAATCACCAGTACTGGATCTCGCGCATCGACGCGTCGTACTTCGACCCGGGCACCGCGTACGTGTCCGTCGACGGTCATCGGAGCGACGACCTCAGGCCATACCTCTTCGTCACGCGCGACTACGGCAAGACGTGGCAGAGCATCGCCGGCAACCTCCCGGCGCCGGGCAACATTCTGGTGGTGCGCGAGGATCCGAAGAACAAGGACCTGCTCTACGTCGGCACCGAGTTCGGCCTTCATATCTCGCTCGACGGCGGCAGGCAGTGGCAGAGGTTCATGAGCAACCTGCCGACCGCACGCGTGGACGACATCCTCGTGCATCCGCGCGACGGCGACCTGATCGTGGCGACCCACGCGCGCGGCATCTGGATCGCCGACGACATCACGGCGCTGCAGCAGCTTCCCGCGGCCGCCTCGCAGGACGCCGCGTTGTTCGACATCCGCCCTGCCGTGGCGTGGCTGCCGGATCGTCAGCGCGGGCAGCAGCTCGGCGGACAGAAGGCGTTCGTCGGCGAGAACCCGCCGCGCGGCGCGACGATCACCTACTACCTGAAGTCCGCGGCGGCCGGCGACGTGAAGATCACGATCGCCGACGCGACCGGGCGAACGATCAGGACCATCGACGGCACGAAGGACCAGGGCATCAACCGCGTGAACTGGAACCTCACCGCGGGTCAGCCCGGTGCGCGCGGACAGGGGGGCGGGTTGGGGGGCGGCGGACGCGGCGGCGCCGCCGCCGTCGACGCCGGCACGTACATCGTGACGCTCTCGGTCGACGGAAAGACGATGACCAAATCGCTCACGGTGCTGCAGGACCTCTGGCTGAACGAGCGGTAGCCGAATCCCTATAGGATCCGCATAGGATCCGCGTGGCTTCCTTCCACCTGAAGGTGGAAGCCACTCCGAGAGAACGCGGGCCCTGTTTTGTTTTGACGCCGCCCGACCGCAG
>CAYZBZ010000055.1:2405-10689 GCA_964476725.1 uncultured Vicinamibacterales bacterium
GCTTCGGCTCCCGTTTCGCGTTCTCTACTTGTAAGACTTGCAAGACCCTCGTTCAAGGAGCATGTGATGAAGCACCGGCTTGTGCGGGTACGGGCGACCTTTGTACTCCTGGCGATCCTGAGCCTGTCTGGCGCCGTGGTCTACGGGCAGGGCAGCACGACATCGACGATCTCCGGCGTGGTCGTCGATTCCGACGGCGGCGTGGTGCCGGGCGCGGAGGTCGTCGCGAAGCACACGGCGACTGCCGCCACGCACTCGGCGACGACGAACTCGGAGGGCGCGTTCGCGTTTGCAGGTCTCAGCATCGGCACCTACACGGTGACGGTCACCCTGCAGGGCTTCAAGACGGTCGTTGTCAACGACGTCGTCCTGACGTCGGGCGCAGGAGCCAATGTGAAGGCGACGCTCGAAGTCGGAGGTCTCACGGAGCAGGTCGTCGTGTCCTCGAGCTCGGAGATCATCCAGACCCAGTCTTCAACGATTTCGAACACGATTAACGCCAGTCAGATCACGAAGCTGCCCCTGACCAGCCGCAGTGCGATGGACTTCGTGAACTTCATGCCGGGCGTCTCGACGCCTGGGGGCAACCGCGACGCCACGATCAACGGCCTGCCGCAGGGCAGTATTAACATCACGCTCGACGGCGTCAACATCCAGGACAACACGCTGAAGACGGGGGACGGCTTCTTCGCCATCGTCAGTCCGCGTCTCGACGCGATTGAAGAAGTGACGGTCACCACCGCCGCGCAGGGGGCCGACGGCGCCGGCCAGGGGGCCGTCCAAATCAAATTCGTCACCCGCTCCGGCACGAACAACTTCACCGGAAGCGGGTATTACTACTATCGCAGCGACAAGCTGAACGCGAACACATGGTTCAATAATCGCGACGGCGTCGCCAAGGCGAAGCTCGACCAGAAACAGATTGGCGCCCGCTTTGGCGGGCCGATTGTCGTCCCCGGGCTGTTCGACGGAAGGAACAAGGCGTTCTTCTTCGTCAACTACGAGGAGCTGCGGCAGCCGAGCGATACGACACGGAATCGCACCATTTTGAACACGGCGGCGCAGCTCGGCAACTTCACGTACGCCACGGCGAGCGGCAACCAGACGAGGAACGTGCTCGAGATCGCGGCGGCCAACGGCCAGCTCGCCACGGCCGATCCCATCATGGTGAAGCTGCTGAGCGACATTCGAGCCGCCTCGACGAGCACGGGTTCGATCGCCGTCTTCGATCCGAACCTGGACCGCCTCACGTACAACCTGAGCGTCACGTCGCTCCGGCGCTTTCCGACGGCCCGGGTAGACTACAACCTGACCGACGACCACCGGTTCACCAGCGCGTTCAACTACAACTACTTCACGGATTCGCCGGACACGCTCAACAACCGTGACGCGCAGTTTCCCGGGTTCCCCGTCGAAGCGGGTCAGAGCTCGAAGCGTCTTGGGTTCAGCAACTCCCTGCGTTCGACGCTCAGGCAGAACCTCGTCAATGAGGCGCGGGTCGGGTACAGCGGAGCACCGGTGTCGTTCTTCAGTGAAATGAACGTCGGGATGTACACGGGCTCCCTCGCCAACCAGGGCGGCTTCCACCTGGTCCTCGGCTCCGCCAACAACCCGGTCTTCACGATCGGGTCGGCGCTCACCAACGCCGGGGGGGCGCCTGCTAATCCTCAGTCGCGGAACGCGACAACCTGGCTGATTGAGGACACGGTGACCTGGCTCCGGGGTTCGCACAGCCTCAGCCTGGGGACAGCCTTTACGCAGAACGATCTGTGGCTGAAAAACTCAGCGTTGGTCCCGACGATCAATTTCGGTGTCGTGAACGGGGATCCGGCGCAGAGCCTGTTCAGCGGGGCTCTCGCGGCGCAGCTATTCCCGGGCGCGTCGGCCACCAACTTGACGGCGGCGCAGAACCTGTACGCGATCCTCACCGGCCGTGTCAGTGGGATTGATGGCGATGCCCGGCTCAACGAGAGCACCGGTCAGTACGACTACATGGGCACCGGTCTCCAGCGCGCGCGCATGCGCGAAGCCGGCTTCTTCGCACAGGACTCGTGGCGCATAACACCCACTCTCACAGCCAATCTCGGCCTTCGCTACGAGCTGCAGTTTCCCTTCTATCCGACCAACAGCAGCTATTCGACCGCAACGCTGGCCGACCTCTGCGGCGTCTCGGGCGTGAACGCCAGCGGCGGGTGCAATCTCTTCCAGCCCGGTGTGCGCGGCAAGTCCCCCGAGTTCATCAACTTCGGCAAGGGTTCCTACGCCTACGACGTGGACTGGAACAACCTGGCGCCGAGCCTCGGATTCGCCTGGGCCCCGAAAGTGGAGTCCGGCCTGCTCAAGGCGATCCTCGGCCCCGACAACGACGGCGTCATTCGCGCCGGCTACGCGCGCTCGTTCAACCGAAACGGGATGAGCGATTTCTCCGACCGGTTCGGCGCGAACCCAGGCGTCACAATCCAGAACTCGGATCGCAGCGCCAACCTCGGCAACCTGAACAACGACGGCCTGGGGTTCCCCGTGCTGCTTCGCGCGACGTCCCGGCTGAGCCCGGCCGCGTTCCCGACGACGCCGTCCTATCCGACGACGGACATCATCACGGAGAACATCAGCATCTTCGATCAGCACATCCAGGTGCCCTGGGCCGAGTCCTACACGGCCGGCTTGCAGCGCTCGGTGACGCGCAGCATGGCGATCGAAATCCGCTACGTGGGCACCCGGTCGCGCGACCTCTGGCGGAATGTGAACTACAACAACGACATCAACGTTTTCGAAAACGGATTCGTGAATGAGTTCAGGCAGGCCCAGGCCAACCTGCAGGCGAACATCGCCGCCGGGCGAGGCGGCACGTTCCGGTATTTCGGAGCAGGGACCGGCACGGGGCCGCTGCCGGTCATCTTCGGCTACTTCCAGGGTGCGGGCAACGCGAACGACCCGGCGGCCTACACCTCGACCAACTTCAGCACCAACAACGCGTTTCTCACGCCGCTGGCGAAGTTCAATCCGAACGCGTACGCCTTCGCGAACGCACTCTACACGAACAATGCGGCGTTCCGCACCAACGCGGCCGCCGCAGGTATTCCGGTCAACCTGTTCCTGCTCAACCCGGACCTGCAGGGTGGCGCGAACATCACCACCAACGAGGACCGGACCAGCTACAACTCGCTGCAGCTCGAGCTGCGGCGCCGCTTGTCGGGGGGCCTCCAGTTCCAAACGAGCTACGTCTTCGGCAAGGCCATGGAGTCGGACTTCCGGACATTGCGCCGGCCTACCCTCATGCGGCGGGATACGGGCGTTGAGGGTGACCTCACCCACGCGTTCAAGGCGAACGTCGTGTACGACTTCCCCTTCGGCCAGGGCCGGCGGTTCGCCGGCAACGCCAATGGCGTGCTCGAACGCATCGTGGGCGGCTGGCAGGCCAGCGTCACCGCGCGCGTCCAGAGCGGGCGCCTGGTCGATTTTGGGCAACGTCCGGCTGGTCGGCATGACGTCCGGCGACGTGTCGAAGATGTTCAAGCTGCGTTTCGACGACGCGGGCAAGTTGATCTACAACCTGCCTCCGGACGTCATCGACGAGACCATCAAGGCGTTCAGCGTCAGCGCGACGACGGCGACCGGCTACGGCGCGAGCGGCGCGCCGAGCGGTCGGTACTTCGCGCCGGCGAACGGTCCAGACTGCATCGAGGCCGATAACGGCGCCCTCTATGGCGAGTGCGGGTCGCGCACGCTCGTCGTGACCGGACCGCTGTTCCAGCAGTACGACATCAGCATCCGCAAGCGGATACAGCTCTTCGGCCGGACGAACGTCGAGTTCGCCGCCGAGATGCTGAACGCGTTCAATCAAGCGAACTTCGCGCCGGTTGGGTTGCCGGGCGGAGCTCAGGGCGTCAGCAACGCCCAGTTGGCGCAATACCGGGTGACGGCGCTGACCGGCACGAACACGAGCCGCGTGGCGCAGCTCGTCTCGCGCATCAACTGGTAAGGGAGGCGCTCGTCGCCCGTGACTCGAAGCCGGCGGCCGATCACCGCCGGCTTTTTCTTGTGACGGCGGTTTCAAGATCCCGTAGCGCAGGGCTTTAGCCCTGCCACAGGGCAGCCCTAAAGGGCTGCGCTACGGGACTAGTCAGCGGCGCCGTCGAAGGCCGAGGCAACTAGCGAGTCGTCTTCCGGATCGACCGTGCGCAGGTCGAGCACGACGCGATCGTCCTCTATGCGCGCAATCACCGGGACGGGCTGCAAACGAAGGTGCGATTCGAGCTTCGTCGCGCCGAGCGACGGGTGGGTCACCACCACGAGCCGGGTTGGCAGAGCGGACCCCGGCGCGCTGCCCCCTCCGACCATCGACTCGCCGTCGACGATGGCCGCCGTCACGCCGCGCGACGACAGCACGGCCGCGAGGGCGTCGGCGCGGCGGCCGATCTCGTCGGGCGTGAGCGCGAGCATTCTCGACACAGGGATCGTGTGCTGCGCGCGCCCCGCGGCGAACTCTTCGAGCGTGGCCTCGAGCGCCGCGTACGTCAGCTTGTCCACGCGGAGCGCCCGCATCAGCGGATGCGCGCGAACACGGGATACCGTCTCGAGGGTGCCCGCGATGATGCCGGCCTGCGGCCCTCCGAGGAGCTTGTCGCCGCTGAACATCACCACGTCCGCCCCGGCCGCGACGCTGCGGGAGACGACCGGCTCGTCGGCGAACGCCGGCGGCTCGGCAACGCCGGATCCGAGATAACCGCTGCCGAGATCTTCGGCGACGGGGATCCCGAATCGCCGTCCGAGCGCCACCAGTTCCGAGAGCGCCGGCCGTTCCGTGAACCCTACGATCCGGAAGTTCGACGGGTGCACGCGCAGGATAAGGGCCGTGCGATCGCCGATCGCGGCCGCGTAGTCCGCCGCGCGGGTGCGGTTGGTCGTGCCGACTTCGCGCAGGAGGGCGCCCGATTGCGCCATGACGTCGGGCACGCGAAAGCCGCCGCCGATTTCCACCAGCTCGCCGCGGGAGATGATCACTTCACGGCCCGCCGCCAGGGCCGCAAGCACCACGAGGGTCGCGGCGGCGTTGTTGTTGACGACGGCCGCCGCGGCGGCCCCCGTCAGCCGGCAGAGCAGCCGCTCGGCATGGACGTCGCGGCGCCCGCGGATTCCGCGTTCGATGTCGTACTCGAGGTTCGTGTAGCCGGCCCCGAGCGCCGCGACGCGGTCCGCGGCGGCGCGGGAGAGCGGCGCGCGCCCCAGGTTCGTGTGGATGACGACCCCGGTGGCATTGATCACCCGGCGCAGCGAGGGGGCGCTCATGACGGCGAGGCGCTTCGTGACGGCCTGTTCCATCGCCATGATCATCTTGCCCATTTTGCCCACGTTGTCCACATCGCCGGCGTCGATCCGGGTTCCCACGGCCCGGCTCCCGCGCAGCACCGCCGCTTCGGCGCGCAGCGCCTCGACGACCGCGGCGCGGCCGTAGACCGCCTCCAGCTCCAGCATCGCCGGGCGTTGACGCATGCGTTCGATTGCGGGGATGGAGCGCATTGCGGTTTCAGGATATCATCTCGTTTTTCAGCAAGAATGTATGAAGGGATCAGAGCCTCTCGGCAGCCAGGCCATCGACAACACTGCCCCCGAGGTCCCCGCGCGGGACTACCGGCCGGTCGAGCGGTTCTGGCCGTACGTGGATCTGCCGGAGCAGCCGACCGAAGAGGAACTGGCCGCGCTGAACCCGGAGCTTGCGGAGGCGCTCTTCGGCACGCGTCCGCTGCCGTTCTCGGTGTCGATCGAGTTCCCGCGCTTCGACGGAGCCGATTACGCGCGCGCGGTGGACATGGCGCGCGCGTCCGCGGAGTACCGCGAGGCCGGATCCGGCAGCTCGTTGCGTCACCGCGCGCGCTTCTACCCGCAGGACGCGGTCAAGCTGCGCGACCTCTTCGAGATTGTCGGACGTTTCGACGCGAGCGAGGTGCTGATCGACGATCGTCCGGTGCCGTACGCCCGCGAGCTCTGGTTGCCGTTGTTGTGGTTCTTGATCAGATAGGGAACTGGGAACTGGCAACTGGCAACTGTAACTGGCAACTGGCGCATGTCACATGGCAGAGCAGACTGACGTCCAGCGCGACCTGCAGACGCTCGAAGCCGAGCTGAAGCGGCTCGAAGCCGAGTACAACATGTTCTTTGCCGGGCGGGCGCCGCGCCCGCCGTGGGAGACGCGCGGCCGCGTCGAGGCGCTCATGAAGCGCTGGGACCGCGGGCACATCGAGGCGGCGGTCGATCGGTTCCGGTTCCAGACGCTGCAAACCCGGTTCGCGAAGTTCGCCGATCTGTGGGACCGCGGACAGCGCGCGCGGGAAGAGGGGCGGCCCGGGCCGTTCGCGCACCAGGCGCCGAAGGCGCCGCCGAAACGGCCGGAGCCGGCCGAGAGCAAGGTCCTGCACGTCACCGCGTTCCGCGATCCGATGCGCGAGATGGACAAGCTCCACTCGCTCTACGATACGCTGATGGACGCGCGGCGGCAGTGCGGCGACGACATCGTCCCGTTCCACCGCTTTGTCGCGCTCGTGAAGGATCAGGTGTCGAAGCTGCGCGAGAGCGGGAGTCCGGAGGTGACGTTCCGCGTGGCGATGAAAGAGGGGAAAGTAAACTTTACCGTGCGGGGGCTGAAAGGCGCGACCGAGTAGCGGCGGGTGTGGGCGGTAACGATCCGAGGCCGGGAGCGCCGCTGCTGCCCCCGGCCCCGTTCGGAGTTAGCTCGGCTTGGTAACGTTCCCGGCCTGCGGGCCCTTCGGGCCATCAACGATTTCGAACTCGACCGCCTGGCCCTCTTCGAGCGTCCGGAACCCGTTGCCCTGGACCGCCGAGAAGTGGACGAACACGTCGCTGCCACCTTCGCGTTCGATGAATCCGTAACCCTTGGCGTTGTTGAACCACTTGACCTTGCCTGTGATACGCATCGTACTATTCCTGCCTTGCAATGGCGCGGCGCCGGGCGCCGCCGTGACACCTGCCCATCGCCCCTTCGCCCGCAGGACGGAGAGGTGCGGACACAAAAAAAGACCGCGAGTCCGCGGCCTCGGCTTTCGACGCTGGTCCGCCAGCGCCGGCGACATAGTAGCGGCCCTGGCTTGGTGCTGTCAAGAAAATCGAGCGATATGCGCGCAATTCTGAGTGTTTCAGACAAGACTGGGCTGGCTGAGCTCGCCCTGGCCCTGTCCCGCCGGGGCGTCCAGCTCATCTCAACGGGAGGGACCGCGAAGGTCATTGCCGCCGCCGGCGTGCCCGTCGTCAACGTCTCCGACGTGACCGGGTTTCCGGAGATGATGGACGGCCGCGTCAAGACCCTGCACCCCGCGATGTTCGGCGGCATCCTCGCCCGACGGCATCGTCCGGACGATCTCGAGGCGATTCGCGCCCAGGGCATCGAGCCGATCGACCTGGTCGTCGTCAACCTGTATCCCTTCGCAAAGGCGGCGCAGAACCTGGCCACCCGCTTCGACGGGCTCGTCGAGGAGATCGACATCGGCGGACCCAGCCTGCTGCGCGCGGCGGCCAAGAACTTCCGCGACGTCCTCGTCGTCGACGATCCGGCCGATTACCCGCGTCTCATCGCCGAGCTCGAGCGCGACGGCGGTCCGTCGCTGGAGTTCCGTTTCGAGTTGATGCAGAAGACGTTCGCCCACACCGCCCAGTACGACGGGATGATTGCGAGGACGCTGGCGGCGGTCGACGTGGCTGGCGGGGCGATGACGCGGCGGCCGGTGTCGAAGCCGCACGGGGAGCGGAAAGACCTGCGGTACGGCGAGAACCCCCATCAGAAGGGGATCTGGCAGCTGCCGCACTCCGAATTCCGGAAGCCCTGGCAGGTCCACCAGGGCAAGGAGCTGTCGTACACGAACCTGCTGGACCTGGACGCCGCGGTGCGCATCGCGCTCGAGTTCGCGGAACCGGCGGGGGTGGTGATCAAGCACACGAATCCCTGCGGCGTCGCGACGGGACGCTCGCCGGCGGACGCGTACGTCCGCGCTCGGGATGCCGACGCGCTATCCGCATTCGGCGGCATCGTCGGGCTCAACCGGCCGCTGGATGCCGAGACCGCGCGCGCGCTGACCTCGACGTTCATCGAGGCGGTCATCGCGCCGTCCGTCCTGGAGGAGGCCAGGCCGATCCTCGCCACCAGGCAGAACCTCCGCGTCGTCACGGCCGACTTCGACGATCTGCTGAAGCCGTCGGATGACTCCCGCGAGTTCCTCGGCGGCCTGCTGTTGCAGGAACGCGACTGGGTCACCGAGGCGCGCGATCCGTGGCC
>CAYZBZ010000055.1:10789-12952 GCA_964476725.1 uncultured Vicinamibacterales bacterium
CCTCCGCCTTCGCCGCCCGATACGTCGGCGGCTTCGGCGCGACAAGGCCTTGGCATACGTGTCGTGACGAAGCGGCAGCCGACGGCGGAGGAATGGATCGCGCTGCGGTTCGCGTGGCGCGTTTGCGCGCACGTGAAATCGAATGCGGTGATCTTCACCGCGGCGGATCGGACGCTGGCGGTTGGCGCCGGGCAGATGAGCCGGGTGGACGCGGTCAAGGTGGCGGTGATGAAGGCGGCGGCCGGCTCGCTTGCCGGAAGTGTCGCGGCCTCCGACGCATTCTTTCCGTTCCGCGACGGCCTCGATGCGGTCGCCGACGCCGGGGCGACCGCGGTCGTCCAGCCGGGCGGATCGGTGCGGGACGGAGAAGTGATCGCGGCCGCCGACGATCGCGGCCTGGCGATGGTGTTCACGGGGCGGAGGCATTTCAGACATTAGGCCTTTCGAACTTCAGCCTTCTAACTTCAGCCTTTCTTGATGTCCCCCCTGTCCCGCCGCCTCGCGTTGTTCCTGCTGCTTGCCGCAGCGGTCCTTCCGTATTTCATCGACCTGGATGGGTCCTCCATCTGGGACGCGAACGAGGCGTTCTACGTCGAGACCCCCCGGGAGATGATCGAGCGCGGGGATTACGTCGGACCCACGTTCAACTACCAGCCTCGTTTCAACAAACCGGTCCTCAGCTACTGGATCGTCGCGGCGTTTTACAAGGTGTTCGGCGTGTCGGTCGGCGTCCAGCGCATCCCGATCGCGCTCGGCGCCGTCACGATGATCTTCATTGCGTTCCTGCTGGCGCGGGCGGGCGCCGATCCGTCCGCGCCGGCCGGGACGGGCCGGAACGCCGTCGTGGAGTCGGCTCTCTGGGCAGCGCTCGGGCTGGCGGTCGACCCGCGGCTGATGATGTTCGGGCGCCGCATCTTCATCGACATCTACATCTCGATGTTCATGGCGCTCACGCTGCTGTTCTTCGCGCTCGCGGAGCGCTACCCGGAGCGGCGGCGCGTCTTCCTGCTCCTGATGTACGCCTCGGTAGGCCTGGGCATGCTGACCAAGGGGCCCGTCGCGGCGGCGCTCCCGGCCCTGGTATTCGCCATCTATCTCGCCGCGCACGGCGAGCTGAAGCGGGTGCGCGAGATGATGATCCCGGCCGGGATCCTCGTCGTGCTGGCGATCGTGCTCCCTTGGTACATCGCGCTCTACCATCGATACGGCTGGACCTACATCACGTCGTTCTTGGTCGGCGAGAACATCGCGCGCTACACCGAGGGGCTCGGCGTCGAGACGCGGCGCGGGCCGCTCTTCTATCTCCCCGTCGTCTTCAGCGACTCGTTTCCATGGTCGCTGTGCCTGTTCGGCGCCGCCGGTTTATGGCTCGCCGATTGGCGGGGTCGGCGCGCGTGGTCCGCGCCATCGGCGCCGCGGGTCGACGCCGGCGCTTTCCGGGTCCGCACGCTGCTGTGGCTCTGGGTCCTCGTCATCGTGTTCTTCTTCACGTTCTCTGCGGCGAAGCAGGACCTGTACATTTTTCCCATCGTGCCCGCAGTCGCGGCGCTCGGCGGGCTGTTCATCGCGCGTGACGGGCCTGACGGACGACCGGCGAGGCCGCGGTCCCTGCGCGCGACGGCCGCGGTCGTCGCCTTGCTGTTCGCGGCGGCTGGAGCGGGAACGCTGTATATCTTTCAGTCCGCCGGCAAGGTGTACGCGCTCGACGGCGCGATGTTCGTCGGGTGCATGGCGGCGGCCGGAGGGTTGGTCGCGCTGGTCCTCGCGGTGTTCAACCGCTCGCGAGCCGCGCTGGCAACGGTCGTCCTCGCGCTCGTCACGCTCAACTGGGGCTTCGTCATTCGCGTCCTTCCCAGCTTCGAGCGGTACAAGCCGGTGCCGCGGCTGAGCGCGGCCATCCGCGAGCGGCTGGTGGAAGGGGACATCGTCGCGCACTACAACGTCGCGCTCCCGAGCATGGTCTTCTACCTGGGGCGCCACATCGACGTGCTCTTCGAGCGCGAGGCGTTTCTGCAGCGGCTGCGCAGCGGCCGCACCGTCTACGCGATCCTCTCCGCCACCGACTACGCGGCGCTGCAGCCGTCGATTGGCGTGCCGACGTGCGTGCTCGATCGCCAGTCCACGGTGAACGTCAAGCTGAAGGCCGTGCTGTCGCGTGAGCCG
>CAYZBZ010000055.1:13052-20050 GCA_964476725.1 uncultured Vicinamibacterales bacterium
GGCCCAAACTTGCCCACGACGATCCCGGCTGCGCGATTGGCGAGGCGTGCGGCGTCGGCCAGAGGCGCGCCGGCGGCCAGCGCCAGGGCCATCGTCGCGATCACGGTATCGCCCGCACCCGTGACGTCCGACACTTCGCGGGCCTCCGCCTGCAGCTCGGCGTCGCCGTCTGGACCGAGCAGCGTCATCCCGTGCTCGCCGCGGGTCACGAGCACGCTCTCGCAGGCCGCACGCTCGCGGAAGCGACGCGCGGCGGCAAGCGCGTCCGCGCTCGTGCGGATGCGCATGTGCGTCACCGACTCCGCCTCGTGGTGGTTGGGGGTAATCACGCTGGCTCCGCTGTAGTAGTCGATGTGCGGGACCTTGGGGTCGACGAGCAGCGGGATCCCGCGCCGCTTCGCCGCCGCGATCGCCGCGGCCGCGACGGCGCGTGACACGACCCCCTTCAGATAATCGGAAATCAGGATCGCATCCGCCGCGCCTGCCAGCCGCGCGATCCCATCGATCACCGCCGCTTCGGCTGCGCCGTCGAGCTCGCGATCGTCCTCGTAGTCGATCCGCGCCACCTGCTGATTGCGCGTGGTGACGACGCGCAGCTTCCGCGTCGTGCGGCGCTCGGGATCGGTGACGATGCCCCCGGTCCCGATGCCCAGCCGCCCGAGGTCCGCCCGCAGGCGATCCGCTTCAGCATCGGCCCCGGCGACGCCGATTATTTCGGCGCGGCCGCCGAGCGCGGCGACGTTGTGCGCCACGTTGGCGGCGCCGCCGAGCCGGTACTCCTCGTGGTCGAACCCCACGACAGGGACCGGGGCTTCCGGCGAGATGCGGTCGACGCGGCCGATCACGAAATGATCCAGCATCACGTCGCCGACGATGAGCACGGTACGGCCGCCCAGGCGCGGGAGCAGCTGCTCGAACGCGCTCATGTCAACCGCTGCGGCGCGGCGGGCGCCGGCCGATCGGCGGCGTAGGGGAGCGTCACGATGACGAGGAACAGCATGAGGAACTCGGAGTCCCCGAAATTGTATTCAAACATGCCCGCCGCCAGCATCGCGACGACCGATGCGAGCGCGGTCATCGTCAGCGAAGGGGCGGACGTCGACGTTCGCCTCTTGACGAAGTCGCGGATGAGCGTGAACACGAACCACAGCCACATCGCCAGCGCGGGGAGCCCTCGCTCGGCCGCGATCTGCAGCGGCACGTTGTGCAGGTGCGCGGCCCGCTGGTTGACCGCCTCCGGATCGCGATACTGCGGGTAGACTTGGGGAACCATGTCCGGCCCGACGCCGATGAGCGGGTGATCCCGCACGATGTGCAGCCCCGATCGCACCATCGCCAGCCGATCGCGGTTGGACTCCACGCTCGCCTCGGTCGTGACGCTGCTGTGCCGCAGCGTCTTCAGCTGGAACATCGCATACGCGCGGTCCGACAGCGTGGACGGCGCCAGCGCGATGAAGACCGCGGCCGCGACCGGCAGCAGAGCCAGGAACCGGAAATCCCGGATCAGGAGCAGCAGGCCGATGCCCGCGCAGGCCCCCACCCAGGCGTTGCGGCTGAGCGTCGCGACCAGCGCGACGATGAGCGCCGGCATCACGAGCGACGCCCATATCCGATCGTCCTTGCGGAACAGGATCCGGGCCGCGGCCGTGCACGCGACCAGCATCAGCTGGCCCGAGTACGTCATGTACATGCCGAGCGCCCCCTGCGGGCGCTGGCCGAGATGGTCGAACTTGAGGATGCCGAACTGCACGATGCCGATGACCGCGCTGATCGCGCCGACGGTGATGATGACGTCGACCGCCATCAGGGCTCGCCGGCCGGGCAGCAGGCGATACGCGATCGGCACGATGAGGAAGAGCAGCAGCTGCTTGCAGTCGATGAAGCTCTCGCGGGGAGCCACCGAGAACGCCGCCGCCACGAGCGTCGCAGCCGCGTACGCGGCAAGCGGCCAGAACATGCGCGGGACGGCGACGCGCTCGTGCCCGCGGACGAGCAGCGCCAGCCAGAGCACCCCGGTGATTGTGAGCAGCAGCTCCGAGGCGAAGATCGAGAAGGGCAGCAGCGCCACGAAGGCGAGCAACGCGTAGTACGCCGCCCGCTCGAGGCCGGCGGTGGGGTTTCCGGACTCGATCATCGTCGCGCGCGCATCGCGCGCTCGGCCGCCGAAAGGACGGCTTCCGGCTTCAGCGTAGTCAGACATCGAAAATCGCCAGGCTCGCAGACACGCTGGTCGCACGGCCGGCACGGCAGGCCGGCGACCTCCACGGACTCGGTCGGCACCCGCGGGTCGCGCCAGGGGGCCGAGCGCACGGGCTCAGTGGGTCCATATATTCCCACGATCGGCGTCGCGGTCGTGGCCGCGATGTGCAGCGGTCCCGTGTCGCCGCCGATGAACACCCGGCTGCGCTCAATCAGGGCCCGAAGCTCGGCGAGGTCGAACTCGCCGACATCGACGATGCGATCGGCGACCCCGGCGAGCCTCTCTCTGGCCGCCGCCGCGATGCGCCCGGCCGCCTCGCGGTCCGACGGGCCAGAGCTCAGCACGATCCGCCGCAGCGGCGACGCCGACGCGAGCCCCGTGATGAGCGTCGTGAACGCCGGCTCGGGCCAGCGCCGGAATGGGTTGCCCGCGCTGACGTGCGCGACGATCAGCTCGTGCTCAGGTCCGATGCCCGCGGCCTGCAGTCGTCGCGCGATCCGCGCGCCGGCCGCCTCGTCGGGGGCCATTTCCACCGCGTCGCGCGCCGGCTCAGGTCCTCCGGCGGGCCATCCCTCTATCGCCTCCAGCAGATCCCACTGATTGACGACGGAGTGGCGCCGCCGCAGCGCGCGCGGCCGCGCCACGGTGCGCGTGTACATCCAGCCGCGTCCCTGGATCTGATACCCGATGCGCTGCGGGGCTCGCGTCGCGAGCGCCAGCCATGAGCTGCGCGATCCGCCGTGCAGGTCGATCACCAGATCGTATCGCGCGCGGCGCAGCGTCCGCGCGAGCCGAAAGTCCGCGACGATCCGCGCGACGCCGCTCGGCCTGGGCGCGACGATCACCTCGTCGAGGTGCGGGTTGCCCGCCACGACAGGCGCCGCCTGCGGCTCGACCAGATACGTCACGCGCGATTCCGGGAACGCCCGCTTCAACGCCCGCGGAATCGGCGTGGTGAAGACGACGTCGCCGATCAAGCGCAGACGGATCAAAAGGATCTTCAACTCACTCTTCTATCGTCGCCTCGTCTATCAGCATCACGGGGATGTCGTCTTTGATCGGGTAGACGCGCTTGCACTTCGCGCACTTGAGCGCGGCGCCGTTCTTGACGAGATCGACCTTCGTCTTGCAGTTCGGGCAGGCCAGTATCTCGAGCAGTTCGGGATCGACAGGCATAGGAGAATCCTCGACTAATTGCTGATTGATGATTTCTGATTGCCGATTGTCAATCTGGGGGACGCCCCAATCAGCAATCGACAGTCAGCAGTCGGCAATCTTCTTACGGCCGGACTATATCAGACCTTCGTTTGCGTCCTGCCAGCGCTGAGGTCATTATAGTCAGTCAGATGCGGTCATTCTCCAGCCTCGCTTTTGCCGTCTTCGTCGTCGTGGCGGTTGCGCCCGCAGGCGCGGCCGGCGGGCAGGCGACGCCCGTTCCGTCCACGGAGGCGCCCCCCGGCTACTATTTCCTGCTCGGCCGTCATCTGGAGAGCGAAGGCAAGATCGAAGACGCTATAGCCGCGCACAAGAAGGCGATCGAGCTTGCGCCGGCGTCGGCGGAGCTGCGGGCTGAGCTGGCCGGCCTTTACGCGCGGCAGGATCGTCCCCGCGACGCGCTCGACGCAGCCGACGCGGCGATCGCGCGCGATCCGTCGAACCGCGAGGCCAATCGAATTCTCGGGTCGTTGTATGCCGGGCTCAGCGACGAGCGCCAGCCGTTGCGGCCCGGCGACGATCCGTCGCAGTACCGCCCCCGCGCGATTGCCGCGCTCGAAAAGAGCCGCCGTGACGCGGGATTCGACCTGAACCTCGAGTTCATGCTCGGACGCCTGTACCTCCAGTCGAGCCTTCACGATAAATCGATCGCGAGCCTTCGGCGTGTCGTGGACGAGCAGCCCGGCTACCCCGAGGCCGCGATGCTGCTGGCCGCGGCGCAGGACGGGGCGGGCCATCAGGACGAGGCCGTTCGGACGCTGGAAGCCTCGCTCGAGAAGAACCCGACGTTTTTCCGCGGCCACGTGCGGCTTGCCGAGCTCTACGAGCAGCAGGGACGCTTCAAGGAAGCGACTGACGCGTACGTCCGGGCCCAGGCCGCGAACACACGCGCAGACCTGGCGGCGCGGCGGGCTTCGGCCCTCATCAATGCCGGCAAACCGGCGGACGCGAGGGATCTCCTGCAGGCCGCCGTCGCAAGAAAGACCGCCCCGGACGCAGCCGTTCTCTACATGCTGGCGCAGGCGCAGCGGCGGTTGAAGGACGTCGACGGGGCGGGCGCCACCGTCGCGAGGCTGACGGCGGCGTTTCCGGATGATCCCCGCACGCGGCACGTCGCCGCGCAGCTCCTCGACGATCAGGGTCGAGGACCGGAAGCGATCGCGGCGTTTCAGGCGTTGATCGAGCGTGCGCAGGACGACGCGTCGCTCGTGTACGAGTACGCCAACCTGCTCGAGAAGGGCGGGCGGGTGGCCGACGCCGAGCGCGCGCTGCGCGATCTTCTCTCGAAGGATCCGCTGGACGCGAACGCGCTCAACTCTCTCGGATATATGCTCGCCGAACGCGGCCAGCGGCTGGATGAAGCGGTCGATCTCGTGCAACGAGCCCTGAAGGTCGAGCCCTTGAACCCGTCGTTCCTCGACAGTCTGGGGTGGGCGTACTTCCAGCAGGGGAAGCTCGACCTGGCGGACCCGCCGCTGACACAGGCGGCAGACAAGCTCCCGGCGAGCTCCGCGATTCAGGATCATCTCGGCGACCTGCGTTTCAAGCAGCAGCGCTTCGACGACGCCGTGGCGGCATGGGAGCGCGCGCTGGCTGGCGACGGCGGGTCGATCGATCGCGCCAAGGTCGAGAAGAAGGTCCGCGATGCGCGTGCGCGCGTCGCGCGGTAACGCTCGTGACGCTGCGCAGTGCCGCGCTGGGCCTCCTGCCGGTTGTTCTGAGCTGCGCCGCGGCCTGCGGCGCCCCGCGCGTCGCGCTTCCCACCGGCGCCGGTGTCCCGTTCCCGGACTTCGCCGACGCGTACACACAAGCCACGGCCGAATGCCGCGCCGTCCGCACGATGAGCGCGTCGCTGTCGCTCGCCGGCCGCGCCGGGACCACGAAGCTCGCCGCGCGAATCGATGCGGGCTTCGCCGAGCCCGATCGGCTTCGGCTGGAAGGATTCCCGCGCATCACCTTCGGCGGCAGACCCTTCTTCGTGCTCGTCTCGCGCGGGAGCGACGCCACGCTCGTGCTCACGCGCGAGGGCCGTGTGCTGCGCGGCGCGCCACCGGCCGCGATCATCGAGGCGCTTGCAGGCGTCGCGCTCGAACCCGCGGAGCTTCGCGCTGTCGTCTCCGGCTGCGGCCTCGGAAACCAGCAGCCCGCAGAGGGACGGTCGTTCGAACACGGCTGGATCGCGGGAACGTCGGGCGACACGAGCGTGTTCCTGCAGCGGCTCGACGCCCGCTGGCGCGTCGTGGCCGCACGGCGAGGATCGCTGACGGTTGCGTACTCGGACTACGCATCGGGCCGCCCGTCCACGGTGCGACTCCGCACCGCGGCGGCGCCGGGCGTGGCGCCGGCCGATCTCGTCCTCCGGCTCTCGCAGGTCGAGATCAACGTGCCGCTCCCGGATGCCGTGTTCGACGCGCAGATCCCTCGCGACGCGGCGCCGCTCACGCTGGAGGAGTTGAGACGTGCGGGGCCGCTGGGCGGAAGCTCCACGGAAGAGACGGAGACCCCCGCATGAAGCCGCCGCGGAGACTGCTCGCGCGGGCGCACGCCAAGGTCAATCTCGATCTGCGCGTGCTCGGCACTCGTGCCGACCTCTTCCACGAGCTGCGCACGGTCTTCCAGGCGATTGAGCTGCACGACACGCTGCTGTGCGTGGAACGTCCGGGTCCATTCGGGCTGAAGTGCCGCGTCTCCGGCGTGCCGCTGGACGACAGCAACCTCGTCTGGCGCGCGGCGGCGGGGCTATGGAAGGCGCTGGGGCGGGCCGGCGAGCCGCGCGACACCAGCGTCACGATTGAAAAAGCCATCCCGATGCAGGCCGGCCTCGGCGGCGGCAGCTCCGACGCAGCCGCGGCGCTCCTCGGCCTCGCGCGCCTGTGGGGAGGCGTCCCCATCACCCTCCTCCGGGAAGTCGCGTCAGGCATCGGCGCGGACGTCGCGTTCTTCCTCTCGGGAGGCACCGCGCTGGGCCTCGGACGCGGGGAAGAGATCTACCCCCTTGTGGATCTCCCGCCGCACTCGATCGTGATCGTGCGGCCCCCCTTCGGCGTGTCGACTGCCGAGGCGTACGCCTGGTACGACGAGGACCGTACGGCCGGGCTGAAGGAGGTTCGAGAGCTGCAGATTCTGCCCGTGCCATGGCCGACCCGGGCCGCACAGATGATCAACGACCTCGAGCCGCCCGTGGTGCGCCGCCATCCGGAGATCACGACCCTCAAAGCCAGCCTGAGGGACGCGGGTGCGGTCGCGGCCGCCATGTCCGGCAGCGGTTCCGCCGTTTTCGGCCTCTTTCGGAGCCGCGCGGCAGCGGCCCGAAGCCTCAAGTCCCTGTCGCGCGGCGGCGCCCGGGCGCTGCTGACCCGCACGCTGACCCGCGCCGAATACGAGCGGCGCGCCCGCCCCGTTGCCAAACGCCCGCAAGAACGATAGACTTGCCCTTTTGCGGACATGCCTGCGGGCCGCGCCTTCGGGCCTGCGCGTCAGGCGCGTGGCCGGTTATGGGAGCCCCGCCGGAGCATCTGTAGGAGCCGATGGGGCGTGGCCAAGCGGTAAGGCGCGGGACTTTGGCTCCCGTATTCGGAGGTTC
>CAYZBZ010000056.1:0-1150 GCA_964476725.1 uncultured Vicinamibacterales bacterium
CCGAAGCCGGGTCGGTGCTGACCTACACCATCCGGGTCACCAACGGCGGACCCGCCACGGCGACGGGCGTAACGCTGAACCCGGGTGTGCCGTTTGGCACGACAGGCGTCACCACGACGGCGACCCAGGGGAGCTGCACGAACACGTCCGGGCAGATCACGTGCGAGCTGGGTGACATCGCGCCGGGTGGCACGGTGGTGGTCACCGCGGCGTACGCGGTGGCGGGCACCGGCACGGTCCTCAGAACGGCGTCGGTCAGCGCCGACCAGCCGGACCTGGTCGTGGCGAACAACACGCACACCATCGCGGCGACGCTCGTCCCCGCGGGCCAGGGCGTCAGGCTGTCGCTGACGAAGGTCGATTCCGCGGATCCGGTCGTCGTGACCACGCCGTTCACGTACACGCTGACCGTCACGAACACCGGCACGACGACCGCGACGGACGTCGTCGTTGTCGACCCGATTCCCGCAGGGCTGGCGATCACGACGCCGACCGCGTCCCAGGGTACGTGCTCGATCGTGGCCGGCCAGGCCGTCTGCGCCATCGGCACGCTTGCGCCATTGCAGTCCGTGACGATCACGGTCCCCGCGACCGCCGCGGTCGCAGGGCTCATCACCAACACCGCCGCCGTCACGTCGAGCGGCGTCGAGCTCACCCCCGCCGATAACATCGCCACCGAGCAGACCATGGTCGTCGCGGCGTTGGTCCGCCCGACAGTCACCGTCACCGCGACAGACGCAGCGGCGTCTGAGGTGGGCCCGGATCCGGGGACGTTCACGTTCACGAGGAGTGGCGGGACCGGTGACATCAGCGCGGCTCTGCTGGTGAACTTCACGGTCTTCGGGAGCGCCACGTCCGGGTCGGATTTCGTCAGCCTGGGCTCGAGCGTGACGATCCCGGCGGGGGAGGCTTCGACGACCCTGACCGTGACGCCGCTGGTTGACGCGATCACGGAATCACCCGAGAGCGTGAGCGTGGCGATCGCGCCTGGAGCCTACGTCGCCAACCCAGCCACGCCGTCGGTCATCATCCAGGACAGCAACTTGCCGATCGTGACGGTGGGGGCGACCGACGCCAATGCGTCGGAGGTGGGGCCGGACCCGGGGACGTTCACGTTCACGCGGACGGGCGACCTGCAGGTGGCGTTGGC
>CAYZBZ010000056.1:1250-5395 GCA_964476725.1 uncultured Vicinamibacterales bacterium
TGACGGTCACGCTGACGGACGCGGTGCTCTACGACTTGGGCGCGCCGGGGACGCAGACGGCGACGGTGACGATTGCGGATGGGGACGTGCAGCCGATCGTGACGGTGGGGGCGACGGACGCGGCGGCGTCGGAGGTCGGAGCGGACCCGGGGACGTTCACGTTCACGCGGACGGGCGACCTGCAGGTGGCGTTGGCAGTGACATACACCGTGGCCACGGGCGCCGGGACGGCGGCGAATAACGGATCGACGGACTTCACGCCGTTTCTGAGCGGGTCGGTGACGATTCCGGTGAACCAGACGACGGCGACGGTGACGGTGACGCCGGTGGACGACGCGCTCGTGGAGGGGCCGGAGACGGTGACGGTCACGCTGACGGACGCGGTGCTCTACGACTTGGGCGCGCCGGGGACGCAGACGGCGACGGTGACGATTACCGACGAGCCCGTAACGTCAGCCCGCACCTGGATTCGCGACGCCGACGGCCTCTGGGGAAATCCCGCCAACTGGAGCGGCGGCGTCGTCCCGCAGCCCGGCGAGAACGTCGTGATCGATCGACTGGTCGGGAACTTCGTCATCACTGTCACCGGCGGTGACTTCTCGACCGCCGCGCTCCGCAGTGAAGAGCACATCGTCGTGACGGACGGCTCGCTCAGCTTCGGCGGCAACGCGGAACTGAACGGCGGGCTGACCATGTCAGGCGGCTCGCTGGCCGGGGCCGGCGATCTCACTCTGGGTGGGACATCCCTCTGGACAGGCGGGCTCATGGGTGGGCCTGGGGCGACGTTCGTGAGAGCAGGGGCCCAGCTCACCGTCAGCGCACCGGGCCAGGGTGGCCTGCTGCACCGGAGCATCACGAACGACGGAACACTGATCTGGAACCAGGCGACGCTGACGCTTCTCAACGGTGCGCGCATCACGAACCGCACCGGCGGAAGGCTCGAGATTCAGAGCAATCTCGAGATTGCGAACAGCGGCGGCTCCGCCCCGCTGACCAACGCCGGAACCCTTGCCAAGACGGGCCCCGGCGGGGCCATTGCGCTCTCCGGCGTCGAATTGACGACCACGGGAACGCTGGAGCTGCGGCTCGGTGAGGACAGCAGCAGTGACGCCATCGTCTCTGACGCCGCCGGCAGCCTCGGCGGCACGCTGAGCGTGTCGCTCCAGGGCTCCTTCACGCCCGCCGAAGGCGCGCAGTTCCGCGTGCTCCAGTTCTCCTCCCGTACCGGAACGTTCGCGACCATCAACGGCAACGGGCGCGTTTATACGCCCGAGTACGACGCGTCGAGCCTGACGCTCACCGCGATCACCCCCGCGGCCACGCCGCTCGGTCTCAACGGCTTCTCGGGGACCGAGAACGTCGAGACGTTCAGTCCCAACTTCGGACGCCAGAACTCGCCGGTCACGTTCAACGGGGTCACCTACACGTCGCTTGCGGGCGGCCAATTGTGGAGCGACATCAACTGGGCGGTTAATGGCTACTACAGCATCTGGCCGACGGCGTCCGGGACGACTGGCTTGAACGATCTCGTCGGTTTGACGCGCCTGCAGATCGATTTCACGACGGCCGTCAACCGCGTCGGTATCTTCGCCAGCCCGGACTCGACTTACACGATGACGGCCTACGATGATTCGCTCATCGAGATCGGCAGCGTGACCGTGACGACGCCCACGCCCAACAAGGCTGCCTTCATCGGGCTGCAGTCGAACGTCAACATCCGGCGCGTCGTCATCACCGAGCCGTTGGACACCAACGGGCAGGTCTCGATATTCGACGACCTTCGGTATGAGTCCGTCGCGCCCAACGGCCGGCCCACGGCCAACGCCGGCGGCGATCAGAGCGTCAACGCCGGCAATGCCGTGCAGCTCAACGGCAACGGCTCGACCGATCCGGACGACGATCCACTGACCTACCTGTGGTCCATCGGCTCCCGGCCCGCCGCGAGCAATGCGTCGCTTTCCAGCACGACGGCGATAGCCCCGACATTCGTGCCGGACGTGCCTGGCACCTATATCATCTCGCTCGTCGTCAACGACGGCGCTCAGAACAGCGATCCAGACACCGTCGAGATCCACACCAACGGTCCGCCCGTTGCCAACGCAGGTTCCGATCAAATCGTGCCACTAGGGGCGGCCGTTCAGCTCGATGGGTCCGGCTCTTCGGACCCTGAGAACAGCGCGCTCACTTACCAGTGGATTCTCAATACGCGACCGGCCGGCAGCGCGGCGCAGCTTTCGAACGCCTCCATCTCGAACCCGACATTCATAGCCGACGTTGCAGGTGCTTACATCGCGCAGCTCGTCGTCAACGACGGACTCGTCAACAGCGCGAGCGACATCGTCCAGATCGCCACCGAGAACCGGGTGCCGCTGGCCAACGCCGGCCCGGATCAGAGCAACATCGCGCAGAACGCCACCGTCACGCTCGACGGCAGCCAATCGGTGGACCCCGACGGCATCGTGCTGTCCTATGGCTGGAGTTTCATCTCGCGTCCAGCCGGCAGCGCTGCGGTGCTGTTTAATGCCGGCACCGCGTCCCCCTCCTTTACCGCCGACCGGCCCGGTCGCTACCGGATCAACTTGACGGTGAGCGACGGGTTGGCAAACAGCTCCGACACGGTGGATGTCACGACCGTCAACGTGCCGCCGGTGGCGAACGCCGGCGCGGATCAACGTGTCCCCGAAGGCTCCCTGGTGACGCTGAACGGGAGCGGCTCGAGCGATCCGGATGACAACCCGCTGACCTACGCGTGGTCGTTCGTTTCCGTGCCCACCGGCAGTACGGCGCAGCTCGCGCGCGCCGACACCACGTCGCCGACCTTCACCGCGGATCTTTCCGGGATTTACACCGTCCGTCTTGTCGTCAACGACACCATCGTCGACAGTCCTCCGGACACCGTCGCGATCACCGTGTTCTCGAACGTCATCACGATGGCGCTCGTCGATACTCCGCTGGTTGGAGCGGGCCGCCCGGCGAGGCTGCGCGTGATCCTGCCCTTCGAAGCGCCGGTCGGGGGCGTCACGGTGACGGTCACGAGCGACGCTGACGGCGTCGTGAGTGTCAGCGCGCCAGGGACCATCACGATCCTCGAAGGGGAAACATCCGGCGAAATCACCATCCACGGCGGTGAGATCGGAAGCACGAGGCTCCACGCGACGGCGCCTGGCTACGCCGCCGGAGAGTTCGACGTCTCGGTAACCCAGAACGTTCTCACGGTCCCGGCCAACGTGAACGTGGCCCTGGGCCAGACAGCGTCGCTGCCGATCACCATTCCGAGCCCCGCACCCGCGGGAGGCCTCGTCGTGACGCTCGTGAGCAGCAATTCGTCGGCAGTCGAGGTCACCACCGGGACGGTGACCATTCCGGCCGGCGCGTTCGGCGCCAACGGCACAGTCCGTGGGGCATCGCCCGGCAGTGCGGTCGTGACCGCGAGCTCGCCAAACTTCTCGAGCGCGAGCGCGCAGGTGGCGAGCCAGGCGAACCTGAACATCACCGTCGCGTTACTGCAGATCAGACCGGACTTCCCGAGCTCGATCAACATCCGGCTGGAGAGCGCCGGCAGTCCTGTGGCTGCTCCGGCGCCGGGCGTGGAGATCACGTTCACGCCCACCGATCCCGGGTGCGTCTCGATCCCACTCGCCACGATCCCAACCGGTCTGACCACGACCAGCAGTCAGGTGACCTACGGCGGCTCGTCGGTGTTGCCGTGCACGACCAACGTCACCGCGACTACGCCTGGCGTGGCTGCGGATACTGTGTCGGTGACCGTGAATCCAAACCCGGGCATAACGTTGTTTTCATTGGCGGCCACGGTCGGCGCCGGGCTCCAGGACGGGGCCTACACCGCGCGACTCGGCGAGTCGAACCACGGCGGCGTCACCGTGCGGATCACCAGCAGCAACCCTGACGTGCTGGTCGTGTCTCGGAATTCGACCACAGTCGGTTCGGCGTTCGTCGACATTCCGGTGACGAACGGATCCACCGACGCGTCGTACTACATCCATGGGATCGAGGGCGCTCGCGGCACCGTCACGCTGACTGCCTCGAGCCCGAGGTTCTCGTCGCAGGAAGGCACGGCGACCGTCGTGCAGCCGGGCATGCAGCTGTCGAGCCTGCCGACGACGACGACGACGCTGTCGGCGGAC
>CAYZBZ010000056.1:5495-20031 GCA_964476725.1 uncultured Vicinamibacterales bacterium
AGGCGCAGGGTTCAGCGACCGTGGCGCAGCCGGGCATGCAGCTGTCGAGCCTGCCAGCGGCGACGACGACGCTGTCGTCGAACAGTCCGTTCTACGTGTACCTGGGACTGGTGAATGCCGCGGGGGATATCTCGGCGTATCAGACGGTGCGTGCCGGGAGTTCGGGCATTGTCGTGACCGTGACCCACACGAACCCGGCGGTCGCGCAGCTGATTACATCGGCGGGCGCCGGGCAGACGCGCACGGTGACGGTGCCCGCGGGACAGTTCTATTCGCCGACGGCGGTCTCTGGCGGGGGCGTGGCGTTCGATCCGATCGGTGGGGGCTCGACGTCGGTGAGCGCAAGCTCGGCGGACTTCCGGCCGGCGAACGCCGTGGCGATCGAGGTAAGCGCACCCGGCATCTCGTTGTTCTCGCTGCCGGCCACGGTCGGCGCCGGCCTGCAGGACGGGGCCTACACCGCGCGCCTTGGCGGCAGCAGCCACGGCGGCGTCACGGTGCGGATCGCGAGCAGCAATCCAGGCGTGCTGCTCGTGTCGCGGACTGCGACCACGGCAGGTACGGTGTTCGTGGACATTCCGGTGACGAACGGATCCACCGATGCCTCGTACTACATCCAGGGCGTCGAGGGCGCCAGAGGGACGGTGGTGCTGACCGGCTCCGCGCCGGGATTCGCGGATGATCAAGGTTCGGTGAACGTGGTGCAACCGGGGATGGTGCTGGGAAGCCTGCCGGCGACGACGACGACGCTGTCGGCGGACACCCCGTTCTACGTGTACCTGGGACTGGTGAATGCGGCGGGGGATATCTCGGCGTACCAGACGGTGCGTGCCGGGAGTTCGGGCATTGTCGTGACCGTGACCCACACGAACGCGGCGGTCGCGCAGCTGATCACCTCGGCGGGCGCCGGACAGACGCGCACGGTGACGGTGCCCGCGGGACAGTTCTATTCGCCGACGTCAGTAGCCAGCGGGGGCATCACGTTTGATCCGGTTGGTGGGGGCTCGACGAGGGTGAGCGCGAGCGCGCCGGACTTCCAAGCGGCGAACGAGGCGACCGTCGTGGTGAACGCGCCCGGCATCACGTTGTTTTCATATCCGGCCACGGTCGGCGCCGGGTTGATGGACGGGGCCTACACCGCGCGCCTTGGCGGCAGCAGCCACGGCGGCGTCACGGTGCGGATCGCGAGCAGCAATCCGGCAGTGCTGCTCGTCTCGCGGGAATCGACCACCGCGGGTTCGGCGTTCGTGGACATTCCGGTAACGAACGGGTCCACCGACGCGTCGTACTACATCCAGGGCGTCGAGGGCGCTCGCGGCACCGTCACGGTGACCGCGTCGGCGACAGGCTTCACGGCCACGGAAGGAACGGTCAACGTCGTTGAGCCGGCGCTCCAGTTCGAAGCGTTGCCCGCGTCACTGAACGCCACCGGCGCCAGCGCAGCGTTTTACGTCCGCGTCGGGTTGCCTTATGCAACCGGTGATTTCCTCGCTCAGTATCAGACCCCCCGGGCTGGGACATCGCTGACGGTCACCATCACCAATTCAGCGTCCGGCGTGGCCCAGCTCGTGACGCTCGCGGGTGGCGCCCAGAGCCGCACGGTGGTCATCGCGGGTGGATTCTCGTACTCGCCCACCGGGGTGGCGACCGGCGGCATCGAGTTGGACCCGCTGGCTGGCGGGACAACGACGGTGACGGCCACGATACCGGGGTTCCTGACGACAGCCGCCGGGAACGTCACCGTGGAAGTGACGGGCGAGGAAGAGGAAGTCCCCGAATCAGGGACGCTTGCGCAGCGCCTCGACCCGGCGGCGCGCGTCGTCGACGAGCGGATCCTGAGCGGCGCCGCCGCGGATCCTGAGGAACTCTTCGTAGTGCGGACGAGCATCCCGGCCGAGCATTTCGCGCGATCGGCCCAGCCAGTAGGGGAGCGGAGCGTAATACCTGAACGTTGGCAGGTCATCGAGGAAGATCGCCGTCGCCTCGCCGCGCCGCTCCTGGCACTTCTCGAATTCTGAGCTCGCGGCCACGTAGTCGCCGCGATGGAAGTACGCGAGGCCCAGCGCGTATCGCACAAGCCACAGGTCCGCGAGCCGGACAGCGGCGTGGAGTGATTCGATCGCCGTGGGATACTGCTTGGCCGCCAGCGCGATCTCCCCCTCGATCAATTTGGCATAAGCGCGGCTCTGCGCCGGCAGGCGCTGGGCGAGCTCTGACGCGATCTTCCTGGCTTCCTCTATCCGGCCCGAAGCCACCGACAACCGGCCCGTGGTGACGAGCACGCTGTCGTCATCGCCCAGCGCGCGGGCGTCGGCGACGGCGGTCCTCACAGCTGCTGCCGGTCCGCGCACGGCGTGCGCTTCAGCCAGTGCGAGGAGCTTGGCCAGGGCGCCGAACGTATTCTTCTGGTCCTTGTCCCGCCCGGCCGCCGCGGGCAGCGCCGCAAGGGCCTCGTCGTAACGCCCCTCGTACATGGCAATGTCCGCAAGACCAATGGCCGCCAGAGAGGCGCCCGCGTCGCCGCCGCTGGCCGCCTGCTGATAGGCGCCGCGCGCCCGGGCCGCATCGCCGGCGGCCAGGGCTTCCATGGCAAGCGGCAGATACGCCGTCTCGAACTTCGGATCTTCCTTGATCAGCTCCCGTGCCGTCGCCGCCGCCGTGGGGAAGTCGCTCGCGTACATCGCGTACAAGGCGTAGTTCGCGCGAAACTTGAAGCTCCTCGGGTAGATCTGGATCGCTTTTTTCCCCTCTTCGAGCGCCTTTACAAAGTTGAGTGCGCTGAAATGCGCAACCGCGAGGTTGTTGTGGCCCGACGAGTCAGCCGGGTACTTTCTGACGAGCTGTTCGTATTCCTCGATCGCCTTCGTGTAGTCGCGCGCCACCCCCACGTAGTAGGTGCCGGACGTGCGCAGCTTTTCACGCTCCGTCATGCGATCCATGCGTTTGAGCGCCTCCGTCCAGTTCTTCGCCGCTTCCGGGCGCTGCCCGAGGTAGAATAGGCTGATCGCCAATCCCGCGTACGCGCGGCCGAATTCAGGGTCGTAGCGGAGGGCTTCGCGGTAATGGACGACGGCTTCCGGGTCTTTCTGATTGGATGAGAGATCCTGGGCGATCGTGTACTCCCTGATCGCGTCGAGCGAGGCGGCGGTGAACGTCTCTGCCTCGTGTTGTGCCGAAGGCGTGGTATCGCCCAGCCCCTTCCGCAGGCTGTCGGCCACGCGTCCAACGGCCGACAGCACGGCGCCTTTGTCCGAGGCTTTCGCGTCGGCAAACGACAGCGGTTCCGGCTTTCCGGGATCGACCGCTCGTACAGCGATGCGATATCCCGTACCGTCGCGTTCGATCGACCCCGCCAGGATGACGCGGATGCCCTCACGGTTTGCGACGAGGCGTCCCGTACTCTCGTCCAGCTTGTCACCGAGCTTCAAATCACGCATGAGTCGCGCAGCGTCCCGCCGGGGATACGCCGTAATAAACGGCGCTGCCTCCATCGCAATGCCGAGCGCCTGCTCCAGCGCCCCCTCGAATACCGGCTCCTGCGCGCGGTTCTCGAAGTCGACGATGAGAACCGGCAAGGGCGGACGGGCGGCAGCCGGCGGTGGTACGCGGCTCGAGGCGAACCACCAGGTGGCGGTCACGAGCATCGCGCCCATTACCGCCGCTGCGCTCAAGACCTTCCATCGCGGGAGGCGTCGCAGTGCCGGAAGTGGGTGACCTTCCGCGTCGAGCGTCTCGAGGTCCGCGAGCAGCTCGTCCGTCGTGGCATAGCGCTTCTCCGGCTGGGGCTGCAGGCACTTCGAAACGATGCGTTCGATTTCGTCGGGCACGTCAGGCAGAACCGAGCGGAGCGGCGGCGGCCCTTGCGCGAGCCGCGCAATCAGCTCTGCCAGGCCTCCCTCCCTCGTGCCGCGGGGACGGCCGCCGGCGAGCAGCTCGTACAGAATCAGCCCGAACGCGTAGATATCGGTGCGCTCGTCCGCCGGCTCGCCGCGCGCCTGCTCCGGCGCCATGTATTCGAGCGTGCCCATGATCGCGCCCGGCATCGTGTGGAGCGTCGAACGGGCCGGCAAGTGGGTCATCGCGACTTCGGTGAGCAGCGCCTGGTCACCGGTCTTTGAGCGGGCGATGCCGAAATCGGTGAGCAGCGCCTGGTCGTCTGCATCGACCATGATGTTCGCCGGCTTGAGGTCGCGGTGAACGACGCCGGCGCGATGCGCAGCCGCGAGGCCGGAGACGATCTGTCGCGCCAGCGACAGCGCCCTCGCGATCGGCAGACGTCCGTCACGCTGCAGGATCGTCGCGAGGTCCGATCCCTGAACGTACGCCATCGTCAGGTAGAGCGTGCGGCCCACCTCGCCGAGATCGTGAATGCGGACCACGTTGGGGTGGGTGACCTGCCGGGCGAGTTTCAGCTCCCGTTTGAAGCGCTCCTCGAGCTGCAGGATATCGGACCGCTGCATCGACGAGTCCACACGAATGAGCTTAAGTGCAACCGCCATGCTGAGCGTTTCATCCCACGCCTGGTAGACGGCAGCCATGCCGCCTGCGCCCAGGAGCCTGATGATCCTGTATCGGCCGGCGAACGTGTGGCCGACCTCCAGGATTGGCACGCCGGCCAGGTTGCCGATCGACAGCGGAGAGGCGGCACTCGCCGCCGTCGGAGGGGCCAACCGCGTGTGGTCGGCATCAGGGCCGGTGCCCGGCGACGTCACCGGATCGAGGATACCCGGGGGAAACGGGGTATGACAGACGGTGCACCGGTCCAGCGTCGGAGGCGAAGTGGCACCGCAATACGTGCACAGCATCGTTGATTGACGGACGGGCCGCAGATTAACCCACCGAGGGAGCGTGGACAAGGGAAAACCCTACCCCAACCCCTCGGCCCAGGAGGTGAGCTGGTCTTTGACCGTTCCGGTTCCGGCGTCTCCGACGACGACCAGACAGGGACGGACGGCCGGAGGTGGAGAGCAGGAACTGGGGAACTGGGGAACTGGGGAACTGACGAACTGGGAGCGGGGAGAGCTGCGAACCCTTGAGAGTTGGAAGTTGGGAGATGTTGGAAGCGGCTCAGCGTTCTTCAGGCTTCTTCATGCGGGTGTCACTACTCGGTCGGCCTCGGCCTGGTAGTTCGGCATCAGAGGCTACAGCGTCAGGCGCCGTTTCCGGTCCCGCAAGGTTCGGCTGAGTGCGACTCGCCAGCCCTTCGGCTCAAGTCGAGCACGGCTGGTGTTCTTGATCTGCGTTGCTCCGGCGTTCTACTGACGAGCGAATGGGTCGCGAATGGGAACGCCCCGCAGCACTTGCTTGTCGCTGAGGTCTTCCGTCCAGAGCACATCACATCCCAATTCCGCAGCGGCCTGAACGACCATCGCGTCCCAGAAGTTGATGTGCGCCTGCTTGTGGAGCGCGATCGCGGCCAAGACATCCCCAGCGGTCGGCGCGAACACCTTCCACGTGGCGAACTCGCGCACACGATCGGCGGCTTCATCAATCGAGAGAGGTCGAGCGACCTTGCGGGTCACGGTGACGAAGAATTCCTGCAACACTTGGACGCTGAGGCATCCGGTCCCGCTCTCCCAGAGACGTTCCACGAGTTGTGCTGCGGCGGCCTGCTTCGGTCTAGCGGAAGGGTCGAATGCGTACACTAAAACATTCGCGTCGAGGAACTCGCGTGCCGCATCAGCGCTCATGGAGCTCGTCGCGTGACCAGGTTCGGCGACCGCGAGTCCCGAGCGATCGAGGTGATCGGAGTGCGGCGAGTGCCCGCTTCCGCGCGGCTGAATAGCGACGGTCCTCGTCTGCCAGGCGCGCGAGCGCCTGGCTCAACAATGACGAGACCGACGTATCGCGATCAGCGGCGAGGCGCTTGATTCGCTTCAGCAGCTCACGGGGCACGCTCAGCGTGATGTTCTGGTTCTCGGCCACGAGAAACAGTGTAGCACGTAAACTCGTGAAGCGAGGCGATGCCGTAACGGCAAGTCCCGCGTCGCCAGACGCGAGGAGCGCACGCGACCGCGTATCCAAGCGCTCGAGCGTTGTCTCGAACCCGCGACCGTGGCGAAGCGTAGCCGCCGGCCCGCTCGGGCAGCTCGCCCTCCCGCCAGCTTCCCTCTCGTGGATAACGTTCGGTCGTCCCCTCATGCCATAATCCGCCGGACAAGTCCCCGTCTGTGGAGGAGCGCGTCCATGCCGCACTCGAAGGCCCGCCTCACCCTCGCGATCTTCGTCGCCCTCACGACTACCTGTCTTGGCTGCGCGTCGCCTAAATTGCTGAAGAGCGACCAGCAACCGGCACCTGCCGCCGGAAAGGGACTGACGATCAGGCAAGACGAACAGGCGGGGACCATATCCGTCTTTCGAGCCGGCGACCCCGAGCCGATTCTCACGCAGAATGCCAGGCCGGATGTTCGTCCCTATCTGCATCCGATCGCCGCTCCTGACGGGAAGGGCGCGCTGACCGAATACAGCCCGGCACATCACAGACATCAGACCGGCCTCTTCTGGGGATTCACCCGGGTCAACGGCCGCGACTTCTTTCACAATCCGCAGGGGGACTACTGGCGGCGAGTGTCAGCCGCCGTCCTCAAACCGGAGGTGAAAGAAGACGTGCGATGGCAGACGGTGTACGACCTGCTGGATGCCGCCGGCAATACCATCCTGACCGAGACGCAGCGCTGGGCGATGCGGGAACAGAACGGCACCTTCGTGCTGGATCTGACCTGGCGAGGGGAAGCGAGAACGGACGTCACGATCGGGAAGTACGACTACAGCGGGTTGTTCCTGCGTATGCCCTGGCGGGAAGGGATCGCCGGCGAGGTCGTCAACGCCGCCCGCCAGCGCAACGAACGCGCAGAGGGGCAGCGCGCCATGTGGATCGACGTCGGGATGCAGGTCGAGGGGCGGGACGACCTGGCCCACGTCGCGATGTTCGATCACCCGAACAACTCCGGCCATCCACAGGCCTGGCGGGTGGATGCGCAGCTGGGCGTCGGGTCGGCGAGGTCGCGCGCGGACGATTGGACGATCGCCAGAGGACAGACGGAAGTCATTCGCCACCAGTTGGTGATCTACACCGGAGCGCTCAACGACGTCGAGATGACAAACGCCTGGGGGGAGTTCAGCGGCAACAGATCGACGTCCGCGCTGTGGACGATCGCTCAGAAGGAGGGGCGGGAGGCAAAGTTTCTGACGCCCGACCAGGCGGTCGCGGAGATGACGCTGGTCGACGGCTTCAGCGTCAATGCCTGGGCCGCAGAGCCCATGGTGGTCCAGCCCATGGCCTTCTGCTGGGACGATCGCGGGCGGCTCTGGGTGGCCGAGAACCGGGACTACGAGTCACGCGGGAGCGGCTTTTCGAATGCCGGGAACAGCCGCATCCTTATTCTGGAAGATACGGACCACAACGGTGTGGCCGACAGCCGCAAGGTTTTCATGGAAGGGATCGTCTTTCCGTCCGCCATCGCGGTCGGCTTCGACGGCGCGTTCATCGGCGCTCCACCCAACCTGCTGTTCGTTCCAGATCGAAATGGCGACGACAAGGCGGACATGGCGGACATCGAAGTCCGCCTGACGGGATGGGGCATCAAGGACCGCCATGAGACCCTGAACAGCCTGCATTGGGGCCCTGACGGGTGGTTGTACGGGCTGCAAGGATATGCGACCAGTTCGAAGATCAGAAAACCCGAAGGCAAAGGCCGCCTGTACAAACACAAGGAGCCCTTTCCGGAGCATGTGCTTGACGGAGAAGGGGTCGAGATAAACGGCGGCGTCTGGCGATACCACCCGACGAAGGACGTGTTCGAGGTGGTCGCCCACGGCTTCAGCAACCCGTGGGGCATCGACTACGACGCCAAAGGACAGCTCCTCATCAGCGCGTGTGTCATCCCCCACCTGTGGCACGTCATCCCGGGCGGCATCTATCAGCGCCAGGGGGGCCAGCACTTCAATCCGTACGTCTACAGCGACATCCAGACGATTGCCGATCACCGCCACCGGTCGGCTCACGGCGGCGCTCGCGTGTATCAGTCCGACGCCTTCCCGCGTTCGCAGCTTGGCCGGATCTTCATGGCCAATATCCACGAGCACGCGGTGCTGTCGGACGTGCTGGTGCCCAAAGGCTCCGGCTTCGTCGCGCACCACGGCGACGACTTCCTGATGGCGAACAACGCCCAGTGGCTCGGCTTCAGTCTCGAGATCGGACCTGAGGGCGCCTTGTACGTGCTCGACTGGCACGACGCCGACATCTGCGGACAGGAGGTGCTGCATCAGGAGACGGGACGGATCTTCAGGATTACCCCGAAGAAGTCAGAGGCCGGGCAATGGCCGGGCCGCTATTCGGACCTTGGGAAGATGACCGACACCGAGCTCGTCGCGCTGCAGCGGAGCAGCAGCGACTGGCATGCCCGCCGGGCCAGGGTCATCCTGCAGAACCGCGCCGCGAAGCGCACGCTGAGGCCCGAGACACACGAACAGCTGCGCCGAATGTTCACGAGCGACGCCAATCCCGACTGGCGCATGCGCGCGATGTGGGCCTTGCACGTGACCGGCGGCTGGACGCCTGACGCGCTCATCCAGGTGCTTGGGGATGCGGACGACTACATCCGCGCCTGGGCGGTGCAGCTGCTCTGCGAAGATCGATCCCCGTCGCCGATTGCCATTGAGAAGTTCATCCGCATGGCAAGCGAGGACCGCTCGCCGGTGGTGCGGCTCTATCTGGCCTCCGCGCTTCAGCGCATGGACCCCACGGCCCGCTGGAAGATCGCGGGGGAACTGATGATGCACGGGGAAGATGCCGCCGATCACAACCTGCCGAAGATGCTCTGGGTCGGCGTGGAGCCACTGGTCAAGGAGAATCCGGCGCTCGCCCTCGAACGTGCGGCCCGGAGCAGCATTCCGCTGCTGGCCCGGTTCATCGCGCGTCGGACGGTCGATGCCGATGCGCTCGAACCGCTCGTCGCCGCGATCGGCAGAGCGCCGAAGACCGAGCGCAGCCTCCTCGAGGGCATGCGGGACGGCCTCGAGGGACGGTTCGACCTGGCCGCCCCGCCCAACTGGGCGGCCGTTCGCGACCGGCTGAAACGATCGAACGCTCCTGTCGCGCAGCTCGCGCTGGAAGTGGCGCAGCAATTCGGCGACACCGAGACGGCCAGACGAAACCTGGCAGACGTGCGGAGCAGGACCGCCCCCCTCGAACAGCGTCGCAAAGCCCTGCAGACACTCACGGCCCAGCGTCGGCCGCAGCTCGTCCCGGAGCTTCAGGCGGTGCTCGACGATCGAAGTCTCCGAGTGGATGCCATCCGGGCGATGGCGGCGTTTGACGATGAGCCGCTGGGGAAGCTGCTCGTCGAGCGATACAGCTCATTCAGCAGCGCGGAGAAGTCCGAGGTCGTGCAGACGCTGGCGTCACGATGACGGTACGGCCGGCTGCTGACCGAGGCGGTGGCGAAGGGCGTCATCCCCAGGCGCGATGTCCCTGCCTACATCGCGAGGCAGCTGCTCAGGGTGATAGGGACCGGATTCACCGAAGTCTGGGGGCCCGTCGAGAGCGCCAACGAGGAGAAGGCGTACTCCAGATACCGGGGACTGCTCAACGACACCGCCATCAGCGGCGCCAACGCCGGAAACGGCCGGGCGATCTTCCAGCGGACCTGCGGCCCCTGTCACAGGCTGTACGGCGAGGGAGGCACGATAGGTCCGGACCTCACAGGCTCGAACCGGGCGAACCTGGATTACCTGCTCTTCAACGTCCTGAATCCAAACGGCGAGGTCCAGGACGACTACAAGATGGTCGTGATCACCACACGGGATGGGCGCACGTTTTCCGGGAACGTCGTCGCCGAGACGCCGCGGCAGGTCACGCTGCGGGTGGTCGGCCGGGACGCGGCGGCCATCAACAAGTCGGACATCCAGTCGCGCGAGGCGACCGCGGTATCGATGATGCCTCCCGGCTTGTTCGAGACGCTCACCGATCGCGAGGTGATCGATCTGGTTGCCTACCTTCGGACCGTGGAACAAGTGAAGCAATGACGCGGGGCTGATTGCCCCGCGCGACGCGTGGTACAGTCGTCCGAGCGATGGCAAAGGCGGCCGGGATCAGCGTCATCATCAACGAACGCTCCGGCCAGGCCGCGAGAGCTGATGCCGGCGGCGAGATCCAGGCGATCTTTGCGAAGGCGGGAGTCCAGGTCCGCATCGAACGCGTCCACGACCCCGGCGACCTCCCGGCGCGCGCGCGGCAGGCCGCCGGCCGCGGCGATCTGCTGGTGGCGGCGGGAGGGGACGGCACGATCAACGCCGTCGCCGGCGTCGCCGTGGAGTTCCGCTCCACGATGGGACTGCTGCCGATGGGCACGCGCAACCATCTCGCCAAAGATCTGGGGCTGCCGCTCGATCTCGAGGGGGCGGTCGCAACGATCGTCGCCGGCCGCATGCGCGACGTCGACGTCGGCGAACTGAACGGCCGCATCTTCGTGAACAACTCGAGCATCGGCATTTACCCCCGCATGCTGTGGGAACGGCACGCCGAGCAGCGCCGCGGGCGCGGCAAATGGACCGCCTTCACGATCGCCATGATCCGCACGTGGCGAGCCTACCGAACGCTCGTGGTGCGGCTGGCGATTGACGGCGTCGAGCACGCGATCCGCACTCCGTTCGTCTTCGTCGGGAACAACGAGTACAAAGTGGAAGGCTTCGAGCTTGGCGGACGGTCGGCGCTCACCGCCGGACGCTTGTCGGTGTTCGTCGCGCCGGAGTGCGGGCGCTTCGAGATCCTGACCCTGCCGATCCGGGCGCTCGCCAACCGGCTCACCGCCGCCGCGCCGTTCGAGGGGTTTCTTGCAGAGTCGCTGTCGATCGATCTCTCGAGCCACCGCGTCAGCGTCGCGCTCGACGGCGAGGTTGCTATCATGCGGTCGCCGCTCCGATACCGCGTCCGCCCCGGAGCGCTCCGCGTCGTCGTGCCTGCACCGGCCGGGGAGCTCTGATCGGCCATGCGGGTCATCGTCCATTTGTCGGACATCCATTTCGGACGCCTGGATCCCGCACTTGTCGCTCCGCTGACGGCCGTCATCACGAAGGTCGCGCCGTCGCTCGTTGCCGTCTCGGGGGATCTCACGCAGCGAGCCCGCCGATCCGAGTTCGCGGCCGCGCGACGGTTTCTCGACGCCCTTCCATTCCCGCGGCTGGTCGTTCCCGGCAACCACGACGTGCCGCTCTTCAACGGCGTCGCGCGTTTCGCGACGCCGTTGAAGCGCTTCAAGCAGGCGATCACGCCGGATCTCTCGCCCGTCTACCGCGACGACGAGGTGATCGTCGTGGGCGTGAACACGGCGCGATCGTGGACGTGGGGCGAGGGGCGCATCAGCGTCGAGCAGGTAGCTGAGATCGTCGCGCATCTTGCCGGCGCTCCGCGCGATCTGATTCGCGTCGTCGTCACCCATCATCCGTTCGATCTGCCGGAAGGGGTACGCGAGGAGCGCCTGCTCGGTCGCGCCGCGATGGCGATGGGGAAGCTGTCAGCGGCAGGCGCGGATCTCCTTCTCGCCGGTCACCTGCACATCAGCCACATCGGCCATACCGCCGAACGCTACAAAATCGCCGGACACTCCGCTCTGGTGGTCCAGGCGGGGACGGTTTCCACGCGTTCGCGCGGCGAGCAACCGTCGTTCAACGTGCTGCGCATTCACCGCCCGCAAATCGCCGTGGAGCGTCTCGTGTGGGATCCGGCCCAAGGGACGTTCGTCGAGGGGGCCGCAAGCAGCTACCGGCACACCGACGCCGGATGGATCGAGGAAGGGAGGGGGAGGAACGCTCAGTGAATCACGGTGCCGGGGGCGATACTGGCGGCAATCCGGCCGCCCACCCTGGCGCCGCGCCAGTCCTCGGCGAGGATCGTCCACAGGACCTGGTCGAGATACTCGTCCTCACGCAGGAATGACCGGGGGAGGACGCATTCCCGGTTTGCGCCAAGCTTGTTCAGCGCGCCGTTGCCGCGAGCGTTCTGCGCCGTCGCGCGCGCCTCGAGCCGGCGCACGCCCACGCCATCGAAGGCGAAATCAGCGACGAGCTGCGCAGCCGCCACGAACACCCCTGTGCCCCAGAAGCTCGACCCGAGCGCAAAACCCCATTCGGCAGTGCCGAAGGTCGGTTCCATCTGCCGGAGCTGAAACAGTCCGATCGCGACGTCCGATCCCTCGGGCACAACACCGAAGCAGACGAAGCGGCCGGCGGCGCGCTCCCGCTGCGCCCAGAGGATGAAGCGCTCGAAACCATCAACGCTCGATGGAGGCGGCGAGATGAACCGGGGCACCTCCTCGGTCGACAACAGCGCCACGAGCGACGCCGCGTCCGACAGCCGGAGCTCGCGAAGTGTCACGCCGCCCCCGGTAAGAACCGGAAGCGATTGGCGCCAGTCGGTCGTCGTCGCACTTGCGGCCGGAGCAGGCCCTGGCTTCGTGACCTCGGCCGTGGCAGTCGCTGTGTGGAGGAAATGCATTGGTGGCTTGCCGGCCGAGGTAGCAATTGTGCAGCCATCCGCCATCCTTGAACGGAAACGCCCGTAACTGCCATCAATTTCGCAAACAACACGTTACCTTCATGTGTTCCACAACGGGCCACTTGTCACTGAAATTGGTGTGGGGTCTGACCCCCCCCCGTACGGGCTCCCGGGTGACCCCGCACGGGCTTAGCGGGCGGGGTCCGGGGACGCCATGACAGGGACGCGGCCGCGCAGCACCTGCGCGCAGCGCCACATCGCGTTCGCGAGGATGACGACCACGCACACCATCATCATGACGGTGAGGCCGCTGTTGAGATACCCCTGGAAATGGCGTGACGGGTCGGGGCCGATTGCCATCGGCCAGAAATTGTCGCGCACGCTCATCACGCCGGCGGTCAGCGTGGTGGTCGATACGAAGGCCAGGGGGGCGGCCGTGATCCACGCATACCGCGCTTTCCCCATGTTGATGACGATCGTCGTGCCCACGGCGAGCGCGACCGCTGCGAGCAGCTGGTTGGCGATCCCGAACATCGGCCAAATCGTGCTGATGCTGCCGGTCCAGATGAAGTATCCCCACGAGCACACGACGAGCAGCGTCGAGACGACCGCCCCCGGCATCCACTCCTGCCGTCCCATCGGCGCATAGAACTGCCCGAAGAACTCCTGCACCAGGAAGCGCGCCACGCGGGTTCCCGTGTCGATCGTCGTGAGAATGAACAGCGCCTCGAACATGATCGCGAAGTGATACCAGTAGTCCATCAGGCCACGCATGCCCGGCATGCCGCTGAAGATCTGGGCGATCCCCACGGCAAGCGACACGGCCCCCCCCGGGCGCCCGGTGACGCTCTCACCAACGGCCAATTCGAGCGCCGGCAGATTGACGACGGGGATTCCAAGGCCGGCAAAGACGGCCGGGGGGGTGTTGATGGCGAAGTAGTCGCCGGGGAACATCGCCGTCGCGGCGATCAGCGCGACGACGCCCACGAGCCCTTCGATGAGCATCGCGCCGTACCCGATCGGACGGATGTCGGACTCGCGGTCGATCATCTTCGGCGTGGTACCTGACGCGATGAGCGCGTGAAACCCGGAAATCGCGCCGCAGGCGATGGTGATGAAGGCGAATGGGAACAGCGGGCCGGGGATGATCGGCCCACCGCCGGCGGTGAACTGGCTGAACGCTTCCATTTTCAGCTCGGGATTGACGATGACGACCGCGATCACGAGGAACGCAATCGTGCCGATCTTCATGAACGAGCTGAGGTAGTCGCGTGGGCAGAGCAGCATCCAGACCGGGAGGACCGACGCCACGAACCCGTACGCCCCCATCGCGACGATGAGCTGCTCCCGCGAGAGGGTGAACCACGGCCCGATGGCGGACGCGGCGACCGGCTTGCCGAGCACCACCGCGGCCATCAGCCCGATCACGCCGATGATCGTCGCCTCCGCGATGCGTCCTTTGCGGAAGCGGTACATGTACAGGCCCATGAACAGCGCCAGGGGGATCGACACGCCGATGGTAAAGGTGCCCCACGCGCTCTCCTGCAGCGCATTCACGACGGCGAGTCCCAGCCCCGCGAGCGCGATCACGATGATGAAGAGGATGGCGACCGCCGCCGTCGCGCCCGCGACCGGCCCGATCTCCTGGCGCGCGATCTCGGCGAGCGATCGGCCGCCGCGGCGGACCGAAGCCCACAGGGTGATGAAGTCGTGGACCGCTCCGGCGAGGCACACGCCCGCCACGAGCCAGATCAAGCCAGGCGCATAGCCGAACTGTGCGGCCAGCACGGGACCGATGAGCGGCCCGGCGCCGGTAATGGCGGCGAAATGATGGCCGAAAAGGACGAGCCGATGCGTCGGGTGGTAGTTCTGCCCGTCGTTCCGGAGATGCGCCGGGGTCGTCCGCGTGTCATCGAGCGACATCAACCGCGCCGCGATGAAGGCGCTGTAGTAGCGGTAGGCAATGGCAAGGATGCAGAGGACCGGCAGGATGACGTAGAGGGCCCGCATAGGATGGGGGAGTTTAGCAGAAACTCAGCCGGA
>CAYZBZ010000057.1:0-19965 GCA_964476725.1 uncultured Vicinamibacterales bacterium
ACCAAGGGTGACCTTGACCGCGTCGGCCAACTGATTGATGCCGCGCAGGACGGCCCGACGCGCCTGATCGCCGTACACAATCTGCTTTGCCATTATGCTCGTCTCCTGTACCGCTCAACGTGCACCGGTCAACGCGGGTACTACCTCTTCTTCTTGATCTTGCCTTTGACAACCAGCTTCTTTTTGGTCTCGCCTTCGATGACGGCGAACACTTCATCCTCTTTCATGATGAGGTACTCCTCGCCGTCGAGCTTGATCTCCTGGCCGGCATACTTGCCGAACAGGATCCTGTCGCCCGCTTTGACGTCGAGGGGAACCAGCTTGCCGTCGTCTTTCGCCTTCCCGTTGCCGGCGGCGATGACCTTGCCTTGCTGCGGCTTCTCTTTGGCGGTGTCCGGGATGATGATGCCGCCGATGTGCTGTTCGCCTTCCTCAAGGCGCTGGACAATGATGCGGTCGTGCAGCGGTCTCACGTTCATGCTCTGTTCTCCGTGGCGCAACAGTTGGAGCGCCTCCGAACCACCAACGTGAATGGGAGTACGCGGCGGTATCCTTCGCCATGCGTCAGCGCTTCTCGCGAGCCGCGGCGAAACCGAGCGGTTCGCCACGCGACAGCGTTCATCGATCGAAGGCTAGAGAATCGATGGTCGTGTGACACGCAGCCCTTCGAGCAGCGCTTTGGTGAGGGCCGGCAGCCAGGTTGACCGCAGAGCTCAGGAAAGCGGAGGCTGCAGTAGAGGGTCAGTTTGAAAATCGACGTTGGCGAATCCATGCTTCAACATCGGCTTCTACGATCTGCACAGTCTCAGCTTCCGTTTTTCCCCGCCGCAAGCCGAACACCAACGGGCTCGCAGATTCCGCTCGACTCGAGGGCTGACGCCGGACGAGGCGCACAACCTTCGCTTCGTGGCTGTTTCCATTAGACATGGGTGGCACGAGCGGTAGAACTTCGATGTCGTACTCGTACTCACCGCTGCGTCGTTCGTGCATGCCCATTGCATCCTCTACGATCTGATCGTGCTCCAGAAGACGTAGTCCGAGTACACCCACTCTATACCTATTCGCCAAACAAGCTGCGTAAGCTGTGGTCCTTGTGTGAGCTGGCGTCAGCGTCGGCCACGGCTGATCCACACTGACCCAATACGGTTCTTCACCGATTTGAGTACAGCGATCCAAGTGTAGCGCGCGGCTCGAGCCCCTGAATTACGCCAGCCAGACCGCGCATTCTTCCACGCCGTGGCCTTTGACGGCGGTCACTTCGAACTGCAGGCGGTCGTACCGCACGGTGTCTCCGACGCGCGGCGGTCTGCCAAGCAGGGTCAGGACGAGCCCGCTGACGCTGTCCACGTCCTCGTGTTCGAGCTCCAGGTCGAACTCCTGTCCGATCTCGTCGATTCGCATCGTCCCCGGCACGTGCAGCCGGTCCTGTGCGTCCCGGTACACCTGCGGCGAGCTGGGGGGCCCTTCCTCGATGTCGCCGACCACTTCCTCGAAGAGGTCCTGGAGCGTCGCGGCGCCCGCGGTGCCGCCGTGTTCGTCAATCACAATCACCATCTGCGTCCGCTCGCGGCGCATGGTCGACAGCACCGAATCGAGCTCGGCGGTCTCGGGAACGAGCGGAAGCGGCCGTGCATGCGCGCGGGTGATCGCTTCATCTCGAAGCAAAACCCGGAGCAGGTCCTTGATGTGGACCATCCCGATGATGTGATCGAGATCCCGCTCGTAGATGGGATAACGCGTGTGGGGCGACCGGCTGAGCAGCTCGCGGATCTGATCGGTGGTCGTGCCGAGCCGGATTCCGGTCAACCGCACCCGCGGGACCATCACTTCGCCGGCCGTCAGGCCGCCGAACTCGAACAACTCCTGCAGCATCTGACCGGACTCCGCCCGGATGGCTCCGAGATCCTCGCTCTCCTGGACGATGAGCTGCAGTTCTTCCGACGTGTAGTAATGGTCCGCGTTCTGCGCCTGCCGGTTGACGCCGAAGAGCTTCAACAGCAGGTTTCCCAACGCATTCAGCGGGACCACGACCGGAAACAACGCGTTCCTGGTCCAGATCATCGGCGGCGTAATCCACAGCGCCACTCGTTCCGCGTGCTGCAGCGCCAGCGATTTCGGCACCATCTCGCCGACGACGATGTGGAAGTACGTGAGGATCGCGACGGCGACGACGCTGGCGACGCCGTGCGACACCAGCCACTGCGGCAGGCCCGATCCGCCGAACACGCGATACAGCCCATCGGCCAGCACGTGCTCCCCGTACATCCCGAGCCCCAGGCTCGCCACCGTAATGCCGAGCTGCGCGGTGGCGATGTAGCGATCCTGCTGTCTTGGATCCTCGAGCACCCTCTGCACGGCGCGCGCGAGCGTGTTGCCCTCGGCCGCCCGGCGCTCGATGGCCGCACGTGGGGCGCCGACGATGGCGAATTCCGCCGCCACGAAGATGCCGTTCAGCAGGATCAGCGCGGCGATGATCAGGAACGCAGTCACTTCGATTCGTCCCCTTCGGCCGCCGGGCGCTGGCCGACGATCACCGACGTCACCGTACCGCCGTCCACCGCCTCGACCTCCACGTGCGCGCCGTCGACGTCGATCTCTTCCCCCGGTTCCGGCACGTGCTTCAGCGCCTCGACGACGCGGCCGCCGACGGTTTCGGCCTGGCCGGGCCAGGTCCCGCCGATGAGCGGCGCGGCGTGTTCCATGCGCATCAGCCCGGGAAGTCTCAGGCGCCCGTCCGACAGGCGGATCGGGCGGAGCTGCGCGGCCTTGAACTCATCGGCGACGCCGCCGAGCAGCTCGCCGACCACATCCTCGAGCGTAATCAGCCCAACGACGGCGCCGTTCGCGTCGAGGACGATGGCCTGGTGGCTTCGGCGCTCCCGCAGAAAGGCGAGCAGGCGATCCGCCGGCATGGTCTCCGGCACGCTGACAATCGACCGGAGCAGGGCGGCGACGGTGAGCTTGCCCGCCTGCACGAAACGCGTGACGACGTCCTTGATGTGCAGGATGCCGATGACCTCGTCCAGCGAGCCGCGATACACGGGCAGCCGGCTGTAGGGGCTGTTCGCGACCAGCCGGAGCACCTCGTCGAACGGCATCGTCGCGTCGACGGCTGCGAGGCGCGCGCGCGGCACCATCAGCTGACGCGCAGTGCGCAGGCCGAGCCGGAGCGCGCGGTGAAGCCGCACCTGCTCCTGCGGCTCCAGGAGTCCGCCGTCGCGGCTCTCCGCAATGAGCAGCTCGATCTCCTCCGGCGAATGCACGTGGCGATGGCCTGTGGCAGGCACGCGCATCAGCTTGAGCAGCAGCACGCCGCTGCCGTTCAGGAGCGCGATCGACGAGGAGAAGAGGCGGATGGACCACTGCATGGGCAGGACGGTGAAGAGCGCCGTGCGCGTGGGATTCTGGAGCGCGAGCGATTTGGGGACCAGCTCGCCGACGATCACCGCCAGCGTGGTGAGAAACACGAGCACGACTCCCGCCGCCGTCGATTCAGCGGTCGCGGGCTGCATCGAGCCGAGCCGCTCGAAGAGCGGCGCGACACGAGGCGCGAGCGTGGCCTGCCCGTAAGCGCCCAGGATGAGGCTGCACAAGGTGATGCCGACCTGAGAGGCAGCGATGTAGCGGTCGAGCTCCCTGGGATCGTCCAGTACTGGAAGAAGCCGGGCCGCCAGCGCGTTCCCGTCGTCGGCCATCCGCCGCAGCCGGCTCCGGCGAGCGCTGACCGCGCCGAACTCCGCGGCGACGTAGAGCCCGTTCAGGAGGATGAGGATGACAATGATCATCCACGCCAGCAGCATGCACGCGGATCGTACTGCAAAAGGCGGACTAGTGATTAGGCACCAGGCTTTAGGCTTTAGGCTCTTGCCAGAGCCGAGAGCCGAGAGCCCCAAGCCCGGTGATTCACTCGGCCCTGAGCGCGATGACGGGGTCGACCCGTGTCGCGCGTCGTCCGGGCACGTAGCTCGCGATGGCGGCAACGACCCCGAGGACGGCCGCGACGGCGGCAAACGTGACCGGATCGCCCGGCTGGACGTTGAAGAGCAGCCTCGTCATGAGGCGCGTCAGCAGGAGCGCGCCGGCGCCGCCGATGAGGATTCCAGCGGTCGTCAACGCCATTGCCTGGCCGACGACCATCCGCAGCACGTCCCCGCGCCGCGCGCCGAGCGCCATGCGGATGCCGATCTCCTGCGTCCGCTGCGTCACGCTGTAGGCGATGACGCCGTAGATGCCGACGGCCGCCAGCAACAGCGCTGCGGCGGCAAAGATCGTCAGCAGCAGCATGGTCAGGCGCTGCTGCGCCACCGATGCCGACACGACGTCTTCCATCGTGCGGACGTCGGCGACGGCGAGGTCGGAATCCTGCTCGCGGACGAGGCGTACGACGGCGTTCGAAGTCGACGTCACGTCCGCGGAGGTCCGAACCGCCAGCCTCATCGATCCATATGCGAAGCGTGCGTACGGCCAGTAGTTGGTCGCGCGCGCCTCCGTGGCAAGCGCCGCCTGACGCACGTCGCCGACGACCCCGATGATCTCGTCTTCCCGAGTGTCGTTCCAGGAGATCTTCACGCGTTTCCCGATGGGATCCTCGCCCGGCCAGTACTTCCGCGCCATGGTTTCGTTGATGATCACGTGGCTCCGGCTGTCTGCCGGGTCGTGTTCAATGAAGAGCCGTCCCCTCAGCAGCGGAACGCCCATCGCCTTGAAGTAGTCGTTCGCGACCACGCGCACGTCCACGACCGGTTCTTCGCCGCGCGGAGGCAAGGGCCTCCCGACCACTTCGAATCCGGTGGCTGCGCCGAGTCCTGCCAGCGGCAGAAAGCTGATGCCGCCGGAGGCCTGTACGCCCGGCAGCGCGTCTACTTTCTCGAAGAGCCGCTGGAAGAACTGGATGCGCTTCGCGTCCTCTTCGTAGCGCGATCCGGGCAGACCGACGCGCATCGTGACCGTGCGCGAGGGGTCGAATCCGGGGTTCACGTGGAGGAGGTGCACGAAGCTGCGGACGAGCAGCCCGGCGCCCACGAGGAGCACGAGCGCCAGAGCCACTTCGGCGACCACGAAGACGCTTCGCGTGCGGTTTCCACGCGCGGCCGACCCGCTGCGCCCTCCCTCCTTCAGCGCGTCGCTCAGCGCCGATCCGGACGCCGAGAGTGCGGGGACGAGGCCGAAGAACAGCCCGCTCAACAGCGACGTGCCGACGGTGAACGCGAGGATCCAGCCGTCGATGCCGACGGCCTCGAGACGCGGGATCGGCAGCCGCTCGACCGCGACGGCCCGCAGCAGGTGCAGCGCCCACCATGCGAGGAGAAGCCCCGCCGCCCCGCCGAGCGCCGCAAGCACCGAGCTCTCGGCCAGGAGCTGCCGAATCAGCCGCGTGCGCACGGCCCCAAGGGCGGCGCGCACCGCAAGCTCGCGTTGCCGGGCCGTTGCCCGCGCAAGCAGAAGATTCGCGACGTTGGCGCAGGAGATCATCAGGACGAACGCCACCGCGCCGAGCAGAATCAAGAGAGCCGGACGCACGTCGCCGGTCAATTGCGCCTTCAGCGGAACGACTCGCGCGGTCCAGCCAGTGTTGAAGTCGGGAAAAAGCCGCGTCAGCTCTCCGTGCACGCGCGCCATTTCCTCCTGCGCGCCATCGAACGTGACCCCGGGCTTCAGGCGCCCAAGAACCGTGAGCCAGCGGCCGCGCGGCGTGCGTGCCTGCTGCGAAAAGCCGATCGGTATCCACACGTCGACGGTCTTGTCCATGTAGTAGAACCCGGGGGGCATCACGCCGGTCACCGTGTGCGGCTCCCCCTGGAGTGTGATTGGATGGGACAGGATCCCCGGGTCACCGCTGAAGCGACGTCTCCACAATCGATCGCTGATGACGGCGACACGCGCCCCAGGCCGATCCTCTTCAGCGGCGAACGGACGGCCGAGCGCCGGCTGCACGCCGAGCAGCGGAAAGAAGCTCGCCGACACGTATTGGAACGGCAGCTCCTCAGGATCGCCTGCTCCGGTCAGCGTGACGGCGAACGTCATGCCGACCGCCGAGATGTCCTCGAACGCCTGGTTGATCTCGCGCCAGTGGATGAAGTTGCCGGGGGACACCACGTTGTTCTTTCGATCCCTGGGCAGGTTGTGTTCCCAGATGACGGCGAGGCGATCGGGATCCTTGTAGGGGAGGTCCTGAATCAGGAGCGTGTTCACGACGCTGAAGATGGCGGTGTTCGCGCCGATGCCGATCGCGAGCGCCGCGATCGCGATGGCAGCGAAGCCTGGGGCGCGCAGGAGCAGACGCGCGCCGTACCGGAGATCCTGCAGCACCGGGGTCATCTCATTGACTCCTCAGCGTCACGAGCGGATCGACGGTCGCGGCCCGCCGCGCCGGCGCCGCGATGGCCGCGAGCGCCACGAGCGCGAGGGTGGCCACGACTCCGGTGAACGTCGCCGGATCCGCGGGCGTCACACCGAACAGCAGGCTTGCGAGGAAACGCGTCAGGACGAACGCCCCCGCGAGCCCGAGCGCCAGGCCGGCGGCTGCCAGCCCCAGGCCCTCCCGCATGATCAGGCCGACGATGTCCGACGCGCGCGCGCCGAGCGCCATCCGGATGCCGATCTCGCGCCGGCGCTCGGTCACCCCGTAGCTCAGCACGCCGTGGACGCCGACCGCCGCGAGTCCCAGCGCGACCGCCGCGAAGAGCCCGAGGAGGAGCATCGTGAACCGCTGCTGCCCGATCGATCGCGACAGCGTCACCCGCAGCGGCTCGACGCCAAAGACGGCAAGGCCTCGATCCACGTCGTGGATGGCCCCGGTGACGGCCGTCGACAGAGCGGCCGGGTCGCCGGCCGTGCGCACCAGCAGCACGCCGCTGCCGGACGGCGTCTGCGCGAGCGGTGTATAGACGGCGATCGGCGACGCCTTGGTGAGTCCCTGGAACTTCTCGTCCGCGACGATCCCGACAATCGTCCGCGAGCCGCCCCAGAACCGGATCTGCGCTCCGAGAGGGTCGCGATCCGGGAAGAACCGGCTTACCGCGGCGGCGTTGATGAGCGCGACCGGCGCAGCGGACGTGCTGTCGCCGTCGCGGAAGAAACGCCCGCGGACGAGCTCCAGTCCGAGCGTCCGGAAGTATCCGGGGGAGACGCGTCGTATCGAGATCTCGGGCCACGTTCGTGCCTCGACCTCCCGGCCGACGATCACGAATGAGTTGGTGAAACCCGGATCGAGCGGATGGTTCCCGGCGATGGCTGCGGACTCGACGCCGGGTAGCGCCGCTGCACGCTGGAGCAGCGCGGCAGTGAACGCATGCTGCTCCTTGAAGTCCGGCCACACGCGGAAGTCCGCGGGATAACGTGCTGACGGCAGCTGATACTCCGCCTTCAGGACGCCGGCTGCCTGGAATCCGGGGTTTACATGCTGCAGGGTCCAGAAACTGCGGATCAGCAGTCCAGCGCCGGATGCGAGCACGACGGCGAACGCCAGCTCCGCGATGACGAGCGCGCTCCGGACACGCGTCCGGCCGGGTCCTGCCGATCCCCGCGAGGACCCGTCGGCGAGCGACGACTGCAGATCCAGCCGGCGCGCCTGGAAGGACGGGACGAGGCCGAACACCAGGCCGACCAGCACGGCGACGCCGAGGGTCGTCGCGAGCACGGGCATGTTGATCGAGACGAGCGAGAGCCGCGGCACATCGGGCGGCGCCACGGCCATGAGTCCGTGCACGCCGGCATACGCGAGACCGACCCCGGCGACCGATGCCGCGAGCGTCAGCAGGACCGTTTCGGCGAGGACCTGACGCGCGATGCGCCCCTGAGTGGCTCCGAGCGCGCAGCGTACCGCGACTTCGTGGGCGTGCGCGGTCGCTCGAGCGAGCAGCAGATTCGCGACGTTGACACAGGCCACGAGCAGAACCAGCGCGACCGCAGCCAGCAGGAGATAGAGCGCGGGCTTGACCGGGCCGAACACCACACGCGACAGCGGCTCGACGTAGACGCCGCGCGCGGCGTTCACCGGATACGCGCGCTCGAGGTCGGCCGCGATCGCGGTCATCTCGCTCTGCGCCGCGGACGCGGTGGCGCCGGGCGCCAGCCGCCCGAGCACGAAGATGGGATGGGTCGAGCGCGGCAGGCTCTGCTCGTTGCCCTGAAGCGGCGTCCAGACGTCGACGTCGGCTTTCATGCCGCGATCGGCGAAGCCGCGAGAGTACGCGGCGGCGGACAGGATCTGCAGCACGCCGAAGTCGGCGCCGTCCGGCATCACCCCGAGGATGACGTACGGACGATCGTCGAGACGAAGGGTCTGCCCGATGGCGGCCGGGTCCCGGCCGAAGGATCGTTCCCAGAGCGACTCGCTGATGAGGGCCACGGCGGGCCCTCCCGGCCGATCCTCGTCAGCGTTGAACGTCCGGCCTGCAATTGGCTGGAGACCGAGCATGGGCAGCGCGCTCGCCGACATCTGGAGCATCGGCAGCCGCACGGGGTCGCCTGCCGACGGCGTCAGGTTGACCTCGCCGGCCAGCATCGCCGCCATCCCTCCGAAGCTGCGGCTGCGCCGCGTGAAGTCCAGGTAATCGGGAAACGAAGCGGGCTCGCGGGTCGTTCCGGTGTTGCGGTCCGTCTCCCAGACCATCGTGAGCCGCTCGATGTCCTTCAGGGGCGCGGGGCGCAACAGCACGGCGTCGATGACGCTGAAGATGGCCGTATTCGCGCCGATGCCGAGCGCAAGCGTCAGCAGGATCACGGAGGTCAGCGCCGGCGTTTTCAGAAACGACCGGATCGAATAGCGAAGATCTGACAACATCCGGCACGCCTCACTTTCCGATGGCGCCGATCGCCCAGGCCGCCTGTTTCCGGACGCTGGCGTCAGGATCTTTCAGGGTGCTCATGCGATTCTCCTGCTAGAAACCTAGCACTGCAAACGACACCGCGGCGGCCGGCTATGTGCGGTGCGGGGCTTGCCATCCCGCACCACAGCCGGACGGGCCGCGCCAGGGGTTAGCGAATTTGGCCCAGGGCGAACGCCGCCTGCTGGCGAACGTCCGCGTTGGCATCCTTCAGCGCCGAGATGAGCGTCTCGACGGCGCGGCGATCGCGGATCTGGCCGAGAGCGAAGACCGCCTGCTCGCGCACGTGGGGCTTCGCGTCGCGGGCGGCGGAGATCAGCGCCTCGACCGCCGCCGGGTCGCGCAGTTGCCCCAGCGCGAACACCGCCTGCTCGCGCACGTCGTCGTCCGCGTCCTTCAGCGCCGCGGTCAGGCCAGGCACTGCGCTGCGATCGCGGAGCTGTCCCAGAGCGAACGCAGCCTGCTCCCGCACGTCCGCGTTCTGATCCTTCAAGGCGGCGACGAGCGGCTCGACCGCGCGGCGATCGCGCAGCTGGCCGAGTCCGAAGGCGGCCTGTTCACGCACGTCAGCGGCCGTGTCGGAGAGCGCCTGGACGAGCGGACCGAAGATGCTCGGGTCGCGCAGCTGCACGAGCGCATGCAACGCGGTCTCGCGGACGTCCTTGTCGGTGTCCTTCAGCGCGGCAGTCAGTGCCGCGACCATGCGCGGATCGGCCGGCTTGCCTTTGGCATCCTGATCGTCGTCGGTGCTGTCTCGATTGATGTCGGCAGCGCTGAGCGCGGACTGGACGGCTCCCTGAATGCTGCCTTGCAACGCGCCCTGGAGCGCTCCCTGGACCGCTCCCTGCACGCCATCCTGGACGTTCGTCTGGACGGCGCTCTGCACGGCGGACTGGACGTTCGTCTGGACCGCGCTCTGCACGGCGGTCGACGCCGCCTGCGCGGCGGCTTCGGCGGTGGCCTTGCTGAACGCCGCCGGCGTCGGGGCCGGTGTCGGGGTGGGCTGCTGGGCGCTGGTCAAATCCGTCCGGGCATCCGGTGTGCTGCTGAGTGTGCTGAGATCGACGGCCGATCGCTCGGACGCGATCGCCCACGGCTGCAGCGACGCCAGCGGCATCACCGCGCACGCGAACATTGTCGTTGCGACGGCGGTGCGGACGCGCGAGATGCCAGAGCGCGGAACGGTCGGATCCAGGATCGCCATCAGCCGTCCCTCGAGCTGGGAGCGGTGAGCCATCGCCAGGCTGACACCGGCGACGAGCGCGGGGAACCGACCGGATCGCATGAGGCGCGCCACCTCGATCAATTGGTCCGCGTAATCCGCGCCGCGCGTGCCGGCCGCGAGCACGAGATCGTCGCACGCGCGCTCACCCTCGGTGCGCACGTGACGCGCGGCAATCCACGCGAGCGGGTTGAACCAATAGAGGGCGCACGACACCTGCGCGAGCACGTGCGTGAGGCAATCACGCCGCTTCACATGCGCCAGCTCGTGGAGCAGGACGATGCGGAGCCGCTCGGCCGGCCAGGCGTCGGCGTCTGCCGGCATCAGGACGGACGGGCGCAGAATCCCCCACGCCATCGGCATCGCGGCGCGGCCGCTGCGAAGGAAGACGATCCGCGGCGATATGCCCAGTTCCGTGGCAAGCGCCCGCGCAAGCGGGAGCCACGGCGCATCGGTCACGCGCTCGGTGCGTCGCGACATCCACTGGACGGCCAGCAGGCCGAGGCCAAGCCGGCCGAGCATCGCGCCCGCCCCCATGGCCCACACGAGAAGCAGCACCGCCGGCCACGATACCTGAGGGATGGAAAACACACCCGCTGGAGCAGCGCCCGCGTCCGCCGTCGGGGCAGCAGTCGGCGGAGCCGGTTCCGTCTGATCGGCAACCCTCCGCGCCCGCACCGCAGGCGGCCGGCGCATCGACATCTCCGTGGCGGGAGCGCTCACCGTCGTTGCGGGAGCCGTGAGCGTCACGATCGGAAGCTGCCAGCGCGGGAGCGCTATCGAGAGCGCGGGAAGCGCCAGCGCGCTGAGCAGGGCGAGCGTCCAGACCAGGTGTCGGGCCGCGGCCGATCCGCGGCGCAGCACGAACGACACGAGCCCGGCGGTGGCAAGGAGCAGGGTGGCTTTGGCGATCGCGTCGGCCAGCGGAACCCAGAATGCGCCGGAGGCAACGGACTGAAGATCTGATAAGGGCATATTATGCTCCGGTCTTTCGGGCCTGATCGATGAGTCGGGCGAGCCGATCCAGGTCGGCGTCCGACAACTTCGCCGACGTGTCGTCGAGCAACGCGGAAATCGCCTGCTCGGTAGAGCCGTCGAAGAATGTCTTCAGCATGTGGTGGAGCGCGGATCGCTTCGCGTTGTCCCGTCCGACCGTGGGCACGTAGACGTAACGGGGGCCATCCTGCTCGTGCTTGACGTGCCCCTTGTCTTCGAGAATTCTTAGCATCGCCCGCACCGCCGAATAGCTCGGCGGCTCGGGTAGGGCGGCCTGGACTTCAGCGGCCGTCGCGCGGCCGCGGGTGTACAGAATATCGATGATCTGCCGTTCGCGCCGGCTGAGGTCGTGATGGGGTTGCGTGGTCATAATAAACAGCTCCGACACGTCCTTGTCCGTGTCCGTTTGTGGCATCAGACGGGGGTGCCGGGGAAAAGGTGCTATGAAAATAGCACAAAGCCAAAAAATTAGCATCTGACCGAAAACAGGCCTGAAACGCCAGCTTGAGAGCTGGGAACCGAGAACTGAGAGCTGGCAGCTCGAAGCTGGCAGCTGGAAGCAGAGGATCTATGTTTAAGGAATTCCGAGAGTTCGCGGCGCGCGGCAACGTCATCGATCTCGCCGTCGGCGTGATCATCGGCGCCGCGTTCGGCAAGATCGTGACGTCGCTCGTCAACGACATCGTGATGCCGCCAATCGGCCTCGTGATCGGCAGAGTCGATTTCAGGAATCTGTTCGTGTCGCTGAATGGTGCCCGCTACCCGTCGCTCGCCGAAGCGCAAAAGGCACAGGCGCCGACGATCAACTACGGGCAGTTCGTCAACACGATGCTGGAATTCCTGATCGTCGCGTTCGTCATCTTTCTGGTCGTCCGTCAGATCAACAGGCTGAAGACACCGGCGCCGGCCGGCCCGTCCGACGACTCGCGGGATTGCCCGTTCTGCGCGTCCCGGATCTCGATCAAAGCGACGCGCTGTCCGCACTGCACGTCCGAGATTCGCCCCGGTGCGGCGTGACCGCCGCTATTTTCCTCTGGACGCGCGCGCATCTCCTGCTAACATAGGGCACCAATATCATCCATCCAACCTTCGTGCGCAGAGGACTTCTCGTGACCGAGTCTGCAGGGGAACCCCAGGATTTACATTCGGATCGCAACAGCACGTTCGTTGAAGACGACGACGTCCCGGCGGACGATCTGGAAGATCTCGACGTGCAGCAGGGGACGGATCCTCAGGCGGCGACGCGGCCGCGTGAAGGACTTCCTCCCGGCTTCAGGATGCGCCACGATGCGCACTACGTGGAGGAACTGACGGGTCACGCCACGCCGTTGACCATTCGGCAGCTTGCCGTGACGGAGATCGATTGCGATCTTTCAGCCGGCCCCCGGCCGCCCGCGCTCGAAGCATTGGTCGACTCGATCAGGCGGTTCGGCCTGCTGCAGCCGCTTCTCGTGACGTCGGCTGGAGGCCGCGCTCGCGTGGTCGACGGTGTCCGACGGCTGCACGCGGCGCGGGTTGCCGGCCTCCGAACGGTCCCGTGCCTGGTCCAGGACGTGGACGACTCGACTGCACGGCAGATGCGCGCTGCCACGAACGTGCGCGACGAGCCGCGTCCATCCGCGCCCCCACCAGAACAGTCGTTGATGCCGCGCGCTGCGTGGGACCTGGCGTCGTCGCTGGATCTGGCTGTCGCACAAGCGGCACTGTGCGCCCGTCGAAGCGCCGGCTACGCAACCGACGTCCTGCAGGCCGACCTGGGTCGCGCCGCGCGAGTGGCGCGAGCGACGGCGATCCTGCTGGGCACGCCGGAGTTGCAGCGCCGTGAGCTGGACGGGGCGGCGCTCGTGGGAAGGGCGGCGCGGGCCACCGCGCTCGCACGGCGGCTGGCCGGCGTCTCGCTCGAGATTTCGATCGACGACCAGGACTTCAAGATCCCGGTCGATCCCGCGCTCGTGACCCAGGCGCTGGCGGGTGCGATGGACGTCATGCTCGCGATGCTCGAGAGCGCTCAGCGGTACCACGACGACACGGGGGATGTCCCGCTGGCCTTCACCGTGCGGTGCGTGAAAATGCGCCCGGCCATGATCATCGAGCTGGCGCAGCGGTCCGTGAGCGTCGACCCGGCATCGATCGGCCGATTCTTCGACGCGACGTGCGATCTGCATCCGGGCGGAGCGTCCGCTGCGCTTCTTCTCGCCGCCGCGGCGCGCATCATCCGCGCCCACGGCGGGCGCGTCGACGTTCGGCGCGACGAGCCGGTCGGGTGCACGATCAGCTTCATCCTTCCTCAGACCGCGCCCCGCGGAGCCGATCTGTAGCTACTCATACCTGAGTGCCGCCAATGGATTCATGACCTGGTCATCGTGATGCGGCTCCCGGAGCTCCGAAGTTCTTCGACGCATCGTCGAGGACGAGCACCCAGTCGAGTCCTCGCTCCCAGGCCGTGTCGCCCAGCCAGAAGAACGGCCGGCCGTCAGCGGTCGCGAGAAAGCGTTTATTGTCCGACACCACGAGGCGGGGTAACGAACCGACGACCTGCCGGGCGACCGTAATTTGAACCAGCGCCGCCGACACGAGCAGGGCGCAAACGAGACGGACTGATCGTGTTGGCATGATCGGCCGAGGCTCACCTCTTCGCTTCGGCGTTGGCGCGGTTGAGCAGCGCTTTCATGTACGCGAAGCCATAGGCAGTCTGCGTGTAGTTGCCGCCAACCATGGCCGGGCTGTGGTCCAGAATCACGATACCGTCGAAGTTGACGTCGCGCAGCGCCTTCATGATCTTCCACATGTCGTAATAGCCGTCATCCATGAACGTCTCGACGAAATGCGGCAACGGCGCGCTGACGTTGCGAAAATGGATCTTCCAGATCTTCTTCGCACCAAAGTAGCGGATCATCTCCTCCGGGTCCTTGCCGGTGAGCGTCTTCCCTCCTTCGAGCCACGTGCCGCAACACAGGCAGATCCCCACGTTCGGGCTGTTCGCGATCGCCATCGCCCGCTTGTAGCCCTCAAAGCTGCCAAAGATGCAGCGCGGCACACCGGCCAGCACCGGCACCGGCGGATCGTCCGGGTGAATGCCGATCCGCACTCCCGTCTCTTCCGCCACGGGGACCACCTGCTTGATGAAATACGTGTAATTCTCCCAGATCTCTTCCTTGGTGAACTCGCGTCCGTGGGAGAGCGGCCCGGTAAAGACCTTGCCGTCCCAGTTGCCGCGCGCCGCCGGGCTGTTCTGATCGAACTCGCGAGCCGACGCGCCGCGGACCATGGTCCGGCCGCTCGTCCAGATGCCGTTGCCCATGTGCGCGTAGGTGGTGTACCCGATTCCGGCCTTCCCAAGATTGCGCAGGTACTGTTTGTATTCCTCGATCTTCTGGTCGCGGCCGGGGAGGTTGAGCGTGACCTCGGGCATGTTGTGGACGTTCGTGTTGCCGATGTTCCACACGGCGATGCCGGCGTCCGCGTAGCGCTTCTTGATTTGTACGAAGCCCTCGGCCGTGCGCAGGTTCGGCGGCGCGCCCACACTCACGTACTCGGCACCGAGCTGCTCGAGGAAAAGAAGCTGTTCGTCGGAGGGAGTCGCCGAAGACTGCACGCACAGCTTGATACTCGGCGTCGCCTTTTGCGCCCCCTCTGCCGCACGTCCGGCGAGCGCGGCGGCTCCGAGCGTTCCCAGGGTCATCCGGGCGAAGTCTCTTCGGCCGATCTCGTTGTCAGTCGTGCGGTTTGTCATGCGATGTTCCCTCTCGATTCAGGGTGTCACGCGTGGGTTTCATGCGCCCTATTAGTTTGTAGTCACCGCCGGCTGTCAAGGCTCCCTTACTGACGCGTAAGCTCGAAGGGACGGCGGCCTGATGGCCGCCGTCTCTTGTCACCCCCGCGGCGCGCCCCGCGATAATCCGTATTCGTCAACCTCGCTCATCTATAATTCGCGCGGCACCCAGCCATGGCGCTCACGAGCGGCAGGGATTCGAAGGGTGTTGCACCGATGTCTACAGAAGGATCCCGCCCGGCGCCTCCGGCACGTCGGAGACGCAGCAATGGAGATCGAGCAACGGCGCCATCGTTCACGGTCAGGAACAGAGGCATTGCCGCCGGCGGGCTGCTGCTCGTCGTGGGAATCACTTTCACGTTGGTCTGGCGATCGAGCACACGACGAGGCGAGACTCCGGACGGCCGCGAGGCTGTCACGCCAGCGGCGACGTACGTTGGCAGCGGCGCGTGTGAGTCGTGTCATCCAAGCCAGGGTCGCGCCTGGCGCCAATCCCAACATGCGCAGGCCATGGCCGAGGCCACCAGCAGCACCGTGCTTGGCCGGTTCGACGGAAGGCAGTTCACGTATGCCGGCATCACGTCCTCGTTCTTTCGGCGCGCCGGCAAGTTCTACGTGCGAACGGAGGGCGCCGACGGCCGCCCTGCTGACTTCGAGATCAAACACACGTTCGGGGTGTCGCCGCTTCAGCAGTACCTCGTCGCGTTCCCGCGAGGGCGCCTGCAGGCGCTGAGTCTTGCGTGGGATACGCGGCCGGTCACGGCGGGCGGGCAGCGATGGTTCCATCTGTATCCCGACGAGCGGATCACCGCCGGCGACCCGCTCCACTGGACCGGCGCCCAGCAGAACTGGAATTTCATGTGCGCCGACTGCCACTCGACCAACGTGCGCAAAGGGTATGACCCCGCCACGCGTCAGTATGCGACGACGTGGTCGGAGATCAGCGTCGGCTGTGAGGCGTGTCATGGCCCGGGCGAGGCTCACGTCGCCTGGGCGCGGCGCGGCGGCACGGCCGTGGAACCGCGCGCGGACCGATACCTGGCCGCGCAGCTCGACGAGCGAAAAGACGTTGTGTGGAGCATCGATCCCGCGAGGCAGTCACCACTCCGAAGCCAACCGCGGGTGTCGGACCGCGAAATCGAGGTCTGCGCCCGGTGCCATGCCAGGCGGGGGCAGATGACCGACGCGATCAAGGCGGGCGATCGGTTCGAAGACGGCTTCAGGGCCAGCCTGCTGGAGCCGGTGCTGTTCCACGACGACGGCCAGCAACGGGACGAGGTCTACACTCACGCGTCATTCCTGCAGAGCAGGATGTATGCGAAGGGCGTCACGTGCGGCGACTGTCATGATCCGCACTCGGGAAAGCTGCGGCTGCCCGGCAATGCCGTCTGTACGCAGTGCCACCTGCCGTCGAAGTACGACGCGCCGCGGCATCACCGTCACGCAGCCGGAAGTCCCGCCGCCGCGTGTGTTGTCTGCCACATGCCGGCGAAGACTTACATGAGTGTCGACCCCAGACGCGACCACAGCTTCCGGATCCCGCGGCCGGACCTGGCGGTCAAACTGGATGTGCCCGATGCCTGCACGGCGGCCTGTCACCGCAGCCGGTCTGCGGCGTGGGCGTCGGCCGAGCTCAAACGCCGAAGCCGTGACGCGTCCCCGCCTTCGCGGCATTTTGCCGAGATATTCCATGCTGCAGCGCGCGGCACTCCCGACGGAGCGGCCGACCTGCAGCGTCTTGCATCAGACGGCGAGCTGCCGGCAATCGTTCGCGCGAGCGCGCTCGAACGGTTCGCGGCGGAAGGCGGCGGCCTCGCCCCGGATGTCGCGCCCCGCCTCCTGGCTGATCCGAACGCGCTGGTCCGCCGCGCCGCGGTCACCGCGCTGCAGGGCGTCGATGCGGCCACACGCCTGCGTCTGATTCCACCGCTCCTGTCGGACCCTGTGCGGACCGTCCGCGGCCAGGCGGCCATGTCTCTCGTCGACCTGGCGAATGCCGGGTTGCCGGAGACGTTTCGTCCGGTGTTTCGCCGCGCGCTGGACGAGTATCTCGCTGAACAGCGGTTCAACGCGGATCGGCCGGAAGCTCAGACGAACCTGGGAACGACGCTGGCCACGCTCGGCCAGGCAACAGCGTCGATCGCCGCCTTCAAGGAGGCAATCACGCTGGATCGCACGTTCATGCCGGCGTACATCAATCTGGCCGACGTGCATCGGGCGCAGGGACGCGAGGTCGAAGCAGAACGGGTGCTGCGCGAGGCGTTAGCTGTCACGCCCGCGGCCGCTGCGCATCATTCGCTCGGCCTGTCGCTCGTCCGACAGCGTCGAATCGCGGAGGCGCGCGCCGCACTTGCCGAGGCGGTACGGCTCGAGCCCGACAGCGCGCGCTACGCGTACGTGTACGCGGTCGCCCTGCACGATACCGGCAGCGTCGAGCAGGCGCTCGCGGTGCTCGGCGCGTCGCTTGCCAGGCACCCGTTCGATCGCAACACGCTCTATCTGTTGGCGAGCTATGCCATCGAAATGGGCCGGCTCGGAGAGGCCCGGAACTATGCCGCGCGCCTGTCGGCTCTCGAACCGGACGCGGCGGACGTGCGATCCCTGCTCCAGCAACTGCAGGTGCCGCCAGCCTCCAGGCCCGGTTCACGCGGCGCCCGCGATCGCTGAAGGAGTACCGCCTACGTGCTCGGCGATTTCAGCGAACGCGCTGGCGCCACCTCGCGCGCGCCGCAGCGTAGGGCTTGCGGAATGTGGGTCGCAGGCGCATCGAGGACGGGCATCGTGCCCGGGATCGCGGAGGCCGCGCCGCCCGTTTTCGCCCCGCACCGCGCTGTCGAACTCGCCGTAGAGGACGATGCCGTTGTCGCCCGCGGCGCTGCAATAGCGAACCGGGGTCCCGGTCCACACGATATACAATGCCGCGACACCTCCCGCCCAGTTGCAACAATGATGTGTCGCTTCCTGAAGGAGCTCTCCATGCGTCGCTTGTCATCGCTTGTGGTGCTGCTCGTCGCCAGCTTCGTCGCAGTCTGGTTTCAAACGATCGAGACTCAGACCGCTCAATCTTCGCAGGCTCCGCAGGGTCAGGCGGGTGCCCGCGCGCGTGGCCAGTCTGACGGTCCTGCGGGCTGGCCGGGCACAGCGCCGAGTGCCGAGCCTCCGTTGATCCCCAAGGCGCCCCCGACGGTCAAAGAGGGCGAGGTCTGGATTCCGCCGCTGCCCTCGATGGAGTCGGTCGCCTCGCCGGCCGGTTGGGTGACGGCCGGGCCCGACACGCCGCCGATGCCCCTGACCTTGCTCCGGCTCCCGCGGACGAACATCACGCGCGCGAAGTTTCCCGCGATCGACTTTCATGTGCACGCGCGGGAGCTCAGGAACGCGGACGCCTACAAGAGCTTCATCAGGCTCATGGACTCAATCGGCATGGGTGCCATCGTCAACCTGAACGGCGGCACCGGCGCCGATCTCGACACGGCCCTGAAGGCGGGCGAGGCGTACCGGGATCGCGTCGCCAACTTCATCACGTTCAGCCCGGACGGGATCAACGAGCCGGGCTGGTCGCAGAAATTCGCCGCGGAGATGGAGCGGGCCTTCAAGGCGGGCGCGGTCGGAATGAAAGTCTCCAAACAGCTGGGCCAGGGCGCGAAGAACCCCGACGGCACCTTCATCCAGGCCGACGATCCGCGCCTCGATCCGATCTGGGCCATGGCCGCCAAACACGACAAGCCGGTCATGATCCACACCAGCGACTCGATCGGCCGCTTCTATCCGATCGGTCCGAAGAACGAGCGCTACGAGGCTGGCCTCTGGCGGCGTCCCGGAGATTCCTCCGGGAATCTCTTAAAGGACGGGCCGCCGCACACCGTGATCGAGAAGGCGCGCGAGAACATGCACCGGAAGCATCCGAAGACGCGCTTCGTCAACGCGCACATGGCGATGCTCTACTACGATCCGCAGAAGCTCGCCGCGTTCCTCGACACGTACCGCAATGCCGACGTCGAGATCTCCGCGACGGTCCAGGACCTCGGTCGCGCGCCGCGCCTGTGGCGCGAGTTCATCATCAAGTACCAGGACCGCGTGCTCATGGGCTCTGACGGTGGGCCCAGTCGCGGGGCCGAAGAGTTCTGGATCCCGCACTGGAGGTACCTCGAGACCTACGACGAGTACTTCGAGCATCCGGCGCAGATTCGCACGCCCGGGGGCTCGCCGGGCCACGGCCGCTGGAACATCTCCGGCATCGGGCTTCCCGACGATGTGCTCCGCAAGGTGTATTACCAGAACGCCCTGCGTCACCTCCCGTCGCTCAAACCATCGATCGACAAGCAGCTCGCGGCGCGACGTTAGACGCGCACCGGGGTTCAACATGCTGGACACACCGCGGTTCAACAATCCCGGCGGCAACGTGTCGAACCTGCAGCGCAACGCCGATGGGAGCATCCGGAGCCTCAACGGGTTTGCGGAGATCACCGGCACGGCCGCGGGCTCCGAGCGTCAGGTGCGCCTGGGCATCCGGTTCGGCTTCTAACAGGTGGCGTCAATGAAACAGCTAGCAAACATCCTCGTCCTTTCGCTCGTTCTCCCGCTCGGCGCGGCGCTACCGGCCTGGGCGCAGGTGAAGATCACACCCGGGCCGGAACAGATCGCGGTCGAGATCGATGGAAAGCCTTTCACCGTTTTTTACATCGGTGGCAAGGATCTCAACCGGCCCTATCTCCATCCCCTACGCTCGGCGTCGGGGAAGATCGTCACACGGTCGTTTCCCGCGGGCCAGGTGCCCGGAGAAAGCACGGATCATCCGCACCATGCCGGCGTCTTCTATGGCCACGGGGACGTGAACGGGTTCAACTACTGGGCCATACAGAACGTCCCGACAGTGCCCGGCAAGGGCCCCGACACAATGGGGCGCATCGTCGTCAAGAGCTCGACCGCCACGAGCGGAAAAGAGTCAGGCTCGGTGGATGCCGTTCTGACGTGGCTGACGCCGGACGCCAAGCCGCTGCTGACGGAAACGCGGAAGATGACGTTCCACGCGCACCCTCAGCTTCGCATCGTCGATTTCGATTTCGACTTCACGGCGATCGACAAAGTGGTGTTCCGTGACACCAAGGAAGGCACGTTTGCCATGCGCATGGCCGGCGCGCTCGACG
>CAYZBZ010000058.1:0-19570 GCA_964476725.1 uncultured Vicinamibacterales bacterium
TTCCGTGACACCAAGGAAGGCACGTTTGCCATGCGCATGGCCGGCGCGCTCGACGAGTTGCAGAGCAAGGACACCCGCGATCCGGCGTCGAGGGGCAAGCTGACAAATGCCGAGGGCGGCGCAGGCGAGGCCAACGTGTGGGGGAAGCGGTCGGCCTGGGTTGATTATTCCGGCACGCTCGATGGCGAGAAGGTCGGCATCGTGATGATGGATCACCCCGGCAATCCGAGGCATCCCACCTACTGGCATTCCCGCGCGTACGGCCTTCACTCCATCAACCCGTTCGGCCTGCGCGATTTTCTCAACGACAAGGCTCAGGACGGCAGCCTGACGATTCAACCGGGCGAGCACGTCCGGTTCCGGTACCGCGTGGTCGTCCATCCGGGTGCTTCCGGGGCAAGGCTCGCAGAGCTGTACAAGCAATACGCGGAAACCGGTAAGAGTTCGTCCGCGGATTCGGGTGGACGTCCCAGGCGGGGGTGGGGCCCCGCCCTTGAGAAACGTCGTGCGAAGGAGAAATCATGAACAAGGTCGATCGACGGCATTTTCTGATGAGCTCGATGGCGCTGCCCGCGGTGCTCAACGCCCGCGTGCAGCTGAGCCCGAACAACAGGGTGAGGGTGGCGGTCGTCGGGTTCAACGGCCGCGGCCGCGCGCATATACAGGCGTACTCGAAGATCCCGAACGTCGAAATCGCCGCGCTGTGCGATGTCGATCAGGCGGTGATGGACAAGGGCGTCAAGATGGTCGAGGCGGCGGGCGGAAAGCGTCCGGCCACGTTCACCGATTTCCGCAAGCTGCTGGACGACAAAAGTATCGACGCGGTGTCGATCGCCACGCCCAACTTCCACCACACGCTGCAGACGATCTGGGCCGTCCAGGCGGGCAAGGACGTGCTGGTCGAGAAGCCGTGCTCGTACAACATGTTCGAAGCGCAGCAGATCATCGCGGCCTCCCGGAAGTACAACCGGATCGTTCAGGACGGTACCGGCGCCGGCGCTTCGCTCCACGAGGCGAAACAGCGCCTGAAGGAAGGGATCATCGGGGACGTCTACATGGCGCGCGCCCTCTGCTTCAAGTGGCGCGACACTATCGGGCGCGCGAAGGAAGAACCGGTGCCCGCCGGGGTGGACTACGATTTGTGGACCGGTCCGGCGCCCGCCAGGCCGTTTACCAAGAACCGCTTCCACTACAACTGGCACTGGCAGTGGGTCTACGGCAACGGCGACCTGGGCAATCAGGGCACCCACCAGATGCACGCGGCGCGCATGGCGTTGGGCGTGAGGTACCCGACGAAGATCAGCTCGATGGGCGGGCACGTCATGTTCGATGACGACCAGGAAACTCCGAACGTCCAGGTGGCCACCTTCGAATTCGATGAGGGCGGCAAGAAGAAGATGCTGGTCTTCGAGGTGCGCCACTGGATCACCAACAACGAAGCGGGCATCGGCGAACGGTCGGATCCGCAGGCGGGTGCGGCGGCAGGCCAGCCGCAGACCGTCGGCGACATCTGGTACGGCTCGAAGGGGTACCTGACGACAGGTCGCGGCGGATGGCAGACGTTCCTGGGCCAGGAGCAGGCGCCCGGTCCGAAATCGGAAGCCGGTGGCGGGCCCGGCGGCTTCGTCAACTTCATCGACGTGGTGCGCAGCCGCAAGCGGGAAGACCAGCTCGCCGAGATCGAGGAAGGCGCGATCTCGACCATGCTCGTCCATCTGGCCAACATCTCCTACCGGGTCGGCCGCACGTTGTATTTCGATCCCGTCACCTACAGCTGCAAGGGTGACGCGGAAGCGACGGCGTTGTTCAACCGCGAGCAATACCGGGCCCCGTTCGTCGTGCCGAAGATTGCCGCGGCGAAGACGGATTGATGAACCAGCGCAATTTTGGGAGCACCTCCGTCATGCGCACGAGAACGTGTCTCTCTTTGCTTTTCCTCGCCTTCTTCGTGGCGATGTCTCTCGCTCCGGCGCTGGCCGAACAGCCTGATGCGAAAAAGGGCTGGATCGCGCTGTTCAACGGGAAAGACCTGTCGGGATGGAAGCCGCGCGACGGCGAGAAGCCGAAGCCGAACGGGTGGAAGGTGGTGGACGGCGTCTACGTCAACACCCCTCCGAGCACCGACATCATGACCGAGCGGGAGTTTTACGATTTCGACCTCTACGCCGAAGTCAACGTGGCGGAGACGACCAACTCCGGCCTCTACCTGCGGGACAAGTACGAGGTGCAGATTCTGAACAGCTTCGGCAAACCCCTGGGTGAGAACGTCTGCGGCGCTCTTTACAGGCGCATCGCCCCGGCAGTGAACGCGTGCAAGCCGCCGGGAGAGTGGCAGACATTCGAGGTGACCTTCGTGGGTCGGCGGCTCACCGTCACTCACAACGGGAAGAAGCTCCACGACGCCGTGGACGTCGGGCCCAAGGGAACGGGCAACTCCAGCGAGCGTCCGGACGGCCCGGGGCCGCTGCGGCTGCAGGGAGACCACCAGGAGGTTTCCTTCCGAAACATGTGGATTCGCCCGCGACCGGGCACGGCCGGCAAGCGCCGATGACGCACGTAGCGCAGCCATTCAGGGCTGCCTGGTCGGCCGGGTAGTAGCGGGACCTCGCTCCAGCGCGAAGGAGATCGCGATGAACGGATCACGACGGGCATTTCTGAAGACGGTGGGTGTGACGGCGGCGGCCGCGGGGCTTCCGGGGACCGTCGAAGCGATCGACCCGATTCGACGTCGCGGCGGACCGCAGATGAAGTTGAGTCTGGCCGCGTATTCGTTTCGCAAGTACCTCACGGATTACCGCCGCCGGAGCTCCGGCGCCGCCGAGGGTGCGGGTTCGGGCGAGCGTGCTGGTGCGGGCGCCGGTGCGGGTTCGATGACGCTGGAGGACTTCGTCGATCTGTGCGCCGAGTATGGGCTGTCAGGGACCGAACCCACCTCCTATTACGTTCCCGATCCCCTGCCGGACCAGTACCTCCAGCGATTGCGCCGGCGCGCGTTCCTGGCCGGCCTCTCCGTGTCTGGCACGGCGATCGGCAACACCTTCACCCACCCGGCGGGATCCGAGCGCGGCCGGGAGATCGCCTATACCAAGCTCTGGATCGATCGGGCCGCCGACATGGGCGCACCGACGATCCGGATCTTCGCCGGCAACCTCCAGAAGGGCACCACTGAGGCGCAGGCGCGGCAATGGTCCATCGACGCCATCCGCGAGTGTTGCGACTACGCCGGCCGGAAGGGCGTGATCCTGGCGCTCGAGAACCACGGCGGCATCGTCACGACCGCCGAGCAGTTGGTGTCGATCGTCCGCGAGATCGACTCGGAGTGGTTCGGCGTCACGTGGGACAGCGGCAACTTCCGCAGCGCCGATCCCTACGGCGAGCTGACGATGATCGCGCCGTACGCGGTCACCGCGCAGATCAAGACGAGAATCGCGGGGAAGCCGGCGGATCTGCCGCGGATCGTCAAAATCCTCAACGACGTCAACTATCGCGGCTGGCTGGCGCTGGAGTACTCGGGTGAGGAGGAACCGAAAACCGCGGTGCCCAGGTACCTCGAGGAGCTCAAGCGCCTCATCGCGCAGCCGCCTCGCGTCTCCGCCCGGCCCGCATAAGCTCCGTCTTCACACTTACCGGTTCCACGCCGCAAGCTGCCGGTCGATCGATTCGCGCAGCGACGGCAGATACCTCAACGCGTTCTGATAGTAGATCTTGCGCAGCACTTCGTCCGGCAGGAACACGCCGTAGATGCGCCAGCGGCCCTGCAAAGGCGCGCCGAGCGGCGAGAGCATCTGCGCCGGATGATCGAAGTGTTCGTCGTCGGTCTCGAGGAAGCGCCAGTGCGGCGTCCAGAATTGTTCAATCTCCCGCCCCGGACCGCCGTCGCTGCCGAACAGCGCCCGGTCCTGGTACTTGATCAGCCACTTGCGCGCGCTGTACGGCTGGCGGCCGAGATCCTGAAACCTGGCCGAGAGCTCGACGTCCGCGTTGGGGAACCTGTCGAGAAGATCTCCGCTGCGCCTCAGGTCCTCCACCATGTTGGCGACATGCGCAAGCACGAAACGCGTGTTGGGATGCTTCGCCAGCATGCGTTCCTGGTGTTTCCAGATCTCCGTGTAGTGGGGTTGGCCCGTGGCGTAATAGTTGTCGGAAGGATCGCTGCGCCACTGACCCGCTTCGTAGCGCTCGTTCGCCGGACCAATGGGATCCCAGCGCGCGATCGGGTCGCTGATGTGGATCATCACCGGCTTTTTGTACTTCGCACACATGGCCCAGAGCGGGTCCATGCGCGGGTCGTCGGCGTGGATGTAGGTGCCGTCCGGATTCTTCAGTTGCAGTCCCAGCACCTTGTTGATTTTCAGCCCCTGCGCTCCGGCCTGGAAGGCACGCTCCAGTTCGGCGGCCGATTTTTCCGTCCAGCCGGGGTCATTGATGCCTTCCCACACCGGCCGCGCGAAATGAATGATTCGATCCTTGTAGGGCGCGCCAACCTGAAGGTTCTTGTCCAGCGTCTGGTACATTCCGCCGTCCATGTTGGCGATGGCGCCGAGACCAGCTTTGTCCATCACCGCGATCATGTGCCGGTAGTCTTCCGGGGCTTGCAGAGTCCGGCCGTGAAAGTGGAAATCAATCGCCGGATATTTGGCTTTCTTGATCTCCGTACGCTTCACCACGAGCAGGCTCCTGGGCATGGGGTTCTGCTCGGGGGTCGGCTTGAAGTCCGGAGGCTGCGGCCGCTGGGAGGCGGCGGTCTGGGAGGAGGCTGCGGAAGCGGCGCAGACGGCCGCCAGTAAAAGCACTGTCATTGATCTCCGGGCTCGTAACGAACGCATGGTCATGACTCCTTCCGGGAGCTAGGGATACTGTCCGATGACAACTTTACCTTTTTGCGATTTCCGAACACAGTCGTTCTGAGACAGTTTCTCGCGCGTCGAATCGCGATCACATCGCGTGGGCCGCTAATGCTTCCTGGGTCGCAGGCGCATCGAGGACGGGCATCGTGCCCGGGATCGCGGTGGCCGCGCCGCCCGTTTTCGCCCCGCACCGCCCCGTCGAACTCGCCCGTGCTGGCTGGCCGGCGGGTTCGTGAACCCCACCCAATTGAGGTCGATCACGCCGTCTTCTCTCATGGGTTGGCCTCGGTGAGCACCCGTCATCAGATTTGCGGCTCGTGATTCGGAACTCGCCATTCGGGCCGCGATTTGCAGAATGCGCCGGAACAGCGTCGATCGCTGGGCGTTCTCTGTCCGGATTGACGGAATTCCGGCTGTCGCTCTCGGATTTCCGGCGGACCACCTCGGAGGGACTCATGGAGGATCGCGTCGCCCGGCTCGAGTCGAGGGTCGCTTACCTGACCGAACACCTCGCCGATCTCGAACAACGCCTGGCCGTCCTCGAAGGGCGAGTGCCGACGCCAGCCGAGGAGCCGCCGGACAGCGACAGCCTCGCCGCGATCGTCGGCCTCGAGGGGATCCCCGTTCAGCAGTGGCTCGGCCTTGCCGGGCGCACGCTCGTCGTGCTCGGCGGCGCCTACCTGCTGCGCGCCCTCACCGGGTCGCACGTGCTGCCGGCGCAGGTGGGGGTTGGACTCGGGCTTCTGTATGGTGCGCCCTGGCTGCTGCTGGCGTCCCGGGCCGCCGCCCGCGGGTCGCAGCTCGATGCGTTCACGCACGCGCTGACGACCGCGCTCATTGGGTATCCGCTCGTCTGGGAAGCGACGCTCCGGTTCAACGCGCTCTCACCCGAGCAGAGCGCGGCGCTGCTCGGCGCGCTCACCGCCGGTGCGCTCGTCCTGTCGGCGGCACGCGCGCTCCAGGGGCTGGCGTGGGTCGTCACGTTCGGCGCCCTCGCCTCGGCGGCCGGCCTGGCGATCGCCACGGGCAGCTGGACCGCCTACACCGTACTCGCGATTGCGGTCGGCCTGGCGACCTTGTGGCTGGGCTACACGCAAGGGTGGACCGTGCTGCGATGGCCCGCCGCCGCGGCGGCCAACGGCATGTTGCTGATCGTCACCGGACGTGCCGCCGCCACCGGCCAGGTGCGCACCGCGCTCGTCGTCCAGATGCTGATGCTGGCGGGGTACCTCGGAAGCTTCGCCGTCCGCACGCTGTTCATTGGCAGGGAAGTCATTCCCTTCGAAGTCGCGCAGTCGATCGGCGTCCTGGCGGTGGCGTTCGGCGGCGCGATCGCGCTCATCCGGTCCACCGGCTCGAACGTCGTGCTCGTGGGCATCGCGAGCCTGGCTCTTGCGGCCGCCGGCTACGTCGTGGCGTTCTCGTTCGTGGAACGGCACCGCCACGTGAAGAACTTTTTCTTCTACACGCTCCTCGCGCAGCTATTCGCGATCGTCGGGATCGGTCTCTGTGCCGGCTACCTCGCCGGATCCGTGGTCTATTCGGCAGTTGCGGTCGTTGCTGCGGCGCTCGCGCGCCGCAGCGGCCGGCTGACGCTCGCCCTGCAGGCGATGGTTTACGCGATCGCGGCGGCGCTGGCCTCGGGGCTGGCCGGAACAGCCACGCTCGCGCTGGTTCTGCCACCGTCCGCCGGGTGGGGCGCACCCTCCCTCGCAGCTCTGCTCGCGCTCGCCGCGCTGGCGATCGTCACGTTCCTCCCGGTGCGGCGTCCCGCCGAGTCGTGGGGCATCTTCGCGAGCATCCCGCGCCTCGTGCTGATTACCGCCCTCGTGTGGACGGCGCTCGGCGTTGCCGTCGCGCTGCCGGTGACCCTGCTGCTGGACGCTGCGCACATGGACGGATCCGTGCTGGCCACGATCCGCACGGCCATGCTCGTGATCGCCACGCTGGCCCTCGCCCGCGCCGCACGTCACACCAGCGGCCGTGAGGCTGGGGGGCTCGTCTACCCGCTCATCGTCCTCACCGGCATGAAGCTGGTGTTCGCGGACTTTCCGCAGGGGCGCCCGGAGACGCTGTTCGCTGCGCTGGCGCTGTACGGCTTCGCGCTGATAGCCGCACCGCGCATGTTGCGGCGAATGACACCGCCGGTTCCGACTTCTGCTCCCTTCGGGCAGATCGAATCGCCTCGTGCGGCGACCCCAAACACTGCCGCGATCGAAGAGGTGGGTCGGAAGTAGGCGAGAGACTCTACTGCTTGCCGCGGGTCAATCTGCAGCGGTCCGAACCAGACCGAGACCTTCGTAGGCTCACCGAACCCATCGCCGCCAACCGGATCGCACCACACCCGCCCGCGTCGCGAACTGCCGCGAGCTGGCCGAGCGCCACGCCGCCTGCGAACGATCGGCCCTCGCGGGCTGACCGTTCGGTATCGGGCGTTTTCCCGATGCCCGACTCGGGCATCGGATCCTCGTCTCATCAGGTCGCAAACCCCCGCCATCCCGGGTGTCAGGGCGTCGATTCTCGGGTGCCGATCCGATTTCCATCGCCTGGCTGCAGGCGTAGTCTCGTATCCAGAGATTCGGACCGCGGCGAGGCGAGGAGGACATCATGGCAAAGCATCTGGGTGGCGAAAAGGTTGGCGCAGGATTCTACATGGACGTGGCGAAGTGGGGCATCGAGACGTTCTCGGGCGACGGCGGCGTGCTGCCGGGCGACGAGACGAAGATCTACCGCCAGGTTCCAGCGGTCGTCCTGTTGATGGCGGCTCCGCTGCTCGGGGCGGCCTTCGCGTTGTTCCTCCCGTTCATCGGGCTGGCGCTCGTGGCGCAGTACTTCGCGAAGCAGGCGTGGACGTTCTCGCGCGAGATGGGGCACGCGGCCCTGGTGGCGATGAGCCCGCGCATGGCGGCCGGCGAGGCCTACCTGACTGGTGACAAGAGCAAGGCGACGAAGGCCGAGGAGCCCGAAGCGCGACTCGAGAAGCTCGACGAATCGCTGAAGGCCCAGGACGAGAACGGCCCGAAGGCGTAGGTCCGATGCGGGTCAGCGCTCGACCTTGATGACTCCCTCGCGAATCGCAAAGTGGATGAGCTCGGTCCGGCTGTGCAGGCCGAGCTTGTCCATCAAGTGCTCACGGTGGCTCATCGCGGTCTTCACGCTGATGTCGAGCAGGTTGGCGATGTCCTTGTTGCTCTGCCCCTCGGCGACCAGCTTCAGCACCTGCTTTTCGCGGTCGGTGAGGCTGTCGTAACGTCCGGAGCCTGACGCGGGCCCGCGCAAGGGCTCGGGGCGGACCGCCTCGTGGGCAATCTCGGGATCGAGCACCAGGCCGCCGCGTGCCGCGGCGCGAATCGACTCCGGGAGCTCGCGGCCGACCGACCGCTTCAAGAGGTAGCCGGCCACGCCGGCCTGTATGAAGCGGCGCACGTATTCGTGGTCGTCGTACTGGGTCAAGACGACGACCTTGATGTCGGGATGGTCACGCCGGATCTGCAGCGTGGCCTCGAATCCGCCCAGCCCCGGCATCGAGACATCCATCACGATCACGTCGGGATGCAGCGTGGCGCAGCGCTCGATCGCGTCTTCGCCACTGGCGGCTTCGCCGACGACCTCGATGTCGGCCGTCTGCGTGAGCAGCGCGCGCACGCCTTCGCGCAGGATGGTGTGGTCGTCTGCGAGCACAACGCGGATCTTGTTCATACACCCTCTGCCTGGCGTGGCGCCTCGAGCACGATGCGCGTGCCGCGATCGGGCGCGCTGTCGATGGTGACCTGGCCGTCGATGCTCGCCATGCGCTCGCGCATGCCGAGCAAGCCGAGCCCGCGCGCGTCATCAGCACCCGTCACGCTGACCGACGCGAGGTCGAACCCGCACCCGTCATCTTCCAGCTCGATGGTCAGACGCTGCGCATCGGCACGACACTGCACGAGCACGTGCTCGGCGTGTCCGTGCCGCGCGACGTTGACGATGGCCTCCTGTGCCGCCCTGAACAGCGTCGTCTCGAGGCTGTGCGGCAGCCGCGCGGGCCAGTCGTCTGTTTCGACGCGCGCGGTGACCCCGAGCGGCGTCAGGTGACGATCGGTCACGCGTTGCAGGGCCGCCACGAGCCCGAGCTCATCGAGGGCCGTCGGGCGCAGATCCTGGATCAGGCGATGCACGTCGTCGAGGGTGCGCTCCGCGATGCGGCGCGCCTCGACGACCTCGGGATTCGCCGTCTCGGCGGGCACCGCGGCCAGCGCCATGTCGAGCCGCAGCGAGAGCGCCGCCAGCGCCTGGCAGGTGTCGTCGTGCAGTTCGCGCGCCAGGCGCCGCCGTTCGTCTTCCTGGGCGGTGATCAGCTGGCGCAAGAGCCGCGCGCGCTGACGATCGCGCGCCTCGAGTGCGGCGTTCGCGATGCCCAACGCCGCGGTGCGGTCCGCGACGCGGGCCTCGAGCTGCGAGTTGCTGTCGGCCAGCGCCTGCATCGAGCGCTCGAGCGCCTGGCGCATGCGCTCGAAGGCATCGCCCAGTCGCCCGATCTCGTCCTCGCCGGCGATGGGCACCGGGCGCGAGAGGTCACCGCTGGCCAACCGCTCGGCGTGCGCGGTGAGCTGTTCGAGGGGGATGCGCACACTGCGTCCCACGCCCCAGGCCAGCACACCGAGCACGCTCACCGTCATGGCGCATGCCAACAGGGCAAGCCCCAGCAGGCTCTCGGCACCGGCGTGCGTCGGCAGGATCACCAGCCACGGCGCGTTGCGGAGCGACTCGCTGCTGACGACGCCCTGGCGGGTATCGGGCGGATGGGACCCCGTGGGGCCGACCAGCAGCCGGCCGGAGCGGTCGGTGAGGACGGCGGGCACGTCGGAGTACTCGCGCAGCAGGACGAAGAACTCCGCCGCGCGTCGCCCGGCCAGTTCGATGCTGCCGCAGGCGGCTCCGAGCATCGTGCCGCGCAGGTCGTTGATCGCGATGCACGACACGACTTGCGGCGGCGCGTCATCGATGCGCTCCGAGGTCGCTGTCCCGTGCGTGATGGCGGCGGCCAGCACACTCGCCAACGCCTCGGGGCCGGGCGCGGCCTGTGCGCCTTCGTGCGCCAGCACGCGCCCCTGCCGATCGACGATAAAGACGGCATCGGCGATCCGCGTCTCGATGAACGGCCGCCGCAGCGCGTCGCGGGGAATCGGCGCGCCGCTCTCCATTGCCGGCCGCGCCTGCGCGACCACGTCCTGGAGCACGCTGAACAGGTGCGTCAACTCGCGGTCGATCTGCGCGACCATCAAGTGCACGATCGCCTGGTGCGAGGTGGCGATGTGCGCCCGCTGCCGCCTGAACGCGGCCGCGCCGATGGCGCCGAGCGTCACAGACGTCAGCACGACGCCGGTCGCGATCAGGATGACGACCCGATGCTCCAGCGATCGCACGGGGGTCATACGCGACCTCGGCGCAGCGACCGCACCATTTGTATCAGCAGCGCGTCGTCCGTGTCGATCAAGCGGATGACCACGCGGCGATTCTGGGTGATGACCGTCGCTTCGCGCCAGACCACGCCGTTTGCCGTGCGCACGAGTTGCACGACCACCGGATGGTCGGGGTCGCGTGCGATGCTGGCGTGCGACTCGATGGTGCCCGCCGGCATCAGGCCCGCCGGGAGCTCTGCCGTGCCGTCGAGCGTTTGCGCGATCACGCAGGCGACATCGGGCCCGGCCGCGCTCGTGAACGTCAGGCGCACGGGCCGATCGGCTCCCGGCGTCAGCACCACCTCCTGCGGGGGCCAGACGAGGCGATCCGGAAAGACCGCCGGTACCAGCAGGCGCGTGCCGAGGTCGCGTTCGGCGGCCTGCACCGACCCGTACCGTACCGCCGCGCGCGGTTCGCCCAGCCATCCAGGCACGACGGCGTCGGCAGCGCGCAGGAGGATCCCGCCCACGATGAACACCATGGCCAGGCGGATCACGTACGAGGCCGTCGATGCGGTGTGGCCAGCGGATGCGGGCGCGAACGATGTGACAGAGGTCATGACACGAGGCTCATGGTGACGAGGAGCCCGATGGCGGTGAGCCACAGCGGCAGCCGGTGCGGCTCGCGCACGTGGAGCTCGGCGTCGGCGAGGCGCTGGCAGCGGCGTTCGAGTGCCTCGAGGCGGCCTTGCCCCAACAGCCCGAGGTAGTCGCCGCTCGCGGCCTTGCCGCTGGCGACCAGCGCCCGTGCCAGCGCGACGGGGCGTCCGGTGGCGTGCGCGGCAACATCGTCGGCACGCCACTCGACCTCCTGGTGCTGCCGGCGCGCCATGAGATGCACGAGGGGAGACGCGATCAGCGCCAGGCGCACGGCCAGCAACAGTGCCGATCGTCTCAAGTCGCGGTTGACGAGATGGGCGAGCTCATGGGCGATCGCCGCTTCGCGTTGCGCATCGGGCAGGTTCGCGAGCGTGGCGGTCGAGATCTGCAGCGAGCGGTGCCAGAGCCCGTGCAGGTGCATCAGGGGGCGCTCGCTGCAGACGACCTGCACCTGCGGCGGCGTGATGCCGAGCGCCGAAGCAAGCCGCGCGACCGTGTTGCGTGTGGCCACCACGTCGGGGTGGGACGCGGCGGGACAGTCGGTGCCGTCGCGGCGCACGTGCGGCACCCAGAGCCGCACGCGCAGGTCACGCAGCAGGATGACCGCACCGACCGCCGCGCAGGCCAGCCATACCGCCTGCCGGAAGGGCACGTCGCCGATCGCGATGCGGTCAAAGCGCTGGCTGACGAAGAGGGCCCGGGCGAGGAAGTCGTCGCTCGCGCGCCAGGGCGCGAGCCACACAGCGACGGGCACGAAGGTGAGCGGCAGGACCAGCGCCAGGTCGCGCAGAGCGATGCGCGTCGCGGGCGTCCGCAGGCGGAGCGCCCCGATCACTCCTTCGACGCTGGCGCACGCGATCACGCTGTGCAGCGTGAGGCCGATGACGAGGTCAGGGATGAGGGGCACGGTCGGCTTGCCCCGACGAGTGTGCCACCAATCGCTCGAGTTCGAGCGGATGTTCGTGGTGCATCCGCTCCTCGCTGATGCGCCCCGTAAAGATCGACGTGTCGAACGGGAAGACGTCGGGACTGAAGTGGGCATTGTAGATGTGCCAGACGATGACGACGAGGAACGCCAGAAGCCCCTCGTTGCTGTGCGCCACCTTCGACGCCGGGATGAACTCGCCGGGGAGCCACCGCGCGGCGATGACGGGATACAACAGGACGATGCCCGTGGCGATGACGATGATGGCGCCGAAGATGAGGCCCCAGTACTCGAACTTCTGCCGATAGTCGAACCGATCGGACTTCGGCGGCGACGGCTCGACCCCGAGATAGAAGCGCAGCGTCTGGATCGCATCGGTGAAATCGCGCTTGCTCGGCACCATGGTGAGGCGCGACTTGTGGACGACCACCTCCCAGATGGCGCCCCACACGTGCACGATGGCGAGAATGGCGAAGGCGATGCCGGCCGCGCGGTGGAACCAGCGGGCGCGATCCACGCCGCCGAGCGCGTCCACGATCCACTGCGAGGCGGTGGCATCGAAGAACTTCTGCGGCAGACCGGTCAGCGAGAGGGTCGTGAAGAGCACCATCATCGCGATGTGCTCGAGGCGTTGCCTCAGCGAGAAACGAACGTACGTCGCGCTCATCGGTTCACCACGACACGCCAGATATGCAGGAGGATCTGCAGGATCAGGCCGCCAATCATGAAGGGAATCAGGAACGTGTAGCCCAGCGTCACGGCGTAGACCAGCGGCGTGCGGTTCCAGCTCGGCTCGTAGTGCGAGAGCCAGGCGTCGGGGAAGTGCTCGGTCGCGCCGGCGTGGCACCGCTGACACGTCTTCTGCAGGTTGGCCTTGAGGACGGGCGAGCTCGGGGCGTCGGTCTTCGTGATGTCGTGCACCCCGTGGCAATCGGTGCATCGCGCGATGACGGGCATCGAGCTGTCGTCGCGCGAGCCGCGCAGGCGGGCCGTCACGCCGTGGAAGTCGGTCAGGTAGGTCTGGTGCACCGCGGTCGAGAGCCCGTACTTCTCCATGACCTGCTTGTCGCCATGGCAGGTCGCGCACATCTCTGGCGTGTGCGCGCGCCAATCGGCCTCGTGGGGCCCCGCCGTGTCGTGCGATCGGTGGCAGTCGGTGCACGTGGGCACGTCGGGATTGTTCTCGTCGATCAGCGCCTTGCCATGCACGCTCTTGAGATAGACCGTCGAGATGCCGGCGTGGCATTTCGCGCAGGTCTGCGAGATGCGCGACCGCGGCTGGTTGGGCGACGTGACGTTGTGCGCGCCGTGGCAGTCGGTGCAGATCGGGGCCGTCACGTCGCCGCGGGCCTGGGCGACGTGGTGCACGCTGTCGAGCGTCTTCTTGAACGTGGCGAAGTGGCAGCGCGTGCACTGCTCCTGGTACGCCACCGACACATCGCGCTTGGTCTGGAAGATCGTGGTCGGGTGTGGCATCTCGCTCATCGCCGCGTGGCAGTCGAGGCAGCCGAGGGATCCGCCGTGGACCGAACGCCTGACCACGTCGTAGTCGACGTAGAGCGACCGCGTGCCGCCGTTGCCGAGCGTCATGGTCAGCTCGCGGTCGGAGTGGCAGTCCAGGCACTCTTCGTCAGCGGGACTCGGCGCCGCCGCCGGGGCGGCCGGTCGGGGCGCTGAGGTCGACGGTGCGGGGGCGGCGGGAGGCTGCATCGCGAGCGCGAGCAGGAGTGCGAAAACGTGAGTCATATGTTTTGGCGTCGGGGGAACAACGGTACGCCGGTCCGCCTGCAGATTGAGCAAGCCGATTGCCAGTGCCCCGGTGTGAAATAAGACGCCAGAAACAGGTAGGGTCGGGCCCGCTGCGCCTCGGGATGCCAGGCCGTGCCGGAAAACCGGCGGCCGAACCCCCCCTCTGCTAAGAATGATACGAGCGCAACCAAGGAGGACGAATCATGGCGACGCCGTCGTGGGAGGTCAGTGGTCAGTACTACGAAACCTGCAGCTGCGACTTCGTGTGTCCGTGCCTGCCGGGACAGATGTCCGCGCTGGGGGTCAGGTCTTGAATCCGACTCCGACTACTTACCCCGCAGCCGTGCCGGCGGTCCATCCACCCCATTAGGCAACTGCTCGTTCGCGAGCCGATCGTCGTCTTTGACCGATTGCTTCAGCCGCAGAAGCTCGGCCTGAAGCGTCGCGGTCAACGGCTCCTGGCCAGGCTGACCGTACAGGTTGTGCATCTCCTGCGGATCGTTGACCAGGTCGAACAGCTCCCACTGATCTTTCTTCCAGAAGTAAATCAGCTTGTGCGTGCGCGTTCGGACGCCGTAGTGCGCGCGCGTATTGTGATCGCCGGGATCGTGGTAGTAGCGGTAGTACATCGAGGTGCGCCAATCGGCCGGCGCACGGCCGCGCAGCATCGGCAGGAAGCTTCGTCCCTGCATGTCGGCCGGCACCTTGACGCCGGCAGCATCGAGGAACGTCGGCGCGAAATCCACGTTGAGCGCAATCGCGTCTCTTCGCGATCCGGCCTTGATGGTTGCGGGCCAGCGGACCAGGAACGGCATCCGCAGCGACTCTTCGTACATGAACCGCTTGTCGAAGAGCCCATGGTCGCCGAGGAAGAATCCCTGGTCGCTCGTGTAGACCACGATCGTGTTCTTCGCGAGCCCTTCCCTGTCGAGATAGTCCAGCAGCCGGCCGACGTTGTCGTCCACCGACTGAATCGTCGCCAGGTAATCCTGCATGTAGCGCTGGTACTTCCAGCGCGCCAGCGCCTCGCCCGTCAGCGTGATCGTCTGGCCGCTCCGGGTCACCGTGACGCTCTCGGGCTTGATCGCGGGCCATTTTGTCAGATCCGCGCCCTGCAGCCCGGGCGGAGGCGGCCGCTTGAGATCGCGATTGGTGAGATCGGCCGCCACTCGCTGCGCGTTCTCGCGGAGGGCGTCCGTCCGCGTCGCGTACGAATCCCACAGCGTGGGCGGCTCGGGGATCCAGCGGTCGACAAACTGCGCGCGATGTGTCTCGTCCGGCTCCCACGGTCGATGCGGCGCCTTGTGGTGCAGCATCATGAAAAAGGGTGCGTTCTTCGGCCGGCTGCGGACGAAATCAATCGCAAGATCGGTGATGACGTCGGTCACGTATCGACCGGTATACGTCTTCTCGCCCGTGGCAGTGTAGAGCACGGGATTGTTGTAGGCGCCCTGTCCCGGCAGGATCTCCCATCGATCGAAGCCGACCGGATCGCTGCCGAGGTGCCACTTGCCGATCATGCCCGTGTGATAGCCGCTCTCCTGCAGCAGGCGCGCGACGGTCTGGCGCGTGCTGTCGAACCGGTTGAACATCGTCACGCCGTTCAGATGTGAGTACTGACCCGTGAGGATCGCGGCGCGGCTGGGAGTGCAGATGGAATTGGTCGCGAAGACGTTGTCGAGCCTCAGGCCCTCGCGCGCGAGACGATCGATATTGGGCGTGCGGTTCACTTTCGATCCGTACGCGCTGATCGCATGCGCCGCGTGATCGTCCGACATGATGAAGATGATGTTGGGCCGATCGGCCGCGAACGCGGGTCTCAGCAGGGCCGACAAGAAGACGAGCAGGACGGCAACGAATGTGGTTCGCGGCACTATTTCACCCCCTCCACGAGAGACAGTTCGGTCAGCGCGCGCAGTGACGAGTACGCATAATACGGCCATCAGGCGTCGGCACGATGCCCAGGAGCTCGACGATGCCACAGCGGGGTCGCCCGCGGCAGCAGCTCGCGCCACAATTCGCGCCGCCGCCTGCGTGGGAGGCATCACTTTCTGGTGACCGCCCAGTTGCCGCTGGCGACCTCGTTATCTGTCCCCTTGGGATGAAGGGACCACGTGCCCGTCGCCGCGTTGCCGTCGAAGGAGGCTGCGAGCACGACCTCTGCCCGCTCGTCGGCAGGGAAATCGTACTTCGCGCTCATCTTCTTCCCGTCGAATGACAGGGCTTTGAACGCGGCGCTGTAGTTGCCGTCGTCGCTCGTGACGGCTACTCGTCCGGTGACCGCGCCGTCCTTCCCCTTTTCCAGCGTCAGTTCGAAACCGCCGGAGCCGGCACCGTCCCAGGTGCCAGACCATTTGCCGACGAACTGCTCTGCGTTCGAAGATCCCTCGCACGAAGAACGAACCTGCGGCAGCGGAGTACAAAAGGGATCCACCGAGCCAAGAGAACCGCCAGGATCGGCGCGACGACGCCTCCGATAAAATACGGCAAGTACCGCAAAGGTCGACCCGTTTGATCTGAGCTAGCTTCGATCACTGGCTGCGTCACAATCTCGCCTCAAAATGCAATCAAGGTGAATCTGTCGTCGGCCCAACGAATTGGCGCTCACCCGCGGCGCCGTCCACCACCGTATCGAATCAACCGAAAAACTCTCGCGGCGCCGCCGTGTGCAGCGCCTGTCAGACGTCACCGAACCTCAGGTCCGCGCTCAGGTGAGGCCGCACGACACTGGCGAGCGTGGCGTACGCCCAGACCGCAGCGGCCCCGACGACTATGAACGTGGCGAGATAGCCCCAGAACGCCGGGTCGGTGCCCGTCTCCCAAATCAGCTGCGGAGGCTTCGATGACGTTTGCCACTCCGGCTGACCCGTCGTCCACAGGCGTGTCAATGAAAAGACGTCGCCGCCCGCGTGAAGAACGAGTCCAGGCAGAATCGAGTTCGTCAGGTACGCCAGACCGCCATAGATCGCGGCGACGGCCAGGTAGAACGGCATCATGGGAAGCATGGAATCCGGATGGTGCGTAAGATGACCGAGTCCAAACAGAGCGCCGGTCGCCAGAATCGCGACGACCGGCCCGTAACGCCGCTCGATCGCTCCCTGCATGTAGCCGCGGAATGCCGCTTCCTCGACGACGCCGGCGACGACAGATGCCATGACGAGCAGAAGAAACACCGTTACGAACGGCATCTCCGGCGGCACGATGATCGGCTGTGATTCTGCCGGCAGCCTGACCAGCCGACTCAGGACCCCAAGAAGAGGCAACAGGGCGGTGAGGCCAAGGACTCCGGCGAAAAGCGCCATCCCCCACACGTCGCTGGAGAGACGGTTGGCGCGAAGACCCGTACGTCGCGCCTCCACGGTTGACCGCGGCCATCCCGCGCCCTGCAGGTATCGCCAGAACAGCCATAGGTACAGAGCCGTCGGTAACACCGCCCACGGCAGGCTCATAAGCAATTTCTGATTCCACGTGACGAAAAAGACCCAGGGGAGAATTCCCGCGCCGGACACCGCGCTACCAGCGAGGACGGCGCGTACGATGACCGGCAAGCGCTGCCAGAGTGAAAGCATGGTGCGTCCTGCTGCCTTGGTGACGTCTAACGCTCGAAGGATAAGCTGCGCGGCCCATGCTGCCGACGATAGACCTGTACGCAAACCCGCGCCAGCTTCATCCAATTGTTAACGCACCTCTGAATCGTAGTTGCTTCGGCGCAAGTCACGCGCACTACGGACCTCATGGCGTGGGCGGAGCTCGACTCGCTCCGGATGCTCGGAGCGTCGCAATCATCGGCCGGTCGAACGCCCTCGCCGAGCCACTCCTCGCGAACAGGAGCGGCCCCCGCCGTCCTGACCCGCGGGCTCATCGCGCGGAGCCGCCCGGTTGCGCTTCCGGTCGCTTCCGCGGACGCCGGACCCACCCGTCGGCGGTTCCCGGCCCGCAGGTATGAGGCCGGTTCGAGCGCCGGCACATGTAAGAAATACTTGACACGCACCTCACGATGCGCCTATCCTCTGAATGTCTGTTAATTTTGACATGACGTCTTGAATATCGGACATTTAGAGACAAGGGGGCAGAGTATGGATCTGTCGTTTCAGCAGAAGAGCCTGTGGCTGATGTTCGTCAGCCTAATCGGGGTCTTCGGTTTCTACTTCTACTTCGCGTTCGTGACGGTGCTGCCGACGGATGCGGCGGTGGACGTGATGCCGCATCAGGTGGCGTTATTCGGGCTGGCGGTCGTGATGCTGGTGATCATGCAGATCGCGGGGCACATCGTGATCGCGATCGTGGACCGGCGTACGGAGACGGATGAGCGGGATCGGCTGATCGAGCTGAAGGGCACGCGCAACGCGGCTTACGTACTGGCGACGGGTGTTTTCCTGGCGCTCTGCACGGCGCTCTTGACGAAGGGCAACTTCGTATTCACGCACGTGCTGCTGGGGTTCTGGGTGCTGGCACAGCTGGTGGAGATCGGGTCGCAGCTGTTCCTGTACCGGCGAGGGGCGTGAGCGATGGGCAAGGGAGGCGGACAGATCACGAACGAGATCCGGACTCTGCGGTTCCATCACGACGAGATGACGCAGCAGGAGCTGGCCGACCGGGTGGGCGTCACGCGTCAGACGGTGAACGCGGTCGAGGGCAACAAGTACTCGCCGTCGCTGGCGGTCGCGTTCAGAATCGCGCGGGTGTTCGGGGTTTCGCTGGAGCAGGTGTTTCAGTACGGCGACGCCGACAGCCCGGGCTGACGGGCGGGGCCTGGGTGCTGCGGATGACCGTTGTGGTAACCGCGGACATGGTCCCGGCCCCGCCCTGTCTCAGCGTCCCGCCGCCGCGCGGCCGCGCTACGGACGCGCTTGACGCGGCCGGTGTCTGGGTATATAGGTAAATAGGAGTCTATTTATCTATTTAGGCCAGGAGGCCGCCGTTGCGCATCGCGTCCTGGGTCGTCGAACAGCCGGGTCTCCCGATGGCCTGGCACATCCGAGAAGAAGAACCCGGGCCCGGCGCCGTCCTGGTCGAGGTCGCCGGCTGCGGCGTCTGCCACACCGACCTTGGCTTCTACTACGACGGCGTGCCCACGCGGCACCCGTTTCCCCTGACCCTCGGCCACGAGATCAGCGGGCGCATCGTCGGCGCCGGTCCCGGCGCCGGCGAATGTCTCGGCCGCGCGGTCGTCGTGCCGGCCGTCATGCCGTGCGGCGAGTGCGCGGCGTGCCGGGCCGGGCGCGGCCAGATCTGTCCCACACAGGTGTTTCCCGGCAATGACGTCCACGGCGGCTTCGGCACGCACGTCGTCGTGCCGGTGCGCGGGCTGTGCCCCGTGCCGGACTTGGCGGATCGCGCGGTCAATCCTTCCGGCCTCGATCTCGCGGCCCTGTCGGTCGTTGCCGATGCGGTGTCGACGCCGTATCAGGCGATCACGCGCGCCGCGCTCGGCGCGGGCGACGTCGCCGTCTGGGTCGGCGCGGGCGGCGTGGGCGGCTTCGGCGTGCAGATCTCGGCGGCGCTCGGCGCCGCCACCGTCGCGATTGACCTCGATGACGAGCGGCTGGCGCGGCTCACGCCGTACGGTGCGGCGCTCACGTTGAACCCGGCCCAGGCGGATATCAAGACGCTTCGCAAGAAGATCCGCGAGTTCGCGGACGCCCGGGCCGTTCCGTCGTGGCGCGTGAAGATCTTCGAAACGTCCGGTCACCCGGCCGGACAGGCGCTCGCGTTCGGTCTTCTCGGACCCGGCAGCCTGCTGTCCGTCGTGGGCTATACCCCGAAGACCGTTGAGGTCCGGTTGTCGAATCTGATGGTTTTCGACGCCGTGGCGCAGGGCAACTGGGGCTGTCTTCCCGAACACTATCCGGCGGTCGTCGCGCTCGCGCTGTCGGGCCGAATCGCGCTCGAGCCCTTCATCGATCGACGGCCGCTCGCGTCCATCAACGACGTGTTCGCCGAGCTGCATCGCGGCCCGGCGCGCGGCCGCATCGTCCTCATTCCGGAGGCGTGACGCCATGACGTTC
>CAYZBZ010000059.1:0-18798 GCA_964476725.1 uncultured Vicinamibacterales bacterium
CTGCAGACAACGCGCGCCCCTTCCAATCGATGATGTCCATGATGCCAGTTTACCTGAGCCGCTACGTCATCGTTTTTCTCCCTGTTCCGGTGAGTTCGTCCTGAGCGGAATTATGCGCCTTGACGACAGGAGATGCTGCTCCGTGGCCGAAGAGCGGCACGAGCGACGTCGCGCTCGGTCATCTCGGTACCCGGCTGTTTATCGCTGCAATCGAGCCGTGGCACGGCAACGAAGTGGTGATCTACACGCTCTCGAGGGAGGGCTGGCAGCGCCGGACAATCGACGACACGATTGCCGATGGGCACGCGTTAATCGCCGTCGACATCGACGACGACGGCAGGGACGAAGTCGTTGTGGGGCAGCGCGGGGGCGACCCTGAAATGGTACGAGAACACACGGGCAAGCGGTTCGCGTGGGCGGTCTCGAACTGTAAGACATGTCTCGAGACGGTGCAGTGAGTTAAATCACGTGTTTTGAGTGGGTTGTGAGTTATACGGCGATTTTGATGTGCCGAAACGGGCCAACTGGTCGGATTTTTAGTGTTGACCAACGCGTCCAGAATTCGCGGTTAAATCGTTGATTTGGTTGGTGTTATTGACAGAGCTGACGGGACGGTCGAAGAGTTGCATTGTGTGGGCGCATGGTCACAAAAGTCTTACGGATTACGGTGGGCGCAATTCTTCTGACGGGCGTGGCTTCGCACGCAGTGGCGCGGCAGGACGACCTTGCCGCGGCCAAAGAGTTGTACCGGGCCGCTTCGTTCACCGATGCGCTGGCACGGTTCGAGAGCCTTCGCAACGGCACATCCACCGCGTCAGCGGACAAGCGCGAGATTGAGCGTTACCGCGTGTTTTGTCTCATCGCGCTCGACCGCATCCCGGAAGCTGCGTCAGGCATCGAGGCGATCATTGTTGCCGACCCGACATACGTGCCGGGGGAGACCGAAGTCTCTCCGCGGGTGAGCGCCGTCTTCCATGAAATTCGCCCTCGGGTCCTGCCGGGAATCGCGCGCGACACGTACGCAGCCGCGCGGAGCGCATTCGACCGGAAGGAGTACTCCGCCGCGGCCGTCCAGTTCGAGCGCACGCAGGCGCTTCTCGAAGACGCCGACATGACCGCGAGCTCGACCGCTGGTGAATCTGCCGCCACCGATCTCGCGGTGTTGACGCCCGGCTTTCTCGAATTGAGCCGTGCGCTCGACAGGGCTTCTCAGAGATAAGGGACGTCATCTGCATTCATGGCGCCCTCGAACGGCAGCAGCGCTGCCCGGGCACACTTGCGGTTCGCGGGTGCCGCCGCGGCATTGGAAGGGAGTAGGAAGGACCACTAAGGCGCGAATGGCGGCGAAGAAGGCTCACGCGTAGCAGCCCGTGGTGGCGGGGTCGACGGGGCCACGACATCGGCAACGTCGAGCGCTGACAAACCGCCGCGCCCGGCCGCCTTCGGCTATATCATCGGGCTGTCCGTACAGCCCATGATCGGCACCAGACTCACGCACTACGACATTTCGGCGAAGCTCGGCGAAGGCGGCATGGGCATCGTGTATCGCGCGGTCGACACACGGCTCAACCGCACGGTCGCGCTCAAGGTGATCTCCTCGGAGGCGGTTGCGGATCCCGCCCTGCGGCAGCGCTTCGCGCGCGAAGCGCGGTCGGCTTCCGCCCTCAACCATCCGAACATCGTCACGATCCACGACATCGGCGAGGCGCACGGCGTCGACTTCCTGGTCATGGAGCTCGTCACCGGACGGTCGCTCCAGCAATCGATACCCGCCGGGGGCCTCCCCGTCGATCGCGCGATCGAGTACGCGCTCGACGTCGCCCGCGCGCTCGAAGCGGCGCACGCGGCCGGTATCGTCCACAGGGACATCAAGCCGGCGAACATCATGGTGACCGAGTCCGGCCAGATCAAGGTGCTGGACTTCGGGGTCGCCAAGCGGCTCGATCTGATTGCGGACGGCGAGGGTTCGACGATTGCGCAGACGGTGGCGACCGAAGCCGGAGTCGCAATCGGCACGCTGGCGTACATGTCGCCGGAGCAGGCGCGTGGCGTTCGCGTCGACGAGCGATCGGATGTTTTCTCGCTGGGCGCCGTCCTGTACGAGATGATCGCGGGCCGCCAGGCCTTCGGGGGCGGAAGTCCCGTTTCCACGCTCGCGTCCATTCTCGGCGACCAGCCCGCCCCGCTCGAAAGTCTCAGGCGGGACGTGCCCGCCGACCTCGCGCGGCTCGTCGAGGATTGCCTCGCGAAGGATCGCGACGGGCGACCGGCGGCGGCCGATGTCGTGCGCCGCCTGGTGGCGCTTCGAGGATCGCGGGCGGCGGCGATAACCAGCATCGGCACCCTGCTTCGCCGGCGCGCGGTGACGGTTCCCGCGGCGCTTGTGCTCGTCGGGATTGCGCTCGCCGGCTGGTGGTGGTGGAGCGCGAACGCGCGTGTGCGCTGGGCCCGCGCCGCCGCTCCCAGGATCCAGCAGCTCATCGACCGCGATGAATACGACGCTGCGTACGTGCTGGCTCGCGACGCTGTGGCCATCCTGCCGGACGACCCGCACTTGAAGCAGCTCTGGTTGAACGTGACGTTCGTCGGCACGCTCGAGAGCACGCCGCCGGGCGCGGACGTCGCGGTCAGAACCTACCTGGCGAACGATGCCAACTGGATTCCGCTCGGCCGGACGCCGCTCGACGGCGTGCGCGTGCCGTTCGGGCAGGTACGGGTGCGCGTGACGAAGGAGGGGTTCGCGCCATTCGACGGCACCCTGAGCGGCTTCAAGGTGAACTACGTGCTGGATCCGCCCGCGTCGATCCCGACGGGCATGGTCCGCGTGCCCGCGGGTGCGCCCAACGTCCTGGGAACGACCGTGCCGCTCGATGACTTCTGGATGGATCGGTATGAAGTCACCAACCGGGAATTCAAGGCGTTCGTCGATCGGGGCGGGTACCGCAACCGGGAGTTCTGGAGGCAGCCCTTCGTCGACGGCGCGAGAACGCTGTCGTGGGACGAGGCGATGGCGCGCTTCCGCGATAAGACGGGAAGACCCGGGCCATCGACATGGGAGCTCGGGTCCCATCCCGAGGGAGAGGACGACCTGCCGGTGACCGGCGTGAGCTGGTACGAGGCGGCCGCGTACGCCGCATCGGTGCAGAAGAGCCTGCCCACCGCGTTTCACTGGCGCGGCGCGGCGGGTCTGTACGGGGTCACCGAGAACTTCGCCGACATCCTGCTCTTGAGCAACTTCGGCGGGAAGGGTCCGGTGAAGGTCGGCAGCGGCAAGGCCATCAGCCCCTTCGGCACCTACGACATGGCGGGCAACGTGAAGGAGTGGTGCTGGAACGAGGCGCGCGGCGGACGCACGACCCTCGGCGGTGCGTGGAACGAAGCGAGCTACATGTTCCAGGATTACGACGCGCAGCCGCCACTCCAGCGTCTCCCCTCGTATGGCTTCCGCCTCGCGAAGTACGTCGCGTCGCCGCCCGCGGCCGCGTTAGCGCGGGTCGAGCGGCGAACCCGGGACTACGCGAAGGAGAAGCCGGTCTCGGACGAGGTGTTCAACGTCTCGCGAGGTCTGTACAACTACGATCCGCGGCTGCTGAACGCGCGCGTCGAGGCCACGGATGACTTGCTGTCAGCACGCAAAGAGACGATCTCCTTCGACGCGGCGTACGGCAGCGAGCGCGTGCGCGCCTATCTCTATCTCCCGAAGAACGCGCGCCGGCCCTATCAGACGGTCGTCTACTTTCCGGGCGGGGACGCGCAACTGCTGCGCTCGAGCCGCGATCTCCGTCTGACCATGGTGGATTTCATCATCCGCAGCGGTCGCGCGCTGCTGTTCCCGGTGTGGGCGGGCACGTACGAACGAGGCGTCGCGATGACCGGGATGAGCGGGTTCCGGGATGTGACCATCGCCAGGGGAAAGGACCTGGGGCGCGTGCTCGAATACGTGGACACGCGATCGGACATCGACCGCGACAGGCTCGCCTTCTACGGCATCAGCCTTGGTGCGTTCAACGGCGTGATCTTCACCGCGCTCGAGCCGCGGTTCAAAGCGAGCGTGCTGATGGGCGGCGGCGTGGCCAAGGGGAGTATGCCGGCGGAGATCGATCCGATGAACTTCGCGCCGCGCGTCCGTGTGCCGACGCTCATGGTGAACGGCCGCGCGGACTTCGCGTATCCGCTGGAGACGGTACAGCAGCCGCTGTTCCGCCTCCTCGGCACCCGTCCGGAAGACAAGCATCACGCCGTTCTCGAGGGAGGGCACATCCCGGTACGCATGCATGACGTGATTCGGGTCATCCTGGACTGGTTCGATCGCTACCTCGGGCCCGTCACCGTCACGGGTTGACATCGGCAACGTCGAGCGCTGAACCCCGGGACGATAGGAAGCATTCAAATCCGGCCTATCGTCGAAGCTTGAGCGCAAAGCGTACCCGGGCGGCCAGCACGCCCGGGGGGGCCTGAGGGAACGGCCGTCCCGGTAAATTGGCTTTCCCGGAGCGGCGCCGCGCCGGCCCGGTGTCCGGCGCCACAGGATCGTCGGTTTTTGCCTGGCGGCAAGATATAGTGTCGCCAACATTTGTTCCAGGGAGAGCATCCATATGACAACCGCTGTCAATCGTCGCGAGTTCCTTCTTAAATCCACCTCTATCGCGGTCGCCGGGACTTTGCTCAGTGCGGCCGAACCCCGACGCGGTGTCGCGGCGGGCGGCATTAAGAAAGCCGCCTGCATCGGCGTCCTGCCCGAAGGAATGACGGTTCTGCAGAAGTTTGAGACGGCCAAGACGGCCGGCTTTGAAGGGATAGAACCGAACACCCTCTACACGCCCGAAGAAGTCCGTCAGTACAAAGAGGCGTCCGAAAAGACGGGGATCAAGATTCACTCGATCATGAATTCGGACCACTGGACATACCCCCTGACGGACAACGATCCGGAGGTCGTAAAAAAATGCACCGCCGGGATGCAGGTCTCCATGCGCAATGCGCACGAGCTGGGCGCGGATGCAGTTCTTCTTGTGCCGGGGATCGTCACCGCGGACGTGCGCTACGCCGATGTCTACAAGCGTTCGCAGGAACAGATCCGAAAAATGATTCCACTTGCCAAAGAGCTAAGAGTGATCGTTGCAGTCGAAAACGTGGGCAACCGCTTTCTTCTCAGCCCGCTCGAGTTCGCCCGCTATATCGATGAGTTCAAGAGCCCGTGGGTGAAGGCCTACTTCGACATCGGCAATATCGTCTCGAATGGCTATCCTCAGGACTGGATCCGGACCCTGGGCAATCGCATCGCCAAGGTGCACATCAAGAGGTTCGAGCCCGGGGTGGACCATCCGAAGTTTGATCCGAAGGACCGGCGCACCCAGGGGATCAATTGGCCCGACGTGCGCAAGGCGCTCTCCGAAGTCGGTTACGCGGGATGGGTGACAGCCGAAGTTAGAGAGGGGGACGGGAATTACGCAAAGGAGGTCAGCGCTCGCCTTGACAGGATCTTTGCAGGCCAGAATCCCGTTTGAACAACGGCTCCCCACAACCCGGTCCTGCAGGTCGGCCCGACAGCAACGCGCCCGGTCGACGTGGGCCTGCACCGGCCCTGTCCCGTTCCGGTGTTGCTGGCTCGGTCGTGGCAGCTGGGCCTGCGCTTCGGGGCCCGACTCTTCCGCGTCGGCCTTCTCAGCTCAGGCGCGAGGCCCAGCTTCCGCGAAATCATCCGACAGGCGAGGCTTGCTGCGTGAGGATCTTAGTGCGTGCGTCCGGTTTACTTCCCCGGGGGCATGATGGTATTCCAGATGTCCCTGTGCAGGCGCCACTGTCCGTTCTCGCGCTTCCAGACGACGATGTACTTGCCGCGGTCGGCGACTTTGTCGTCCTTGAACTTCAGCTCGTAGGAACCGCTCTCGAACGCGAAATCTCCGTGTGGCTCGACTTCCGTCGTCGTCAGCGACACGTTGGTGATGCCGGAATCGAAGACGCCTTTCCACATCTTCTCGATCGCCGCGCGGCCGCTGACCACCGGTGAATTCGGCGGGAACGCCTGGCCGTCACTCGAATAGAGCGCCGCGGCTGCGGCTGCGTCCCCTTTGTTCGACGCCGCAACGAACTGTTTGTTCACGGCGTCGATCGCCGCGCGGGCGTCCTGCGCCACTGCGCTGCCCCCAAGCGCCGAGAACAGAACAATTGCTACGGCAGATGTCACGTTCGCTCCTCGCATCATGGCCTCCTGTCAGTCCAATCGAGATACCGGTTCACCTGAGACGACAGGCCGTATTAGGGCCGTCTTCCGTTAACGGAACGTCCGTCCAAAAAACATGTGCCGGGCGTGAAGTTCATCACGTCGCTGGACCGAGCCTATCTGTAGGTTCAATCCGTCGCTCCTGCACATTCGCTTTCGTGACAGAAAACAGCACCGCGCGTCCGCCGGGCAGCATCTGCGGCGAAGCGGCAACCTCACCGGTGTTGACCGCGGCAATCACTTCGGCGCAGCAGCAATGAGCGGCAACAAGGGCCGTCGCGCCATGCCTATCGTTTGAGCTCGTAAACCCGGAGATTGCCGTCGGTGTTGATGAGCACCAGTTCTGGAAAAGTCGGCAACCTGGCCAGGGCCGCATCGTCCACGTTCCGGCTGTCAACCAGCACGCGCGTCACGCCAAGCTCCCGCAGGTATTGAAGAGAGGTCTGGTCAGGGAATCCGCCAAGCTTCTGCGTGTCTTCGATGTACCTGGTCGGCATGTACCCCGAGTATCCGTTCACCATCGGCTTCCAGAACGCCGTCGACACAAGCATGTAGCGCGCATTCAGAAACAGCCGCTGCCGCGGGTAGAACGGAAAAATGACGACGACGTCAAATTCCGGCGTGTCGAGGGTCTTGAAGATCTCCGGCACGCCACCCCACTCGTCGTCGCGATCGAAGTGAAACGGCGCGCGCAGCGCTTCTACATTCGCCGTCACGATCAAGGCCAGGCAAATGGGCAACGCCCATGTCTGTCGACCGCGGCGCTGCACCGCGACCAGCCCGAAGCCGGCCAGCAGCGCAATCGCCGCGAGAAAGATCTGTCCCCACCTGGCCGCGCCGCGAACAGCCGCCATCGGCGGAAAGATGTTGTAGAGCATTCCATACAGCGGAAATGCCGGTCCAAACGACAGCACGAACCCCGCCACGCCAAATGCCACCGCCATTCGCGCGCGGCGGTCGGTGATGGCCACCTTCGTCACCAGGGCGACCAGCGTCAAACCCAGGCCGACGACGCCTGGAAACAAGCCGTCGGATTTAAAGAACCGGCCGCTCCACGTGCTGTTGTGAATGGTGCCGCCCGTCGCGAGATAGTCGGTGAAGTGCGCGGAGAAGCTCGCAATCTCCGGCAACGTGCGAACGAACATCTCCTGTTCGCGGCGCGCTTGAAGATACGGCCACAAAAACGGCAGCAGGGCCATCGTGGCGACAACGGCTGCGAGCAGCGCCCATGGCAGCAGCACGCGGGCGCGCTGCCCCAGCCAGTCGCCAGGCCTGGTGAGAGCCGATACACCCAGCGCCACGGCCGTGAACACGAGGAAGTACACGGAGGTCAGCGATTGCAGCACGTACCACAGAGCCAACTGCAGCGCATGCTTCAAGCGAGGCGTGACGAGCAGCCGGTCGAATGCGAGCAGCGCGAACGGAAAAAATTCCATGTGCTGCATTTGGATGTGCGGCAGGCGCGTCAACGTCATGGCATTGAACGCCATCAGCGAGCCGCTCATGATCCCGGCGAGCCAGCTGCCCGTCCACCGCTGAATCACGACGGCCGTAGCCCACCCCGTCAACGCAAAGCCCGCGAGCAGCGCCAGGTTGTACGCCAGCACCGGAGAGCCGCCGACCCACTGCACGGGCGCCACCATCATCGATTGCACGAACAGATGCTCCGAGAACGCCAGCGTGTGGCGCTCGGGGTAAAAGATGTTGGCGTCGAACAGATGAACGGGATCCCGCACAATCTGGTGCGCCACCCAGGCCATCGTCCACTGGTTCAGCTTCGTGTCCGACTGACTGTTGCGGCCGAGCCGGCCCGGCGCTGACGCGATCGGCCACGTGTGCACGATCGCGAGCAGAACAAAGAGCGCCAGGACCATCACACGCGGGTTACGGCGCACTGGTGCCCCGTTTGTAGAGCGAGTAGTTGGGACCGGGTCGCTCCATGCCGTGGAACCCGGCGAATGGAATAACGCTCAGATCCAACCCCCGGCTTCCGATCGTCATCGACTCCCTGAGTAATCTCATGTCCTGGATGAAACTCGGAAAGTCGAACAGCAAGAACGGCACGCCAACAGCAAAAGCCATCAGAAATGTGACGCGTGCTGATTGTCGCTCAAGCGGAGGGTTTGTCAACCGCGAGCAGCCTGGGTCCGACACGCGGTCCGGCACCGGCCGGACACACTTCTCGCGTGTCGCCTCGCCGCTCGGCGTCACGAACAGGCTTCCCACTGCGGGCGGAACCCTCATCTATCTGTTCTGATCTCGAATAGCACATGCCGAGAGCAGGGCACACTTCTTGCTCCTGTTGCTGACCTCCTGTGCCGCCTAGTCCCCCGGCTCCAGCTCCATCGTCACTCCCTGATCAGTCAGCCGATACCACGCGATCGGGCGGCCCGCCCACGCGGCGCCGCTCTGGCCGTTGAGGCCGACGGCGATGCCGTTGTGCGACTGGAGCCGGACCCGGTGAACGTGGCCGCAGAGCACGAGGCGCGTGCCCGCCGAGGCGGCCGCGGTCCAGAGGCGTTCACGATCGGCTGTCCGGATGTGCATCGGGATGCGAACCGTCGCGGCCGGGCGGCGCGAGTCGCGCGCGGGAGTCCAGTGGAACGGCGGCGTGTCGAGCGGGTAGTGGTGCATCAGCAGGACGAGCGGAGCCGACAGGAGCGGGAGTTTCCCGAGCCACGCCGCATGTGTCGGTGAGACGGCGCCGATCCCCTGGCGCAGCTCCAGCGCTCCGCGTGATAGCTGGATGGGGAACCACGAGAGCGGCACGGTATCGAGCGTTGCGACGCGCAGGCCGCATGTGAGCGATTTGTGGAAACCGACCGGCGACGCGATCCCTTCGGCCCGGGCCGCCACGGCGCGGTAGAAACGGTCGCGGCGCCGCGCCACGACCGGCGGTGGATCCCAGAAGCGCAGCACCAGGCGCCGAAGGTCCGCGCCGCTCCTTGGGTACCCGCCGCTCGACGCAAGATCGTGGTTGCCGTGAATGATGGTGACGCGATCCGGATCGAGCAAACCACGGTCCGCGAGCGCGTCGAGCACCCGGTCGAGGAGCGGCGGGTTCCAACGGTCGAGGATGTCGCCGGTGATGGCGAGGTGCGCGGGGGACCGTGCGGCGATGCGATCGAGCTGGCGGTCCAGCCGGATCGCGTCGCCGCCATCCCTGAGATGCAGATCGGACAGGTGCGCGATCAGCACTGTCGGTGAACCCTCAGCGTTCGATGCCCTGATTGTCGCGGGTGCGCTCTCTTCAATGCTCTCGCCATCGTCCCGATAGGCGCGGCCGGTGCTGCTTTCGGAGTCCGGCACCGTGCCCTGTTCCGAGCCAAACGACGCGTCATCCATATTAGAACTGCGATACAGTCCGGCCGTGGCTGAGCGGACGCGCTCCAGGAACGGATGCGCGAATACGGCGCCGAGCCCAATCGCTACGGCGCGGGCGCCACCGTCGCGCAGCCGCTCAAGGACGACAACGATCTGTACGTGCGCGATTATTCGAAGTGCGTGCCGCCCCGAGCCTGTCGAGGGGCAGACTACTTCACCAGCTTGTAGTCGGCCGGCACCTTGAACAGGTCGTCTGAGAGCGCCTCGGTCGAGATCGCGGTGACCTTGTTGGTGATCTTCATCGATCCCATCTGCTTCATCAACTCGACCATCTGTCCCGTGCCCTCAACGCTCATCGTCATCTCCGTCAGGTATGGAAACCCCTGAACGGATGCGGAGGCGGCCAGGATTTTGTCAAGGCCGTTGCTCGAACCGCCCATCGCCGCGGAGACGGCGGCCGCCATGTTCGCGTCGGCCGCGGCCTTCTGGTAAGCCGCGAATTCGGCGACGCCGGGTCCCGATTTGGCCAGCCATGTCGAGCCGGTCAACACCATCTTGACGTCCTTCAGCATCCCTGCGGCTTCCGGCGGCATCTGCGTGCCGGGACGCGCCATGCTCGCCATGCTCATCGTCATCGCGATGGCGTACTCGTCGCAGACCAGGTTGTCGATCGTGCGCTTTTGGCCGGTCGGCTTGAAGGACATCTCCATGTCCGGCATCGGCGTGCCGGCCGGAATGACCGGCCTGGTCGCGTCCACGACGCGGGCGGTCTTGTCGGCGGCATTCAGCATGATCATCTGCTTGGTCGCCAAGTCGGACAGCATCACGGTGGACTGTCCCATCACCTCTGTCTCACTTCGCGTCCTCGTCCCCTTGATCCGCATGACGACGCGCGGCGCCGCGTTGCCGCCCATCATTTCCGCCGCCGCTCCCTCGATCGTCACCGTTTGCGTGACCGTCAGGTCGGCATGCAGGACTGCCGATACCAGCATCACCGCCGCGCACGTCACCGCCCATCGCTTCATGGAAGAGCCTCCAGCGGCATCCTAGCATGCGGTCGCGGCCGCGGCTCAGCCGGGCCGCGACGGGATTTCGTCACGCCGCGGGAGCGGGTGCGCAATACGCGCGCAGCGCTACCGCGTCCGGCCGCGAATGCCGGACGCCCAGCCATCCCACACGCCCATCGCCTTCATTTGGTCGGCAAGATCCGAGCTCTTGATGAGCGCTTCGATGCCGGCGCGCGAGTGCCGCGGCAGCCGGGTGTCGCTGTCGGCGAACGCCAGGGTCACGGCGGCCGCGATCGCGGCGTTGACGCGCAGCTGGCGGAGATCCACCTTGTCGAACGTGTCGGAGCTCGCGTGGTAGTTCTGCCCGTAGGTCGCGGGCTCATGACTGGCGACGAGGTTCGGGATGCCCTGCATCATGAAGTCGTAGTTGTCGGTGCCGACGATCGGGACGTCGAGCGGCGCGAACGGCCCCAGGCCGGCGATCGGCTGCACCGCGCGCTCGAGCGCGGCGGCGACGTCGGGACGGCCGCCGGTGAAGAACCCGTTGATGCGGCCGCTGCCGATGTCGTAGGAGCTGGCCATGACGTGGCCGTCCATCTCCGCCTCGTGCGTCTTCGTGTAGCCCCATGAGCCGATGAGCCCCTGCTCCTCGCCGTTGAAGAGCGCAAAGCGGATCGTCCGCTTCGGCCGGATGCCAAGGCGCTTCATCTGCCGCGCGATGTCGATCACGAGCGCGACGTTACACCCGTTGTCGTTCGCGCCGGTCCCGAGGCCCCACGAGTCCAGATGCGCGCCGATCAGCACGAACTCGTTCGGGCGCTCGCTTCCTCGGATCTCGCCGACGACGTTGTACGACTCGTAGGCGCCGCCACTCTGGATGTCGAGCGTCGCGGTGAGCCGCACCTGCCGGCCCAGCCGGAGCAGGCGCATCGCGCGCAGCGCCTCCTCCCGCTCCATGATCATCATCGGATGGCGGTTGGCTTCCCCGAGCGAGGCGTTGTGGCGGTAGAGCAGGCCGTGCGGCCGCGACGACATGTAGACAATGCCGGCGACGCCGCGTGGGAAGGCGAGGAGCTCTGTCTGTGTGGCCTTCGCGTACTCGCGAAACAAGCCTTCGATGTCCGTGAGTTCCCCGGTTTCGACGAGCACGAACGCGCCGCGCGCGCGCCCGCCGAGCGTGGCGAAGGCCGACGCGTCGCCCACGCCGCCGTCCACGAGCGGTGCGGTCAGGCCGCCCGCCGGCGTGCCGGTCGAGAACGGCATCGACACGACCCGCGGCGAGAACGTGACGGAGAGCGCTGGCGAGCCAGCAACGGTTGCGCTCACCGTGGCGGATGCGCTGCGCTCCTCCCATCGCGACGGCATCGTGAACGCTTCCTTGCGTGCGTCGACACCGGCGCCGCGCAACGTGCGGAGCGCCCATTCGACCGACGCGAGGTTGGCCGGCGAGCCGGTCGGCCGGCCGCCGATGGTGTCGGTCAGCTCCTCGAGATCCGACGCAAGCGGCGTGGTCGCCATGAGCGCGGCAATGAGCGCCGACACGTCGGCCGGCGCCGTCACGCTCTGCGTCTGAACGCCTGGACCGAACACGCACAGCGCCGTCGTGACAACCGCCAGAGCGAGTCTTTTCATCATAGAGTGACTCCGTCTATCGCGGTTCAAGGCTCGGTTACGGATAAGACGTTTCCGTCGGGATCTTTGAACCACGCCACCTTTGCGCCACTGGGAGAGGTCCAGATGCCCGTCTGGCTCTGTTGCATCCCCGGGAATCGCTCGAACGCGACTCCCGTCGCTTGAAGATTGCGCACCGCGGCCTCCGCGCTCGGTACATGCCACCCGAGAATCGTAAACGACGCCGGCCTGAAATCCCGGACACTGGAGACATCTGCCACGCGCACCGTCACGCCCTTCGCATTGAATACGAGCGCGAACGGATCCTCGCTTACGAATTCCAGACCCAGGACGTTCTCGTAAAAGGCGCGCGCCCTCTGTGGATTGCGCGTCGGCACAAAACACACGACGTCCGCATTTCTCAGCACACTCGCCTCCACGGTAATTCATGGCCGATCCGCGCCGTGCTTGCACAGAAGGCAGGCACGGAAACACGCGCCGTCCCGGAATAGTATCGAGAGGCGTCTACGTCTCTATCGGGGGAAATGATTGGCCGCCGAACGCCTATTGGACGGCGGCTGCCGAATGTCCACGGGCGCTCACACGAAATGCCCAAATGGCCAGGCTTCCTGCGATCAGAGCAGCGATGGCCGATGCCCAGAGCGGGATACTTACACCGGCAACCGTTACCGGCCAACGGAGAATGAGCCGAAGGAGTTGCACGCACGTGAGTAAGGCCAGGAAGAGTCCGGATACCAAGACGTATCGACGCATCATTTCTCCTTGATCTCCCCATCGCGACGAAGCCTACTCGCCCGCCTAACTGCCGTTCCACACGCCCATCGGCTTCATCATAGAGTGACCTGTTCGAGTTGCGCGGGTTCCACGAGCTCGCCTTTCATGGGCATGTAGATCCGCCAGCCGGTGGCTTCCGCCAGCGTACGCACGGCGTCGGTGGACGCATGGCCGCGCGTCACGTTGTGCTGCCTGGCTCTTCGTTTGCGTGAAAAGGACTACATGCGAGTACGTAATGAAACGTGACGGTGGTGGCTATCAGGACCTGCTCCGTTGGTATCGAATTGGTCGGTACTCCGGGAACCACATCGCGCGGCTCACGGTCTCCTCGAGGCCGGGCAGAATCCCCGGCGACGCGTGGCCTTCGGCGACGGCGCGGCGGATCACGGCGCACGCCACGGCATGCGAGCAGTCCCGAATGCGCGTGAGCTCGGGGTAGACCGCGCCCTGACCCAGATCCGCCGGGCTCACCAGGTGAGCCAGCGCCTGGGCGGCATCAAGGAACATGGCGTCGGTGACGCGTCGCACGCCTCCCGCCCACAGACCCAGTCCGACGCCCGGAAAGACGAACGCGTTGTTCCCCTGCCCGATGCGATGCGTCTGGCCGCGATGGACGACCGGGTCGAACGGGCTGCCGGTCGCCACGATCGCGCGGCCATCGGACCACCGAATCGCCTCCGCCGCCGTGCACTCGCTCTTGCTCGTCGGGTTCGACAGCGGAAACACGATCGGACGGTCGTTGACGGCGGCCATCGCGCGGACCACGGCCTCCGTGAACAGACCGGCCGCGCCCGACGTGCCGACGAGAATCGTCGGCTCGAAATTGCGAATTGTTTCCTCCAGCGTGATGTGCGCGGGATCGCTGCACGCGTACGTCGCCACCTCCTCAACCGGCCGGGCGTAGGCCGCCTTGAAGTCCTCCATCTCCGCCCGCGCCTCGGTCACGAGTCCCCGACTGTCCACCGTGCAGATGCGTTGCCGGGCCTCCTCGTAGGAGAGCCCTGCGTCGCGCAGCGCCGACACGAAGAGGTTGGCAATCCCCTGCGCGGACGCCCCGGCTCCGCCGAGGACGACGCGCTGGTCGTGCATCGCCTGACCGGTAATCCGCAGGGCCGCGTACACACCGGCGGCCACGACCGCGGCGGTGCCCTGAATGTCGTCGTTGAACGTGCACAACCGGTCGCGAAAACGCGCGAGCTGGGTGATCGCGTTGGCCTTCAGAAAGTCCTCCCACTGCAGGACGGCGTCAGGGTACACGCGCATCACGGCGTCGACGAACCGATCGATGAAGTCCTGGTACTTGCGTCCGCGAATCCGCTTGTGCCGCAGGCCGAGATACAGCGGGTCGTTCAGCCGTTCCTGATTGTCCGTGCCCACGTCGAGCATGATCGGCAACGTCAGATAGGGCGGGATCCCGGCGCACGCGGTGTAGAGGGACAGCTTCCCGGTCGGGATCCCCATCCCGCCGACCCCCTGATCTCCGAGCCCGAGGATCCGTTCCCCGTCGGTGACGACGATGACGGCCGGCGGCCGCGCATGGTTTCGGAGGATGGCGTCGATCCGGTTGCGCTGCTCGTACGAGATGTAGAGGCCGCGCGGGCGGCGGTAGATGTGAGAGAACTGCTGGCACGCCTCGCCGACCACCGGCGTGTACACGATCGGCATCATCTCGTCGATGTGGTCGTGGACGAGGCGGAAGAACAGCGTCTCGTTCCGGTCCTGCAGGCTGGCCAGGTAGGTGTAGCGCTCGAGCGGTGTCTGCGTGACGCGATAGTTCTCGTACACCCGGGCCAGCTGCTGGTCCATGGTGCTGACGGCTGGCGGCACCAGCCCGTCGAGGCCGAGCTCTTCGCGCTCGGCCGCCGTGAACGCCGTGCTTTTGTTCGTGAAGGGATCGCGGAGCAGGGGCTCGCCGCGCATGTCGACCGCGATGTATTCCTCGCCCGTGATGCTATCGTGCTCTATCGACCACTCCATGATCCCCCGTCCGATTCTGCTGCGCGCGCGCCTTCTCAGGACGCCCCTCGCCGGTCGCGGACCCGACGCCCAACGCGCCAGCGCCAGGAGCGCACAGAGCACATGACACGCGTGCTGATTGTCTCTCAAGCGGAGCGTTTGTCAACCGCGAGCAGCCTGCGTCCGACACGCGATCCGGCTAGAGATTACCGGCTACATGCCCCGATACCGTGGAATGAGTGATCACGATGGCGTGTCGGATGCACGGGGGAGTCGGGCTTTAACGCATCATGGGGCCACCGCCCATGTTGCCAGTGAGCCAGAGGATCAACAAAATAATCAGCACAAGACCGAGCAGTCCGCCGGACTCGTCGCTGTCAAAAGTGGATGAGCTGATGCACGTCCGCACACGCTAATTCAGCCTTCTTTCACGTATCACTCACGACTTGCGTCCTCACCAGCCGGTATCGTCCTCCACATCGCCGGTGCGGGCTTCGAGGTGCGCGTCGACTCCCGCTCACTTACCGCGCACGAAGGACACGACCATGCATCCACGCTCCTCGGCCCGACGCCTCGCTCGCGTGGCACGGCTCTTTGTCGTCGCGCTGTTCCTGCTGCTGGCGCCAGGGCTCCGGCCCGCCGCCGCGCAGGCGGCGGTCACCATCGTCACGGGCTGCACGAACGATGGTTCAACGTTCGCGATTGCCATGCCGGAAGCATGGAACGGTTCGCTCGTCGTGTATGCGCATGGCATCGTCGATCCGGCCGCGCCGGTCGCACTGCCCGCGGCGCAGGATGGTTTCGAGACCCTGCGTGCGAAATGGACGGACCTCGGTTATGCCGTCGCCTACTCCAGCTTCGCGGAGAACGGCTACGCGCTGAAGAGCGCCATTCGAAGCACCCACGAGCTGCGCCGCGAGTTCCGATCGAGGTTCGGCAGACCGGCTCGGACGTACCTGACGGGTCATTCGCTCGGAGCGCTTGCCGTGGTCGCGCTCGCCGAGACGTTTCCGGAGCAGTATGACGGCGCGCTGCCGATGTGCGCGCCGATTGGCGGCGGAGTTGCCGAGATCCAGTACCTCTCCGACGCGCGGGTCGTGTTCGACTATTTCTTCCCGGCCGTCGTGCCCGGCGGTCCGTTCAGCGTGCCGGCCGACACGTCCTTCGCGTCCGGCAGCCCCGTCTTCAATGGCGTCCTCGCGAACCTCATCGGCGGCCTGTCCTCACCGGGACAGCCCACGCTGCAGTTCGCGAACGTCGCGCACCTGCCCTACACGAATGCCAACGAGCTCATCGCGTCAGCCATGACCGTCGTCGGCTTCAGCGTCCGCTTCTCGAACGACGTGATGGAGCGTACCAACGGCCGCATTCCGTACGGCAACGTCAACACGATCTTCCGCGGCTCGGCGGATGACGCCGCGCTCAACGTCGGCATCGAGCGCTTCATCGCGCGGAAGGGTGCGGTGAACTACTTCGAGAAGTTCTACAGCCCGACAGGCGAGCTCGCGATCCCCATGCTGACGTTGCACAGCACGTTCGATCCCGTGGCCCCCTTCGCGCAGGAGGCCGGCTACGCGCAGGCCGTGGCGAACGCGGGCGCAAGCACCTGGCTCACGCAGCGCGCGATCTTCAGCTACGGCCACTGCAACATCAATACTGCGGAGACGATGAGCGGATTCCAAGCCCTGGTGACGTGGGTGAACGGAGGCACGAAGCCGGCGGGAGGAAACGGCACGATCAGGTGAGAGGTTGAACGTCAGGTTCAAGGTTCGGGGTCCATTTGACCCTCGAACCTTGAACCGCGGGGGCAGCGGAAACGCCAGACCGGAACCGCCGCGAAAGGCCGAGCTGCCCGGTCGCGAGACGCTGACGGTTCCGGTAAGCACGCCCGCTCCGGAGCCAGCGAACGATCCTCCGAAGCTGGAACAGCAGCTCCAGACTCCCGCCGTCACGACGATGGCGGGTGTTCAGGAGCTGCCTAGTCGTTCGGGCGCTCGATTCGACCTTGGGTCTGGATCAGGAGGCGGTGAAAACCGTCAAGCTGTGGCGCTTCATGCCGGGAACACTGGCCGGCCGAGCCGTGCCGGTGCTCGTCGGAAATCGAGCTGACCTTCACGCTGCGTTGAATCCCTCATCCCGAATCGCGAATCCCGAATCGGATACCGGATCCCGGATCCAGGCAGCGCCGCTTTCCAACATGGCGATGGTGAATCTCGAGACCGGCGCCTGAAACGGCAAATGCCGGCCTCGTCCCGAGCTGCTCCGTCGAATCTGAGAGCCGTAAAAAAGCCGCGTAGCGGTGACCAGTCCTGACAGGCCGTCAAGTAGACTAGCGTCGTCAATATGCCCACAGCCACACACCCGACCGTACTCTCACCAGCCCTGAAGTGGGCCGGTGGGAAGCGTTGGCAGGTGCCGCACCTGAAACCGCTATGGGCACAGCACAGCGGTCGCCGTCTCGTAGAGCCGTTTTGCGGTGGACTCGCCGTCACGCTTGGACTCTCGCCAAATCGCGCGCTGCTGAACGATGCAAACCCGCACCTGATCAACTTCTATCGCTGGCTCCAAAAGGGCTTGCGGATCGATCTGCCGATGGAGAACGACGAGGCCCTGTTCTACCAGCACCGGGACCGCTTCAATGCGCTCTTGGCTGGCGGAAAGGGCGCGAGCCGGGAATCGGCCGCGTTGTTCTATTACCTGAATCGGACGTGCTTCAACGGGCTTTGCCGGTTCAATCGATCCGGCGAGTTCAATGTCCCATTTGGCCGGTACACGCGCATCGGATATACGCGAGACTTTACCCCCTACCGCGATGTATTTGCCGACTGGGCAATCACCAGCACTGACGTGGAGGCTGTCCCCTTGCAGCGCAGCGACTTCGTGTACGCTGACCCGCCCTATGACGTGGAGTTCACTCAGTACGCCAAGGACGGCTTCACCTGGGACGACCAACAGCGGACGGCACAATGGCTGGCGAAGCATCACGGGCCTGTCGTGCTCGTGAATCAAGCGACCGCCCGCGTCGAAAAGCTCTACCGGCAATTGGGGTATCGGGTGCGCTTCCTGGATGCGCCACGCCGCATCAGTTGCACGGGGGACCGCACGCCGGCGCGTGAGATCATGGCGACCCGCAACCTGTGACTCCGCGCAATACCAATACCGGCGGAGTGCTTGAGGCGATGGTCCTGCCAGCGTTAGATCGCGGCGGCTATGCGCACGAGACACAGGTGATTGTGGGCGTGCGCTGCGGAGGCGGCACACACAAGGCCGACGCACTGGCCAGAAAGGGCACCGACGAAATCTTGGTGTCGCTCAAGTGGCAGCAGACGGGCGGCACGGCAGAGCAGAAGGTTCCCTTTGAGGTGATGTGCCTGGCCGACGCGGTACGCGCCGGAAAGGCCGTGCGCGCCTATCTGGTGCTTGGCGGCGACGGCTGGACGCTGCGCGACTACTACGCGTCGGGGGATTTGGCCGAGCACTTGATTCACGCGGCGCTCGTTCGCGTTGTCACGCTGGAAGCGTTCATCAGGCTGGCAAATAACGGGCAACTTTGAAAGCGAGGCAACACTCATGACTCCGTCGAGCTTTGAGAGCTGCAAACACGGTCGAGAACCACGCGGGAGAGACGATAGGCATTAGCGGCCTCCCGAAAAAGAAATCCGAGTGGAGACACGTGGCGACCATCGGCCCGTGATCGTCGGCAGCGCCGAGCAGGACGAGATCGTAGCCGGCGCCGTTGTTCGACGATCGCTGGCAAGCTCTGCGTACTGCAGTCGATCCCGGGAGCCAGCGGCACGCGGGTAGCGTACCGGGTCAGTCCTGTCCGTCCGCACACACACAGGTCGTACTACATCTGTCCCGTCCCCAGAGACGCACGGTGGATTG
>CAYZBZ010000060.1:0-18614 GCA_964476725.1 uncultured Vicinamibacterales bacterium
CGGACCTCGAGCTCCACATCGAGCAGGGACCCGTGCTCGAGTCGATGAACACGCCGACCGGCGTCGTCCTCGGCACGTTCGGCGTCGAGCGTCACATGATCCGTTTCGTCGGGCAGGCGGCGCATTCCGGATCGACCCCGATCCCGATGCGACGCGATGCGTTTCTGGCCGCCGCCGGGACCGCGCTGGAGTGCCGCGAGATCGCGAGACGACACTCCACGTCGAATGCCGGCGTCGTCTGCACCGTCGGCGTCGTGAACGTGGAACCTGGAATCGTGACCGCCGTTCCGGGCGTGTGCGAGATCTCGCTCGATCAGCGCGCGCTCGATGCGGCGGTGCTTGCGCGTATGCTCGCCGACGCGCGTGCGGCCTCCGAGCGGGCCGCGCGGGAGAACAACGTGTCGGTCGAATGGCGCACGCTGTGGCGCATCGAGCCGCGGCCGTTCGATCCACGCCTGCTCGATCTCTGCGAAGCCGCCGTGCGCGAGGTCACGGGCGCCGCGCCGCGCCTGCCGTCCGGGCCGCTGCACGACGCCGCCGAGATGGTGCCGCACATGCCCGTCGTGATGATGTTTGCGTACTCGTCACGTGGCCTCTCGCACTGCAAGGAAGAGGACACGCCGGAGCCGTACCTGCTCCAGACCATCGAGGCGTTCCTCCGGCTCGTGCGGAAGACCGTCGATGCCGTCGCCTCATCGTCCGCACGGTGACTCGCCTCCATAATCCCGGTCCCGCTTCACTCTGCGCTCGCGGGCGCGATCACCGCCAGCGACTCGGCCTTCGCGCCGACAACGGCTCTCAGCGGGATGCTGCGGTCGAAGTGCCTTCCGCCTTCAGGCCGAGCTCGAGGTACGCGCGTTTCGGCGTGCAAGGAAGTCGCTCGATGGGTCCTTTCGTTCAACAATCAGAAGATCAGCTTCACGAGAAACTGCCCGTGAAGGCCCTCGTTGAACAGATCGGCCATGCCGTAGCGCGGGTCGTAGGCATTCGCGCCGTCGGGCGTCGCCAGAATCAGCGCGTTGTAGTCGTAGCCCTTCGCCAGATCGGTGCGGCTCAAATTGATCGCCGACGAAGCCCTGGCCGCGCCGCCGCCACGGTTCACGTAATTGAAAAGATGCCGGGTCGTTTTCTGGTTGAAGAGATTGGTGATATTCAGCTCCAGCCGCAGCTTCCTGCGGGCGGCGAGTGAACGGCTGTGCGACACGAGCAGGTTGGTCTCGGTCAGCCTGGGCGTGCGACCCATGTCGCCGCGGCCGTTGACGAAGACCTCGCTTTGATTCGTCGTGTTGACGTAGGTGCTGATCGGTGTGCCGCTCCCGCCGTAGAAGAAGAGACCGATGTCGGTGTTGAACGGGAGCGAATAGGCCCCGTACATCTTCACGACGTGAGGACGATCGGTCGCCAGCCGTCCCAGCACGTTCAGATGCCCCTGCGCATCCCACTCGAGCTCGTCGATGTTCCAGGCGTTGTTCACGCTTCCCGACGGATTGGCAATGCTGCCTGCCTGCTGTTGATGCGTCTTGAAGCTGGCACCAGTCGTCGGCGTGCGGATCTCATCCGAGCTGGCGAGCCCGCCATAGTTGCCGTACAGCCGGCTGTGGGTGTAGTTGGCGCCCGCGAACCAGCGGTTGGAGAAGCGGCGGGAGATGCCGAGCTCGACGGCGTCGTAGATCCGCTTCACCCTGGGAGATGGAAACGGCGCCGTCAGGCCCGAGGTCGCCATCATCGTCGCGTTTCCCGACCCGGGGTTGCCGATGGAGAGGATGTTGTTGCCGTTGACGAGCGTTCCGATGTCGTCGATGACCTGTCGCAGATCGTTGTGCACGTAGTGGACGGTCAGCACGCTGTTGCGACCGAACTGATACTCGAGGCCGGCGCTGGTGCTGTCCTGAAACGTTGGTTCGATCGCGGGACCGACCCGGTTGAAATCCGGGACGCGTTGATCGCGGAATGTTCCCGGCACGATCCACACATCGCCGCCGGGTGTGTTGCTCAGGTTGAGCGAGTTGATGTCGAGCGTGTCGAGCCCCCGGTAGTACGTTCTCCAGAAGTCTGCGCCGAACGAATCGCGCGGCAGCTCGTATTTCGTCCAGTCGTAGTACCGTCCCCAGCTTGCGTAGAGCTTGGCTCGGCCATCGCCCTTCACGTCGTAGGTGGCCCCGAGACGCGGGGCCATCTTGTCGCGGAATCCGAACTGCACGCCGTACTTCTCGAGATCGGCCCGGTAGGTCGGAATGTTCTCGTTTTCCGTGCGCAGACCAAGATTGAGAGCCAGACGATTGCCAATCGTCCACTGATCCTGCAGATACACGCTGGCCATATTCGCGCTGGCCAGCCCCCCGATGCCTCGATCGTGGACTTCATAGTACCCATACGTGCCGCGACCTGTCGTGCCGCCGAATGAGAAGGTCCTTCCCCAGTACAGGAAGACGTACCCCGACGGATACCCGGCATCGACGTCGTTGGTGGTCTGCTGAAACCCGACGCCGGCTTTGAGCGTATGCTGGCCGCCCGCGTTGAACGTGTGGTTGTAGTCGGCGTTCACGAACGACCGCGTGGTCGTGTCGTGCGAGACGATGATCGCCCGCGGCGTGTTCTGCGTGCCGATGGGTCCCTGGAGCCCGGGCGGCACTCCCGCCAGGCCGACGCTCGAGGTCTGATAGGTCACGCTCGTGACGCCGGGTATTCCGGTATCCGAGTAGCGGTCCTGGAAATTCCCGGCTCTGACGGTCAACAACGAGGAATTGGACAGAACCAGGTCGATGTTCGCGCTCGCGTTGGTCTGGGTCATCTCGAAGCCGCGCTTCAGGTTCGCATCGTTGCTCGCCAGAGAGCTGACGATGAGATTCGGGCCGACGCTGTCATAGGCCGGGAGCGTGCCGGTAGACGAGGCAGGCGTGTGGAGCACCGAGGCCTGGACGTTGACGCGGCGGCTTGCGTAGCTGATCTTGCCGAAGGCCTGCGTCAGCGTCTGTTTCTGCGCGATGGTCCCCGGGGTGGTGCCGTTGCCAAACAGGTACGTGTTGGTGCGGCGGACGAGTTGCGGCGAGTACGACCCGAAAAAGAACAGCCGATCCTTGACGATCGGCCCGCCGGCCGATCCGCCGATCTCGTGGCGGTGATCCGGCCATTCGACATCCTGCACGTAGCTGACGGTCCTGTCATCGATGGGGCTGAGCACGAGGCGCTTGACTGGAGCGGCGCCGAGCGTACTGCCCTGATAGACATAGTGCGTCTCGCCGTGCAGCGTGTTGCCGCCCGACTTGGTCACGGCGCTGATGACGCCACCGAGCGCGCCGCCATATTCCGCCTGGATGCCGGTCGTCTTGATCTGCACTTCCTGCAGGTACTCGAAGGCGGCGTTCTGTCGCGAGCGGGCGTGAATGAGGCTGTTCGTCATCACGCCGTCGATCGTGAAGGCATTTTCGGCGCCGCTGGCGCCATTCACCTGAAAGCCGCCTTCGATCTCACCCGAGTTCACCGAAGGCGCGGTCATCGCGATCGACTGGAATGTCCGGGTCTTCGGCAGGCGATCGAACTCCTCGGCGGCCACGTTGTGCGCCACCGTCGTCGTTCGCAGGTCGATGAGCGGTGCCACATCCGTGACGACCTGGACCGCCTCGTTGATGCCGCCGACTGTGAGAACAGTGGACAGGTCGACGGTCTTGCCGAGCAGGACGACGACCTGCGGCACTTCGAGAGGCACAAAGCCGTCGATCTGAAGCCGGACGTGATAGCGGCCGGGGTCGAGGTCGGTCACGCGATAGGCGCCGGCGGAGTCTGTCGTCACGGTGATCAGTCGCCGCGTCGTTTCGTTGGTGATGGCGACCGAGACGCCAGGGAGAACGCCTCCGCTCTGGTCCCTGACGACACCCGTGATGCCGCCGAACCATTCCTGTGCGCGGAGAGGGCCTGTTCCGAGGACGATGACCGAGAGCAGTGTGACGGCAGACAGCTTGCGCATAATGCCTTCCTACGTCTGAAGAATGGTGCGCCGTCCCCCGCAGCGGGGGAACGTCACGTTGCGGAATGCCGATCCCCAGGCGTTCGCCATACCGTCCAGGCACACTGGCACCCTGGTTCTCCTGAGACGACCCGCAGGGCGATGACGGTCGCTACTCTACCGGCTAGTCGGGCGTCGCGTCGGCCAGCACCTTCTGCCACTCGACCGGCGTGCTATTGGCGTGGCGTGCGGCGTCGGCAGCGACTTGGCCGGCGTAGTAGGCGTAGGCGACAAAGTCCATCGCGCGCTCGCGCCCCTCGCCTATCATCGTCGGCACGAACTTCATCCCCGACACTTTGACGAGGCGCCCCGTGGCGTAATCGGTCGCGAAGAGACCGGCGAGCTGCTGGGTCGGATTCGCCTTGACGAACTTCGCCATGCACCCCGCGGTCCGGAACTTGAACGCCTGGCCGCCCGTGTCGATCACCTCGGCCGCGACGCGCGGGTCCGAAATGACCTTCCGGCAGCGGAAGCACAGCTCCCCCGCCGAGATTCGTAACGGCTGCATGCCGGAACATGCGGCCATCACGAGCCCCGCCATCAACAGGATCGCGCGAGATTTCATATCTGCCTCCTTACGAACCGAGTCACTGCGTTACGTCGACGACTACCGCCCGCGCCGCCCCCCGCGGCGGGGCAGCGTCACGTTGCGGAATGCTGATCCCCTGGTGTTCGCCAGACCATCCAGGCACTCTGGCACTCTGGTTCTCCTGAGACGACCCGCACTGCGAGCGCACCGGTCGGGCAGGCGGTCGCGCACCGGAGCGCGCACTCGCGCAGACCATTCGACAGCGGCTCGCCGAACGGGACCGCCACGCTGACGTCGAACCCACGGCCGACGATGCTGAGGCCGAGCGGTTCGCCGGCATCCGCCGCGACGCGCACGCACGCGTCGCACATGATGCACTTGCCCGGCTCGTAGACGATCGCCGGGTGCGACAGGTCCCGCGAGAAACGCCGCCGCGCGCCGGCGAAGTGGTTCGGATCGGCGTCGTACTCCGTCGCGAGGACTCGAAGGTGGCAGCAGTCTGCCTTGCGGCAGCCGCACGTCAGGCAGCGGCGCGCCTCTCGCAGGGCGTCTGCCTCAGGTAATCCGGTCTGGACCTCGTCGAAGCTCGCACGCCGGCGCGCCATCTCGATCTCGGGCATCGGCACCCGTGCGGACGTCTCGATCGCCCGGAAGATCGCCGCCCGCTCCTCGTCGTCCATTGGCCGCAGCGCGATGTCTCGCATCGCGGACTCGCCGCTGGGCACGTCGCCGCTCAAATACTGATCGATTGATGTCGCGGCGATTCGTCCCGCCGCCACCGCGCGGGCCGCGAGGTCCGCCCCGAGCACGGCGTCCCCGCCGGCAAAGACACCCGGCAGATTCGTCGCGAGCGTTCGCTCGTCCGCGGCAATTCCCCGCCCGCTCACCCGCAACCCTTCGCGCTCCGCCAGCGATCGCTCGACCGTCTGGCCGATCGCCGCGATGACGGTCGAGCACTCGACGACGAGCTCCGAGCCGGCGATCGGCACGGGCTCGCGCCGTCCCGACGCGTCCGGATCGCCGAGCGCCATGCGCTGGCACGTCAGGAGCAGGCGATGATCGCGGGTCCGCTCGATCCGGATCGGCGAGGCGAGCAGCTCGATCCGGACCCCTTCGGCTTCGGCGGCTTCGACTTCCTCCATCAGGCAGGGCATTTCGCGTCGCGTGCGGCGATAGAGGACCGTTACGTGGCGCGCGTTCAGGCGGATCGCCGAGCGGGCGCAGTCGATCGCCGTGTTGCCGCCGCCGACGACGGCCACGTCGCTGCCGAGCGACGGGGGGTTGGCGCGGCCGACGAGCGAGAGGAGCTCGAGGCCCGACAGCGCAAGTTCCTCGCCCTCACACCGGAGCGCCTGCGCGCGCTCGGCGCCAATGGCGACAAACACCGCGTCGAAGCGCTCGCGCAGCTCGGCCAGCGTGAAGTCCTCTCCCCAGCGCTCGCCCATTCGGAACACGGCGCCGAGTGTCCGGATTGCGTCAATCTCCGCGTCGAGCGCCTCTTTCGGCAGTCGGTACGCGGGGATCCCGTACCGCAGCATGCCGCCTGGAGCAGGTGCGGCGTCGAACAGCGTGCACCGATGCCCTTTCTGCAGGAGGAAGTACGCGGAGGCGAGCCCGGCAGGCCCCGCGCCGACGATCGCGACCGACTGACCCGTGTCTGCCCGGCGGTGTGGGGCGTAGGGCATGCTGGCGCGCTGATTCGTGTCGGCCGCGTAACGGTGCAGGGCTCCGATGGCGAGCGCCTCGTCGCGCTCGCGACGGCGACAGTGCGCCTCGCACAGCCGCGGGCAGATCCGGCCGAGGGCGCCGGGCAGCGCGAGCCGCCCGGCGATGATCTCCAGCGAGCGCCGGTCGTCGCCCGCGGCAATCTCGCGCACGAACCCCGGAATGTCGAGCATGGCGGGGCACCGCGCCGCACAGGGCGCCACGCACTCGCCGGCGTGATCCGACAGCAGCAGCTCCAGCGCCATCTTCCGCGAGCGGCGGACGTCTTCGCTGTCCGTCCTGACCACCATGCCGTCGGACACCGGCAGCGCGCACGCCGGCGACAGCGTCCGCCGGCCCTCGATCTGAACGGCGCACAGGAAGCACGACGAGGCCGGCTCGAGACCGTCGATGTGACACAGCGTCGGAATGCGGATGCCGATCGCCTGCGCTGCCTGCAGCACCGTCGTCCCCGCCTCCACGCGGACAGCACGCCCGTCGATCGTCAGCGCAAAGGTCGGCACCTACATCACCTCGATCGCATCGTCCTTGCAGGCCTGGAAACACATGTCGCATCGCGTGCAGAGGTCGCTGTCGATCTCGTGCTTCTCGTACGGGCGGAACTCGATCGCGCCCACGGGGCAGACCTGCGCGCACAGCGTGCAGCCGTTGCAGTTGTCGTTCACGCGATAGTGGATCAGCGCGGGACAGCGGCCGGCCGGGCAGCGCTTCGCGTGCAGGTGCGCGTCATATTCCTCAGGGAAATACCTCATCGTCGTCGCGACCGGATTCGGTGCCGTCTGGCCCAACCCGCACAGGCTGCCGCGGCTGACGTAGTCGGCCAGCGTTTTGAGCTTCTCCAGGTCGTCCGGCCGGCCATGGCCCTCGCAGAGACGGTCGAGGATCTCCAGCATCCGCTTGGTGCCGATCCGGCAGAACGTGCACTTGCCGCACGACTCGGCCTGCGTGAAGCGCAGGAAGAAGCGGGCCATGTCCACCATGCAGTCGCGATCGTCGAGCACGACGAGCCCGCCCGAGCCCATGATGACGCCCGTTGACGCCAGTGCGTCGTAATCCACGGCTGTGTCCGCCAGCCGCGCCGGGATGCAGCCACCCGACGGCCCGCCGATCTGGACGGCCTTGAACGGTCGCCCGTTCTTCATCCCGCCGCCGATGTCTTCGACGATCTCTCGAATCGTGATCCCCATCGGCACCTCGATGAGGCCGCCATGGTTGATCTTGCCGGCGAGGGCGAAGACCTTCGTGCCCTTGCTCGTCCCGGTGCCGAGCGCCGCGAACGTGCCGGCGCCGTGGCGGAGGATCCACGGCACGCACGCGAGCGTCTCGACGTTGTTGATGAGCGTCGGCTGCCCGCGCAGTCCCCGTTCGGCGGGGTAGGGCGGGCGCAGCTTCGGCATGCCGCGCTCTCCTTCGAGCGAGAGGATCAGCGCCGTCTCCTCACCACACACGAACGCGCCGGCCCCTTCGTGGACTTCCAGGCGCAGCGAGAACTCCGAACCGAGAATGCGCTCGCCCAGCCAGCCTCGCTGCTCAGCCTGCCGGATTGCGGCGCGGACTTGCCGCACCGCGATCGGATATTCGGCGCGGATATAGAAGTAGCCTTCCGCGGCGCCGACCGCATACGCCGCGATCGCGAGCCCCTCGATGACCCGATGCGGGTCTGATTCGAGGACGAGGCGATCCATGAACGCACCGGGATCCCCTTCGTCGCCGTTGCAGATCACATATCTGGTCCGTCCGGGCTGGCCGCGCACGATCGACCACTTCTGCCCCGTCGGAAAACCCGCCCCGCCGCGGCCGCGAAGGCCGGACCCGACGATCGCGGCAACGACCTGCTCCGGCGGCGTGCCGTTCACGCACCCCGCGAGCGCGCGGTAGCCGTCGCGGCGAAGATAGTCGTCGATGTTCAGCGGGTCGATCTCGCCGCAATTCTCGAGGACGATGCGCCGCTGTTTGCCGAGAAAGGCGGAGGCAGCGCCCGTGCTGCGATCGAGGCGGAATGCGTCTGCGGGAGGACGGTCGGCGTTCGCCACGACAAGTTGCGCAAGTGCGTCAGCGCGCCAGCGCACCCACGCGGCGAGCCGGCGCGGGCGTATGTGCTTTCTCGCAATCCGTCGCGCCGCGTCCGGCGTGACGTTGGCGTACAGCGTGGCGCGGCCGTCGGGCAGGACGACCTCGACCATCGGCTCGCGATGGCACATGCCGTTGCAGCCGACCGTCTTCACGATGCCGTTCGCGCCAGCCTGGCGCGCCTCCTCGATGAGCGCGGCCCGCACAGGCTCCCCGCCGCTCGCGACCCCGCAGGATCCGAGACCAATCCGGATCTCCAGGGCGCCTCCGCTCATGCCGGCTGCTCCTCGCGCGCGACGCTCTCGAGCGCGGCGGCTGCGGTGGCCGGAGTGAGCCGGCCGGCCGTGCGATCGTCCACCATGAGGACCGGCGCCAGGCTGCAGCAGCCCAGGCACGCGACTTCGTCCAGCGTGAACCTGCGCTCGGGATCGGTGTCCGCCCCACTCGGAATGCCGAGGTGGCGGCGCAGCTCCTCCGTGATCTGTCGCGCGCCGGAGACGTGACACGCGGTGCCGTGACAGACGCGGACCACGTGCTCGCCGACTGGCGACCGGCGGAACCGCGCGTAGAACGACGAGGTGCCGGCGATCTGTGCAGGCGTGACGTCGGTCAGCTCCACGACGCGCCGGAGCGCGTCGTCTGGAAGGTACCGATAATGCGACTGAATCGCCTGCAGGATCCGGATCGCCGCGTCCTTGCTCGTCCCTTCTCTGGCGATGATGCGGTCCACGAACGTCAGATCGAGCGCGCCGGTCGCGGGCGTGAGAGAAGGCGTCCTCACCGGCGGAAAGCCGGAGGTCCGTGCCGTCGAATGGATGTGTGCGCGGACGAAGGTGAGCGGCGCCGCCGGGCGATGACCCTTCAGTGCGACGAGCCACTTCGCGCTGGCGATGAACGCCGCTGACGCGGCGACGAGGAGGATCGACATCGCGTCACTCCGCGCCTTGCGTGCGCGCCGCGCCCGCGTGATGCGATCCTGCTCGGTCTCCAGCGTGCGCGCGGCTGACGCGTCGGTGTGTGCCCGGATTTGCAGCTCGGCCACGCGTGCGGCATCGGTACCCGTCCGCACGCGGGCGGCCACATAGTCCGCGACCAGGATTCCGACGCATACCGCCGCTGAAACGGCTGCGACAGCCGCCGCGGCGCGCGCCAGGGATCGTTGGCGGTCACGGGTCATACGGCGGCCCCGACTTTTGTCTCGCAGGGACACGCGGCGTAACACCGAGCGCAGTACAAGCACGCCTTCCGCACCGCGCGGTTCTTCTCAATCGCGCCGTATGGGCAGGCGTTCGCGCACAGCCCGCAGTCCAGCTCCCGGTTCGGCGTAATCGTGACGCCGCGCGTGGCGAGCCGCGAGCACCAGGCGAGCAGAGCGCCGTACGGGCACAGGTAGCGGCAGTACGGGCGCCCGACGAACATACCGAGCACGAGGAAGCCACTGCCGATCGCCATCATGTGCGCGAAGCCTTCCCGGCGGAAGAAGCCGACGAACGGATCGAAGCGGCAGATGACGAAGTCCCGGGCGATCGCCGGCTGCACCGCAAGCAGGATCGCCAGCCCGAGATAGACGTACTTCAGCAGCCCGAGCGCGTTGTCGAGCCGGCGCGGCACCTGAACCGGCTTGAGCACCACCAACTCCTGGATCGCGCCCAGCGGGCAGACGCCGCCGCAGAACGCCCGGCCGAAGAACACGGCCACGACGAGCGGCAGGAAGAACACCGCGGTGACGACGATGGGAATCGAATAGCCGGGATCGGTGAGCGCCACCGCGACATTTTGAATGGAGCCGATCGGGCAGATGCAGCCCTCGCGATAGAAGCCGAAGTACGCGAGGGACCCGATCGACAGCGCGAGCGCCAGCGGCCGGCTGCGTCGCCGGACCACGAGCCACACCGCGATGCCCATGGCGGCAGCCAGCAGGAACACGTCGAGCAGTTCCAGCCAGTACTGACGCGGGCGCGGTTTCTGGACGGCGGGCGTCACGTAGCCGCCGCCGATCGTTTGCTGCTGGGGAGCCACTTCGACGGGGCGCTCGTATTGCACGCCCTGCGCGAACGCGCGGTCCGGCCAGAGCGCGGCAAGGAGGATCAGCGCGAGCAGCACCGCGCGCGCATGCCGCGTCTGCTCGAGCGACGTCATGTCACGCGTGCTCCGGCCACGTCACCGCAAGCGCGTCCGGCAGTTGCTGCTGCACGACGGCGTCTTTCGGGCAGACGGTCGAAATCGCGCAGCGATTGCAGTCCACGCACAGGTCGTAGCGGACCTTCAGCACGATCGAGCCGAGACCCAGCGGCTCCATGCAGCCCTTGACGCAGATCCCACAGCCGTCGCACTTCTCTTCGTCGATGGTGTATTCGTAGAAGTTGTTGGCCGGGTCGTCCGGATCGACGAACCCGATCGGCGCCCGCACGATGGCATCGCGCGGACACAGCTTCTCGCTCGGGAGCCCCTTCTCGTCGACGGCGCTCCGGATGTTGTAGTAGGCGGGACAGATGTAGCAGCGGCCGCACTTCGCGAAGTTGTTCACGGCGCGGACGGCAGACTGCGAGACCACGCACTCGGTCGTGCAGAGATTGCAGATGGGGGTCCCCGCTTCGCCCAGGCGGCTGTTGACGCACTTCGACGCGTCCACCTGCCAGACCACCTGGCCGTCCGCCTTGCGGATCAGGAAGCCGGCCGTGCTGCCGAGCGCGAGGAGCACGCTCCCGCGGCCCACCTTGACGAGCGCGTCGCGTCTGGTGATGCCGTCGCTCATGGCCCGGGTTCTCCTTCGAAAACACAGATCTCGAGCCGCACCGTGTCAGCGACGTACACGCGGCCGCGCTCGTCCACCGCGAGATCCATGTTCTTGCAGTTGGGATCGAACGGGGCTGTCGCAATCACCGACAGCAGCCTGCCCTGGAAGTCGTAGACCTTCACCCGCGGACCGGCTTTCTCGGTCACGTAGATGCGATCGCGCCCCGCGACCGTGACGTTCGTCGGGTTGCAGCAGCCGGGAAAACCCGACGGGTCGATCCCGTCGAAGCGGCCGATGTGGCCGAGCAACTGGTCCGCCGGCGTGTAGCGCTCGACGCGGTGCTTGCCAGGATTGGCCGCGTGAATGACGCCACCTGCGTCCACACTGAAATCGAGGACGCCGTTCGGGATGAGAAACCCCTGCGTGCGGTTGTTCCTGCCGATGTCGTTGAGGAAACGTCCCCGGGCGTCGTAACGGCGGATCGTCCGATCGCTGGCGTCTGCCACGAGCACGTCGCTGCCAACGAAGCCTATGGCCGTGACGCGTCCGAGCCGCTGCGCGTGGCGCCACGTGTCTGTCATCCGCCCGGCCTCATCGAAGATCTCCACCTGGCCAGACTCTCCAACAAACACCCGCCCATCGCCGGCCACCGCCACGGCGTGAGCGGGGCTGGACGTTGGCCAGCGCCGCTGGAACGTCCCGTCGGGACCGAAGACCTTCACCTCCGAGTCACCCGCGGCATACAGGCGGTCCCGGCTGTCCACCGTCACGCCGCGCAGCGCGGTGGCGAACCGGTCAGGCCCCGTGCCTCTGCCGGCGATGACCTGGACCTGCGTGTATGCCATGACAGCCTCGCTATTTTCCGCGCACGTCGAGGGCCACCATCTTCGTCAGGTCGCGGAGAACCAGCGTGCCGTTCGACAGCGCCATCGGTCCCCAGACGTCGGGGCCGCTCAGCACCTGCGCGCTCGCCAGTTCCCTGTACGCGGTCGTGTTCGCGTCGATCAGCCGGAGCACACCCGTGCGGCCCTCGAGCGCGAAGAACATGCCGTCGGCCAGCAGGTAGCTTCCCAATTCAAACGCGGCCTTGCCGTCGCTCGTCCAGACCTCCTTGCCGTCGAGGGTCAGACAGGTGAACAGGCCGCGCTTCTTCTTGCCAACGGCAAACATGTGACCCTTGTAGAGGATTGGCGTGTGCACCTCGGAGTTCCACTCGTTCAGCCGCATGTCCCACGCGCTCTCGGCGCGAAAGCCCCTGCCATTGGGCTGCACGCGGACCATCACGCTTCCGGCGTCGTAGCTGGCCGTCATGAACACGCGCTCCGCGTCTACCGCCAACGGCGACGGCGCGACCGCCACGTTGAACTTCCGCGGGAATTCCCACAGCAGCCTGCCGTCCGCGGCGGACACGCCAAGCGGTCCGTTCAAGGTGCCGAACAGATACTGTTTGACGCCGCCGAGAACGGCTGGCATGACCGACGCGTGTGTGAGGACGATCTTGCCCGGGTTGGGAGTGCGCCAGATCTGCTTGCCGGTCGCCTTGTCCAATGCAACCAGGATGGCGTCGCCGCCGGTGGCGATGATGATCCGGTCTTGCTCGAGCAGGGGATTCTGCCCGTTGTACCACGGTGGGATGACGGCTTTGTAGTCCGCGACGAGGTTTCTCGTCCACAGCTGCTTGCCGGTTTTCGCGTCCAGGCAGTGCAGCCCGAGCTTCGGGTCGAGCGCAAAGACGTATCTGCCGTCCACGGCGGGAACCGTGCGAGTGATGGCGTGGTTTGGCCGGATGACACGCGTTTCCCCGAAGTGCCAGATGACCGTGCCGTTGGCCAGCGATCGCGCGTAGACCCCCCACTCGCCCTTCTTCTCGTCGTAATCGTTGTGATAGACACGACCCGCGACGATAGCCGCGCCCGCGTAGCCCTGGCCGACGGCGACCGTCCACAGGATCTTCGGGCCGCGTGCGGGCCACTGGCGCAGGAGGCCCGTCTCCTTTGATATCCCGTCCCGCGCCGGACCGCGGAACTGCGGCCAGTCTTCGGTGCGCGCGGCCGGCGCAGACGCGACGAGCGCGCCGCAGCAGACCGTGATGAGGATGCAACACCGGTGCAGTCGGCCAGGCATGGATTGTCCTCGAAACCCGGATAGTCTCCCGAATGTAGCAGGGCGCCGGCTGAGGGGCCTGTGCAAGTTCGCGGCCTCCGCAGGCGAGGCGGCGAAACGAAGGGGGGGCTGGCTGTTTTCGGGGGGCGTACAGCTGCCGTGAGGTGAGAGGGGCCGACGGCTGCCAGGTCAGGCTTCAGCAGTTGCCGGATTTCCGGCAGTGCCGCGCGCGACACCGCCGGAATGCCGGCCACGTGCGAATCTGCTCCGGGAGTTCGAAGTTAACGACGGCGCCGCGGCTTCAACCGGACTCGTCTCTTGATTTGTCAGGCCTGCAAAGCCATCCGCTTTTCCAGGAAGGCGTCGTACGCCCCCAGATCGAACAGCCCGTGTCCCGACAGGTTGAACACGATCACCGTCTTCTCGCCCGACTCTCGAGCCGCGATCGCATGTTGAATGACGCTGTGGATCGCGTGCGCGGACTCAGGCGCCGGGATGGTGCCCTCGCACCTCGCGAACTTGATGGCGCTCTCGAACACCTCGCCCTGGTGGTACGCCTCCGCTTCGATCACGCCGGCCCCGAGCAGATGGCTGACGAGCGGTGCCGATCCGTGGTAGCGGAGGCCGCCGGCGTGCACGGGGGGCGGCATGAACCCTCGTCCCAGCGTGTGCATCATCATCAGCGGCGTCGTGCCGGCCGTGTCGCCGAAGTCGTACTCACGTGTCCCTTGCGTGAGACTCGGGCAGGCTGACGGTTCGACCGCGATCGCGCGCAGGTTCTTCCTGCCGCCTTTCAGCTTGTCCCGCAGGAACGGGAACACCAGTCCCGCGAAGTTGCTCCCTCCGCCGTGGCACGCGATGAGGATGTCGGGGTAGTCGCCCGCCAGCTCCATCTGCTTCCTGGCCTCCTGACCGATGATCGTCTGGTGCAGGAGGACGTGGTTGAGCACGCTGCCGAGCGCGTATTTGGTGTCGTCGCGTCCGGCCGCATCCTCGATGGCTTCCGAGATCGCCATGCCGAGGCTGCCGGGCGAGTCGGGATGTTCGGCGAGAATCGCCCGGCCTGCATTCGTCAGCGTCGACGGGCTGGCGACCACGTCGGCGCCGTATGTCTTCATCATGATGCGGCGGTAGGGTTTCTGCTCGTAGCTGACCTTGACCATGTAGACCATGCACTCGAGGCCCATGAGCTGGCACGCGCAGGCCAGGGCGCTCCCCCATTGTCCGGCGCCGGTTTCCGTGGCGAGCCGCGTCACGCCCTCCTGCTTGTTGACGTAGGCCTGCATGAGCGCGGTGTTGAGCTTGTGGCTGCCGACCGGGCTGACGTGCTCGGACTTGTAGTAAATATGTGCTGGCGTGTCGAGCAGCTTCTCCAGGGCGCGGGCCCGGTACATCGGGGTCGGCCGGTACAGGCGATAGATGTCGCGCACGACATCGGGAATCTCGATCGCCGGCTCCTGCGAGACCTCCTGTGCGATCAGCCCCATCGGGAAGATCGGCGCCAGGGCTTCGGGGCCGATCGGCTGACGGGTGCCCGGGTGCAGGGGCGGCGCCAGCGGCGTCGGAAGGTCCGGCACGATGTTGTAGAAGTGCGTGGGAATCTCGGACTCGGGCAGCGTGATTTTGATGTCGCGCATCGCTGGTGCTCTCGTTAGATGAATGAACCGCAGGAACAAGGTGGACGTGGCCGGGTTTCTGGCGGAGGATAGCACAGCGCGCAGCGCCGATCAGAAGGAGCTCCCGGGGTGGCCGGCCCACAAGGAGGTTTGTGCCGTGAAGCGTCTCGTCATGTCCGCGTTGCTCGGCGTTCTATGGCTCGCCGCAACTACGCTGCCCGCTCTCCATGCCCGGGAGGGCAGACAGGCGCGAGCCGAGCAGCCTGCCACGTTGTCACAGTCGGGGGCCGATTCGAAAACGCTCGTTTACGCCGACTTTGAGAAAATGGAGAACAACCGCCCGGTCAGCGCGCGGGGCGGCTTCATCCAGATGTACGCGTACCAGGAAAGCGACGTCCACAAGAGCACCTTCAAGGGTCTGGACGGCGCCAACCCGCCGGCCCCCGAGCTGGTCCACATCAAGAAAGACGACCCGAACTACGCGATGAAGTTCGACTTCTCGTTGCGTGCCCCGAATCAATGGGCCGGCGTCACGGTCGAAATTCACGGACAGCCCGACGCCGACGGCACGCCCGTGCCCGACGACGTCAGCGGGTTCAAGAATCTGTCGATGCAGGTGTACGCGACGGGCATCGAGATCCTGCGCCTCGAGGCGATCAGCAAGGAGCGGGGCAAGGACATGGCGATGCGCTACCCGCTGATGGCCTTCAGGGTGCGACCCGGGTTCAACACCTATCAGGTGCCGCTCAAGGGCTTCACGCAGCCGGCCTGGGTGGACGTGCGCGTCGATCCGAAGGATATCTTCAAGTACCTCACCTCGATCAACCTGACCGCGTTCTGCGACCAGTGCGAAGCGAACAAGCAGGGCATGGTGATCGTCGACAACATGGTCTTCGAGAAATAGGGCTCTTCGTCGATTGGAGTACAGCGGTTTGAGCTGAATACCCAGCCGCCTGCGCGAACCACTATGGCGCGGCTAGGACTCGGACGGCTTCGACTTGCCCGACGCCCTTTCGAGCTGAGTGATCCTGACGTCGTGATCCGTGATCGCGTCGATGAACGCGTCCGGCGGGTTGACGCCATCCATACAAAACTGTAGATTATTTTGGAGGAACCATGGAGCAGGAAACGCAGATCTCGGCCCTCGTCTCTCGGACGACCAAGGAGCTGCTCGAGCGCCACGTCCGCGCGACAGGCGTGAAGAAGGGCCACCTCGTCGAGCAGGCCCTCCGCCACCACCTCCAGGCTCTCCAGGAGCTGCCGGCGGACATCGTCATTCATCCGAAGCTCGTCGTGACGAGGAAGTCCGGCGAGGCGATCCTGAAGCAGATCGCGAAGGGCAAGCCGGCCGCTGCGCTTCGCGGCCTGATGCGTGATGGAGATTAGGGCGCTCCGCGAGCATGACGACCGATCGCTATTTCGGTCCGGTGACCCTGACCTCGATTGCTTTTTTCAACGGTTTGCCGGATAGAACCAGTTTCGGCACCACCTGGGTGTCACATATGTTGCCGTCGAGGACCGGCGCGTCCTTGGCTTTGCAACCGTCGCCGCCGCCCACGTCGAGATCGACGGGCTGCCGACCGGAGCGCGCAAGAAGCTGCCTCGGTACCCCTTGCCGGTGCTCCGGCTCGCGCGGCTTGGGGTGGATCAGCCGGCGCAGGGCCAGGGACTCGGCGTTCAGCTCCTTCGCTTCGTGCTCCAGCTCGCCCTCGGGATGGCGGACGACTACGGGTGCGTCGGCGTCATCGTCGATGCCAAGCCCGACGCCGTCGCCTTCTACGTGAAGTACGGGTTCGTCAAGGTCGACGCGGTCGAGGGCCGATCGGACGCGCGGCCGGCACCGACGCCCATGTTCCTCTCCATTCGCGCCGTCAAGGGCGCCCTCGGCGCTGGTACCTAACCCGCACTATGCATGAGGGCTGCGGAGCCGACTCGTTCGTTCGCTCCGGAAACCGCTACGCAGGCCGGAAAACCGCTGCTCCGGCTTATCGTCCTCAGAACGCGGCGCGCGACCATTGAGGCTCGCGCGCCCTGTCGTCGGCCTGCGCAGCGTTTTTCGTGAGCCGAAACGGCCTGCTCCGCATCGTTTCCTCCGCGAATAAACGAGCCGGCTCGGAGTCTCGTGAATAATCCGGACTAAGAGCTCGGGGTTCTGAAATGCCGCGAGCCGCTTGATCTGGTTGAGAAGCGGCGACAGGCGGGTCGGAGGGGGCGCGTGAAGCGAAACCTCAGAGACCGAGGAGAGGACGGATCCGTTCGCGCACACCGGCAAGGGCGGACGGTGGCAGCTTGCCGGCGAATTCGGCGCGACGCTCCTTCCAGTCGAGGCTCTTCAGGTGATCAGCGAGCACGACACCGGTGACAGGGCCGCCCTCCGGCAGAGCCACCTCGAACGAATACCCTTTCGCCTTGGACGTTATCGGGCAGGCAACGGCGAGTTGTGCCCGTTCGTTGTAGATACGGGGCGAGAGGACGAGCGCAGGGCGGCGCCCCCGTTGTTCACGTCCGGCTTGAGGATCGAAGGTCAGCCAGATCAAGTCGCCGGCGTCGGGAACGTAGACGGCCCTCACCACGACTCGTCACCCACGCGGCCGCCCCAATCGGTTTCGCGATGCCGGTTTCTTGGTGTGATACCGGCGGCCAGATCGTCGATGGAGTAGCGTGTTGCCGCGGGTCGCACCACGATGACGCCGTCGTGCACGGAGATGTCGACGGCGTCCCCATCGTGGACATTCACCTCCGCCGCAACCGATTTCGGAATACGCAGTGCCAGGCTATTTCCCCATTTCGCGAGTAGCGTCGTCATTCGGCCCCCTGTAGCTACATTGAATATACAACAGTGGCTGCGATTGAAGCTGACCATTTAGCTCGGGCGGAGCGATATTCCCGCAGGATGGACGGACATACTAGGCGGTGCGTGGGGTGGCCGACAGCCGGCGGGAACACCAGTAATCTCGTACCCGGCTGCGGGTTACCAGACGGTCGGCACGTGCTGGTATCGTCGCAGGTTGCCATCCTTCGTCACCAGAGTGGCGCGGTGGTGCCGGGCCGACGCGACGATGATCTGGTCCGCTGGGTCCCCGTGAAACGGCTGCGGCAGCTCACAGCTGTCCATGAGTATCGCGGGTGTCAACTCCACGAGCGCGAGTCCCGGCACGCTGAGCGCCTGGTCGATCCATTCGCGGGCCGGCCTGTCGAGCACGAGCTGTTTCTTCTCGACCTCCTTCGCGATCTCCCAGAGGGAGATCATCGAGAGCGACACACCGTCGCCGCGGACGGCCTCCTGAATGACACCAGCGGCTTTTCGCGACAGCCGGCGGTCCTGCGTGACCCACCAGACCCAGGCGTGGGTATCAAGGAAGGTCGGCATCCCACGCCTCCCCGGTGCCATACGGGCTGCCGCGCTCTTTGAGAATGCTCCCGGCCAGGCTCTTCGCACTCCCGGTGGTCGCGGTATAGGGCACGAGCGTGGCGACCGGCCTGCCGCGCTTGGTGATCGTGACCGCCGTCCTCCGCTCCGCCACCTCGTCCAGTACCTTCAGGCACTGGTCCTTGAATTTCCCGGCAGCCATGCGAGTCATACTGGCCATATAGCCATAGCCACATGGCTATGTCAAGCAGGAGCGTCGTGCTGGCGACACGGACCGTCACGACCACGCCGTCGCGCCAGCCAATGACACGGTCGTCCGACGCGCGCTCGTCTTCTGGAGCCGCTCATGGCCATCCGGTGGGCGTTGCGTTAGAATGGAACCATTCTGGTTCCATAATGGTGGCCAATGCCGACACTGACACTCAAGAACATCCCGGACGGCCTGCACGCGCGGCTCAAGG
>CAYZBZ010000061.1:0-4795 GCA_964476725.1 uncultured Vicinamibacterales bacterium
CGCGTCGCCGTCGCCCGCGCGGTCGGCGGGCAGCCGTCGATCCTGCTCGCGGACGAGCCCACCGGCAACCTCGACTCGAAGAACGGCGAGGCGGTCATGGAGCTCCTCCGGGAGCTGCACCGCGAGGGAGCCACGATCTGCATGGTGACCCACGATCCGCGCTACGCGCGGCACGCGGACCGGTCCATCCACCTGTTCGACGGCCGTGTCGTCGAGGAGGACGGCAGCAGGCACCGCGGCGAGAAAGAGCTCGAAGAGAGCGGCTTCGACGTCGCGCACTGAGAAAGCTGCCGGACAGCAGTCACCTGAAACCAGTAGCTGGTAGCTCATGCTCATCACCGACCATCTTCGCAACCAGCGCAGCGACCCCCCAGAGCACGTCCGCCACGCGGTGCGTCCCGAGGAGCCGCGCGTCCTCATTGCCGACGATCAGCCGGACGTGCTCGAGGCGCTGCGCCTGTTGCTGAAGGCGGAAAGCTTCCAGCTCGAGACCGCCTCATCTCCGGCCGGCGTGCTCGCGGCGATCGAGGCCCGCGAGTTCGACGTCGCGCTGATCGATCTCAACTACGCGCGCGACACGACCTCCGGCGAAGAAGGGCTGAACCTGCTGGCGCGCATCCAGGGCATCGATCCCACGCTGCCCGTGGTGGTGATGACCGCATGGGGCAGCGTCGAAGTGGCCGTCGAGGCCATGCGCCGCGGCGCGCGCGACTTCATCCAGAAGCCCTGGGACAACGCCCGGCTCCTCGCCATCATCCGCACGCAGATCGAGCTGAGCCAGGCGCTCCGCAAGGGGCAGCGCCTCGAGGCGGAGAACTCGCTGCTGCGCGGCGAAGGCATGCCGACGCTGATTGCCGAGTCTTCGGCGATGCAACAGGTGCTGCAGGTGATCTCGCGCGTCGGCCCGTCCGACGCGAACGTGATGATCCTCGGCGAGAACGGCACGGGCAAAGGTGTCGTCGCGCGCGCGCTGCACGCGGTGTCGAGCCGGGCGTCGCGTGCGATGGTGATCGTGAACTCCGGCGGCGTCTCCGAAGGCGTTGTTGAAAGCGAGCTGTTCGGCCACGTTCGCGGCGCCTTCACCGACGCCAAGGCGGACCGAGTGGGGCGGTTCGAGCTCGCCGACCAGGGCACGCTGTTTCTCGACGAGATCGCCAACGTGCCGATGAGCCAGCAGGCCAAGTTGCTGCGCGTCATCGAGACCGGCGAGTTCGAGCGGCTGGGATCGTCGCGCACCCGCCGGGTCGACACCCGGATCATTTCCGCCACCAACGCGAACCTGACCGAAGAAGTCGCCGCCGGCCGTTTCCGTCAGGACCTGCTGTTCCGATTGAACACAATCGAGATCCGGCTGCCCGCCCTGCGCGATCGCCGCGAGGATCTGCCTCTGCTCGCCCAGCATTTCCTCCGGCAGCACGCCCAGCGATATCGCAAGCGCCTGACCGGATTCGAAAGCGGCGCCATGCAGATCCTGCTCGAGCACCCATGGCCGGGCAACGTCCGCGAGCTCGATCACGCGATCGAGCGGGCGGTGCTGATGGCCCCAGGCCCCCTCGTCAAGCCGGGCGATCTCGGCCTGCGCGCCAGCCGCGACGGCGGCGGCCGTCTCGAAGACATGAGCCTCGAGGAGGTCGAGTCCTTTCTCATCAAGAAGGCGATGACCCGCTTCGATGGCAACGTCAGCCAGGCGGCGAAGGCGCTGGGCTTGAGCAGAAGTGCTTTATACAGGCGCCTTCAAAGATACGGACTGTAGGCGGCTCGCCGCCTGCCTTCAAGGCAAACGGCACGAGGCACAAGGCAGAACGTAGAATAGCGGGGTCATGCGCTCCTCCCGCCCGCGCGAGCCGCGTCTGAGCCACGACCGGCGCATCCTGCTGATGGCCTTCGCCTCGGCGCTCCCCGGGGCCGCGATCTCGCTCATCTTCCTCTGGACCGGTGACTACACGCCGAAGGTCCAGTGGACCCTGACCGTCCTCATCACCACGTTCTGCCTCGGCTTCGCGTTCGCGCTCCGCGAACGCGTCGTGCTCCCCCTTCAGACCCTGTCCAACCTCCTTGCCGCGCTTGGCGAGGGAGACTTCTCCATTCGGGCCCGCGGCGCGCACGGCGGCGATCCTCTCGGCGAGGTCATGATCGAGGTCAACGCGCTCGTCGAAACGCTGCGGGACCAGCGGCTCGACGCGCTCGAAGCGACGACGCTGCTGCGCAAGGTCATGGCGGAGATCGACGTCGCGCTTTTCACGTTCGACGAGGATCACGAGCTCAAGTTCGTGAATCGTGCCGGAGCGCGCCTCCTGAGCCAGCCGGCGGAGCGACTGCTGGGACGTCGGGCCGAGGAGCTCGACCTCGCCGAATGCCTGACGGGCGAAGCTCCTCGCGTCATCAACACGGCGTTTCCGGGCGGCGTCGGCCGCTGGGAGGTCCGTCGCAGCCAGTTCCGCCAGGGCGGCCGCCCGCACGAGCTCCTCGTCTTGTCCGACCTGAGCCAGCCGCTCCGCGAAGAAGAGCGACAAGCGTGGCAGCGGCTCATCCGCGTGATCGGCCACGAGATGAACAACTCGCTGGCGCCCATCAAGTCGATCGCCGGCAGCCTGGCGACGATCGTCGAGCCAGACCCTCCTCCCGCCGACTGGCGCGAGGACGTACAGCGTGGGCTCGGTGTGATCGCGTCGCGGTCCGAGGCGCTGAGCCGCTTCATGAGCGCGTACGCGCGGCTCGCCAGGCTCCCGCCTCCCAGGCTCGCGCCGCTCGACGTCGCCAGCTTCGTCGATCGGATCGTCACGCTGGAAAAGGCGCACCATATCGTTGTGGCGCCGGGTCCCAGGCTCACGATCCAGGGTGACGGCGATCAGCTCGAGCAGTTGTTGATCAACCTGATTCGGAACGCGGTCGACGCCGTTCGCGAGACCGGCGGCAGCGTCACCGTCGGATGGCAGCGCCTGCCGGGCTCGCTGCCCCCCACGATGGAGCTGTGGGTCGAGGACGAAGGACCCGGACTGTCCAACACGGGGAACCTGTTCGTGCCATTCTTCACGACGAAGCCCGGTGGGTCGGGAATCGGGCTCGTGCTCAGCCGGCAGATTGCGGAAGCCCACGGCGGCAGCCTTGTGCTCGAAAACCGCGAGGATCGCCAGGGGTGCCGCGCCAGTCTCCGGATTCCGCTTCACGCGCTCGCGCAGCTGAGGGCGGAGGGGCTCACGCACGCGTGAGATCATTCTGACCCTTGGATTCCTGGACGATCTTGACTCCGGCGCTGGCCCCCACCCGCGTGGCCCCGGCGGCGACCATCGCCTTCAGCCCCTCGAGATCCCGCACGCCGCCGGCCGCCTTCACGCCCATGTCCGCACCGACGACCCGCCGCATCAGCGCCACGTCGGCGGCGGTCGCTCCGCCGGATGCGAAGCCCGTGGACGTCTTCACGAAGTCAGCCCCCGCCGCCTTCGACAGCGTGCACGCGGCGATCTTCTCTTCATCCGTGAGCAGCGCGGCCTCGATGATGACCTTGCTGATCGCGCCGCACTGGCGGCACGGCTCGACCACCGCCTCGATGTCCCGCTCGACCGTGCGGAGATCTCCGGATTTGAGCGCGCCGATGTTGATGACCATGTCGATTTCGGTCGCGCCGTCGAAAATGGCCCGCCGCGTCTCGTAGTTCTTCACGTCGGACGTCGTTGCGCCCAGCGGAAACCCGACGACGGAGCACACGCCCACCCCGCTGCCGCGCAACAGAGCCGCGGCCGTATGGACCCATGCCGGGTTGACGCACACGGTCGCGAAGTGGAACTCCGCCGCTTCCCGACAGAGCTTCTCGATCTCCGCCTTCGACGCGTCCGGCTTGAGCAGCGTGTGGTCGATCATCGTCGAGACACTGCCCGTGGCGCCGCCCGTCGCGTGCATCCCGAGCCGCGACGCGCCGGCGTCGATGACGCCGCGCAGCCGATCGGGACAGCAGTCGAAGAGCACCGAGTGGCAGGCGCATCGCGACGTGGTGTGGCCTCTCAGCCCCTGCGCCGCGACGACCTCCTCGGTGATGAGGTCGATGAGCCGCTGAAGATCCTGTGGGTTCAACACGTCAGTCGTCAGTTGCCAGTCGCCAGTCGCCAGTCGCCAGTTTAGGTCGAAGGGTCGCCGAATCGCTCTTCGAGACGCCGGATCTTCAACAAGCGGCGGATGTACCTGGCTTCCCGCATCGGAGTGCCCATCCAGGTGTCGACGATCCGGATGGCCGCGTCCGGCCCGTCGAGCAGCGAGGAGCCCAGGGTCATCACGTTCGCGCCATTGTGCTCGCGAGAGTACCGGGCGATTGTCTCATTCGGGCACATCGCAGCCCGGACACCGCGCACCTTGTTGGCGGCGATGGCGGAGCCAATTCCTGAGCCGTCGATCGCGATTCCCGCGTCTGTCTCTCCTCGCGCGACGCTCGTCGCGACCGCCCCGGCGACGTCCGGATAGTCTACGGGGTCCGTCTTGTCCGTCCCCACATCGATCACGGCGAGCCCCCGCCCCCGCAGGTGCGCTACGAGCGCGCGCTTCACGGCCAGTCCCGTGTGATCGCTGCCAATCGCCACGCGGCGTATCTCGGCCGCCGGAGCCAGATCCGCCGGAAGCGACGCGTCCGTGGAACCGGCCGGAACGACCGTCACCCGCCGCGCCGCGAGCGTGTCCTTCGCCAGCGGCGTAATGTGGCCGCGCGCAGACAACTCCACCGTGGCGCCGATATCCAGCGTCCTCGCGTCCGCTTCAGTAATGATGTCGAAACGCTTCATTCAATCCCTCTTCCGCCTGAAGGCGGAAG
>CAYZBZ010000061.1:4895-18370 GCA_964476725.1 uncultured Vicinamibacterales bacterium
TCAGTAATGATGTCGAAACGCTTCATTCAATCCCTCTTCCGCCTGAAGGCGGAAGATCCGCTACGCCTCGTCCAGCACGGCGATGTACGCGAGATTCCGGTACTTCTCCGCGTAGTCAAGGCCGTATCCGACGACGAAGCGGTCCTCGATCGTGAACCCGATGTACTCCACCGTGACGTCGACGACTCGCCGCGACGGCTTACTGAGGAGGCACGCCGTCCGCAGGGACTTCGGCGATCGCGCACGGAGGATGTCCTGCAGATACCTCAGCGTGAGGCCGGTGTCGACGATGTCCTCGACGATGATGGTGTGGCGGCCTTCGAGTCCCGTGTCGAGATCCTTGAGCATGCGGACCTCACCCGACGACGTCGTGCTCTTGGCGTAGCTCGACACGGCGATGAAGTCGAGCGTCACGCGCGGTCCCATGGCGCGGACGAGATCCGACATGAAGACGAACCCGCCCTTCAGCACGCAGACGAGATGGACGGCCTCGCCCGCCGGGTAGTCACGTTCGATTTCCGCCGCCAGCTCGCGCACACGAGCCTGAATCGTCGCGGCATCCAACAGTATGTTCATTTCCCAACCGCCTGCTTCACCTTCGCCGCGAGCCCGCGCGCCTCATCGAGCACCGCGGCTTCGTTCAGCGTGAGCACGTTCCGATCGCGCATCAAGACTCGCCCGTTGACGATGGTGGTCCTGACGTCGTCCCCGCGCGTGACGTAGACCAGGTGGGACAGCGGATCGTACATCGGCGTCTGCCGGGCAGACATCATGGAAACGACGATGAGATCGGCGCGCTTCCCTGCTTCCAGTGAGCCAATCTGCGCCTCCATCCCCAGTGCCCGCGCCCCTTCGATGGTGGCCATCTCGAGCGCCGTGCGGGCCGGCAACGCGCGGGGATCCATCGTGTTCAGCTTCGCGAGGTACGCAGCCTGCCGCATGGCCTCGAACATATCGAGGTCGTTGTTGCTCGCGGCGCCGTCCGTCCCGAGCCCGACCGTGACGCCGGCGCGGCGCATCGCGACCACCCTGGCCGCGCCGCTTGCGAGCTTCATGTTGCTTTCCGGGTTGTGCGACACGCCGACGTGACGCCGCGCGAGCACCGCGATATCCGCCGGAGACAGCCAGACTCCGTGCGCCGCCAGCGTCCGCGGTCCCCAGAACCCAATCGACTCCAGGTACCGGGTCGGCGTGGTCTTGTGCCGCTCGCGCGCCGTCTTGATCTCGTCAGCTGTCTCCGCGAGGTGGATCAGCACCGGCGCGCGCTCGCGATCCGCCAGCGCACGCGCCGCCTTCAGCGTGGCGGCGTCGAGCGTATACATCGCATGCGGCGCGACGGCCGGCACGATGAGGTCGTCTCCTGCGAACTGTCTGATGAACGCCTCGGCCCGCGCGAGTCCTTCGGCCGGCGTCTTCGCGTCAGCGACGGGAAACTGGATGATCGTCTGTCCCAGCACCCCGCGCAGGCCCGCCTCTTTCGTCACTTTCGCGATTTCTTCCTCGAAGTAGTACATGTCCGCGTACGTCGTCGTACCGGACTGAATCATCTCGAGCGCGGCCAGCCGTGTGCCGGCCCGCACGAACTCGGGAGTCACCGTCTTCGCTTCGGCGGGAAAAATGTACTTCTGGAGCCAGTCCATCAGCGCCAGGTCGTCGGCCAGGCCCCGATAGAGCACCATGGGGGCGTGCGTGTGGGTGTTGATGAGCCCCGGCAGAACGACCTGCCCGATCGCGTCAACCGAATCGCTGGTCGAGAACCTCGCGGCAATCGCATCCGGCGTGTCGACCCCGATGATGTCGCGGCCGTCGATCGCGACCGCGCCAGGGGAGAGTACCCGTCCGCCCGGCTCCATCGTGATCACGGTGCCACCGGTCACGATGAGCGAGATCGCCCGCCTGGAGGGCTGCGCAAACAGCACGGAACCGGCGGCGAGCAGCAGGACACACGCGCGCAGAAGCATGAACCCGGGATTTTATCAGTTCCGGCACGTGCCTTTTGCCTTTTCCCTTGCCTGTGCCCTTTGTATAGTGAACCCGTGCCTTTGCACCTCGTACCGCACCCGCTCGTCCACGACGCCCTCGCGACACTTCGCGATTCGACGACGCCGCCGGAGCTCTTCCGCCGGATGGCCGTTCGCATCAGCCTTCTGCTCGCCGCCGAGGCGACCCGCGACGTGCCAAGCATGCCCGAGACGGTCCTGACTCCTCTCGGGCCGGCGGAGGGGCGGCGGATCACCGGGGACGTCGTCGTCGTGCCGGTGTTGCGCGCGGGCCTCGGCATGCTGGACGCGGTCCTCGAGCTGATCCCGACCGCCCGGGTCGGACACATCGGGCTCCAGCGCGACGAGCTGACCGCCGTCGCGTCGCAGTACTATTCGAAACTGCCGGCGAATCTCAGCCGCAGCTTCGTGCTGATGATCGATCCGATGCTCGCGACAGGCGGCAGCGCGGTGGCGGCGCTCGACCTCCTGCGCCACGCCGGCGCGCGCGACGTGCGCATGATCTGCATCGTCGCCGCGCCGGAAGGGATCGCGCTCGTCGAGCGGCACCACCCGGATGTCAGAATTTTCACACCGGCCGTGGACCGGGGGTTGAACGAGCACAAGTTCATCGTCCCGGGCCTCGGAGACTTCGGCGACCGGCTGTATGGCACGCGGTAATGTCCAGATCAGCGAGCGAACTATGAAGGAACGGCCCTCTGCACCGGCCATCGAGCGGCGCGCGCAGCGGCGCGTGTCCGAGGCGAAGTGGCGTACCGCGCTCACGGGCGTCGAGCCGAACAAGATACTCGTGCGCGGCTACCCGCTCGACGAGATCATGGGCCGGCTGACGTTCGGCGAAACCATCTACCTGCTGCTGATAGGGGAATGCCCGACGCCCGGAATCGGGCGTCTGATGGAAGCGATGCTGGTGTCGTTCATCGATCACGGCGCGACGCCGCCATCGACCCTGGTGGCAAGGAACACGGCCACCGCAGGGGCGCCGCTGCGTGCGTGCGTCGCCGCAGGCATCCTCGGCTTCGGCCGGTATCACGGCGGCGATATCGAAAGCTGCATGCGGTTTCTCGACGCGGGTCTCGAGCTGGTGCGCAAGGGAGCCTCGTACCGGGACGCCGCCGCGGAAATCGTCGACCGCCGGGTGGAGACCGGCGAGGCGATCCCCGGCTTCGGCCATCGCTTCCACACCCGCGATCCGCGCGCGGCCCGGCTGTTTCAGATGACGCTGGAACTGGAGATCGAGGGGGGGCACATCCAGATGATCCGGGCGGTCGAGATGTTCCTCGGTACTCGCCAGAACGAGCCGCCGCTGCCGGTCAACATCGATGGCGCCATCGCGGCCGTCTGCGGGGATCTCGGGATGCCGCCGGCGGTCGCCGACGCGCTGTTCATCATTTCACGCGTGCCGGGCATTGCGGCGCATGCGCAGGAAGAGCGGGAGCGGCAGCAGCCGATGCGACAGATCGATCCAAAGGATCACCTCTACGACGGGCCGTCGGAACGCCGCCTGCCCGAGCGGCGCAAGTAACTTCCGCCTGAAGGCGGAAGCCACGAAGTCCATGTCTGTGAGCGGCGGGCTCAGTACTTCGACTGCGTGGGATCGACGCGATCGATCCACGACAGGATGCCACCCTTCAGGTTGCGCACGCGCGTGAAGCCGCGTTCCTGAAGCAGCGTCACAGCCTTGGCGCTGCGGCCTCCCATCTTGCAGTGGACGACCATGTCGCGGTCGCGATCCAGCTCGCCGGTGCGCGCCGCCAGCTCGCCGAGCGGAATCAGCGTCGACCCCGCAATGCGGCAGATCTGGTATTCGTTCGGTTCGCGCACGTCGAGCACGTAGACGTCGTCGCCGCGGTCCAGTCGCGCCTTCAACTCCTCCGCGGTCACCTCCGGAACGCCCCCGCCTGCCTGCTGCGCCTGCGCGGGCACGACACCGCAGAAGGCGTCGTAATCCACGAGCGCATGGATCGTCGGATGATCGCCGCAAACCGGGCACTCGACGTCACGCCGGAGCTTCAGCTCGCGGAAGCGCATCTGCAGCGCGTCGTAGAGGAGCAGGCGCCCGACGAGCGGTTGACCGACGCCGAGGATCAGCTTGATCGCCTCGGTCGCCTGGATGACCCCGATGACGCCCGGCAGCACCCCGAGCACCCCCCCCTCCGCGCAGCTCGGCACGAGGCCGGGGGGTGGCGGCTCCGGATACAGGCAGCGGTAGCACGGCCCGCCCTTCACCGCGAACACCGACGCCTGACCGTCGAATCGGAAGATGCTGCCGTAGGCGTTCGGCTTTCCGAGCAGCACGCACGCATCGTTGACCAGGTAACGTGTCTGGAAGTTGTCGGTTCCGTCGAGCACGACGTCGTAGTCGCGCAGCACGTCGAGCGCGTTCTTCGACGTCAGCGCGACCTCGTGCAACACGACCTTGACGTCGGGATTCAACGCGTTGAGGCGGTCTCGCGCGGCCTCGAGCTTCCGCCGCCCGACGTCCGGCGTGCCGTAGATGATCTGCCGGTGAAGGTTGCTCGCGTCGACGACGTCGAAGTCGACGACGCCAAGCGTGCCGACGCCGGCCGCGGCCAGGTACATCGTGGCGGGGGCGCCGAGCCCGCCGGCGCCGATGCAGAGCACGCGCGCCGCCTTGAGCTTCCGCTGCCCGTCCACGCCGACTTCCGGCATGATGAGGTGACGGCTGTAGCGCTGCACCTCGTCGCGCGACAGCTCCTCCCCTTCGCGCTGCACGACCGCGTCGATCCCGCCGGCAACGGAGGGCACGATGCTGATGGTGTCGCCGGTCTTCAACGCGGTCTTCTCGCGATCGAGATGCCGGATGTCTTCGTCGTTCACATAGACGTTGACGAAGCTGCGCAGCCGGCCATCCTCCATGTACAGATGACGGCGCAGGTCGCCGTATTTCGAGACCAGCCCCTGGAGAACGTCTCCGACGGTGCTGCCTTCGATTTCCACGACGTCATGCTTGCCGGCAAACGGCCGGAGCGGGGTGGGGATCAGGATCCGATGGGCCATGTCATATCCTCCAGGTCGAAACCGGAAAGGCTGAAGTTAGACTTCAGACTTTCTGCCGCCAGTATCGCTGTCATGCGTTCGGCAGCGCCGCCGCGTTCTCCGAGGCCGAGGCGCTCTGCAGATACGCCTCGAAGTCCGCGAGCGAGCGGCTGATCTCGATGCGCGGCGGCACCCGCGACGCGATCGTCTCCGCCGCTGTCTTGTACCCGTTGCCGGTGATGCAGACGACGACCGATTCGTCGGGTGGAATCACGCCGGACCGCACGAGCTGGACGGTCCCCGCGAGGGTCGCGCCGCCGGCCGGCTCGGTGAAGATGCCCTCCGTCTCGGCGAGCAGCTCCATGGCCTGAAGGATTTCCTCGTCGCTCGAGGCCACACCGGTCCCGCCGCTCGCGCGCACCGTGCGGACGACCTGAAAGCCGTCCGCGGGATTCCCAATGGCGATGGACGTGGCGATCGTCGCGGGCTTGACGGGCTCCGGAAACTCGATCCCCTCCTGCAGCGCGCGAACGACCGGCGCGCAGCCGGCAGCCTGCGCAGCGTGGATCTTCGGCAGCTCTCCGTCGACGAGACCGATCTCGCGCAGCTCGCGGAAGCCGCGCGCGATTCTCGGCAGGAGCGTGCCTCCGGCGACCGGCGACACCACGTGGCGCGGAAACCGCCAGCCGAGCTGCTCCGCGATCTCGAAGCCGACGGTCTTCGCCCCTTCCGCGTAGTAGCTGCGGAGGTTGATGTTCGCGAAGCCCCAGCCGAGCTTGTCGGAGATCTGCGTGCACAGCCGGTTCACATCGTCGTAATTCCCCCGCACGCCGATGACATGCGGCCGGAAGACGGCCGACCCGAGCACCTTGCCAAGCTCGAGGTCGTGCGGGATGAACACGTAGCACTCGAGCCCGAGCCGCGCGGCATGCGCCGACACGCTGTTGGCCAGGTTGCCCGTGGACGCGCACCCGAACACCTTGAAGCCGAGCTCAACGGCGCGCGTCGCGGCAACCGACACCACGCGATCCTTGTACGACAGCGTCGGATGATTGACAGAGTCGTCTTTGATATACAGCTCGCGCAGGCCGAGCGTCCGTGCGAGCCGGTCGGCGCGCACGAGCGGCGTACAGCCAGAGTGGAAGCCGGTGCGCGGCTCGCCCGAAATCGGAAGCAGCTCCCGGAAGCGCCAGAGGTTGCGCGGCCGTTTCTCGACGACGTCCCGCGTCATCGCCTCGCGAGCGCCGTCGTAGTCGTAGACAACCTCGAGGGGTCCGAGACACTGATCGCAGACCCACAGCGCCTCGGCGGGGAACTTCGCGCCGCACAGATGGCACTGGAGTCCGGTCATGAACGTCATGCATCACCTTCCCGATGAACTTTCACTGTCCGCACCGTGCAGGGAATCCGCTCCTTCGCGTACGTCCGTCGCACGAGAGATTCGACCGCCGCCGCGTTGCCCGACGCGAACACCGCGACGGACGGCCCGGCGCCGCTGAGGCAGATGCCGATGACATCAGGATGCCGCAGCGAGAGCAGCCTGCGCAACCCCGGCACGAGCCGCTGTCGATAGGGCTGATGCGCGCGGTCGTGCAGCGCCTCGCGCATGTCCGCCACGCGACCTGACTGGAGGGCGCCGAGCAGCAGCGCGACGTGCTGGATGTTGAAGACCGCGTCGGCAAGCGGCAGGGCCCTCGGCAGCGCGCGACGCGATACGGCGGTGGCCAGCTCCACCTCCGGCGTCGCGGCGATCACCCGCCACGCGGGGGGCCATGGCCATGTCGCGACGGCGATCGTGCCGTCCTCACGCCGGCAGCAACTCGTCACGCCGCCGAAGAGCGCCGCCGCCGCGTTGTCCGGATGCCCTTCGATCTTCGACGCCGCAGCGAGCGTTTCGTCCCCGGAGCGCGGGCCGTCGAGCCATTCGCGCAGACGAAGCCCGGCGATCGTCGCCGCGGCGCTGCTGCCGAGCCCCGCGCGTTTCGGGATGTCGCTCTGGACCTCGACCTCGAGGGATGGTGAACCACGGCGCCTCGGCCCCTGCGCGGCAAACGCACGTTGGATCCTGTTCGGCCCGCCGATCGGCCCATCGAGAAATCGACAGCTCAAACGGCCGCGGCCGTCGTCGACCACGCGGGCCACGCGAACACGGAGGTACAAGGCTATCGCCACGCCCAGCGTGTCGAGCCCGGGCCCGAGGTTCGCGATCGACGCAGGGACCACGATCTCGCGCGGGGCGGGTTTCCTCTGCTGACCGCGCGCGGTCACGCGCTGCATTCCCCGTCCATCACCACCGGATTGAACGCATGGTCCTCTCCGGGATCGACGAAGTCCGCCGGCAGGACATCCTCCGCCGTCATCCGCTCCAGATCCGCGATCGCCGCCTTCGCATGCGCGGGCTCGACACGGTGGAAGAACGCCGTCGCGGTCTCTCCCGCCGTGCGCTCCTCGTAATACAGGCGAAGCATGCGATCCACCGCTTCGGGCACCCGCCGCGCCGGAATCTTCGCCGTGAGACGCCCGAAGCTCGCGCCGTCGGGACCCGCGCCGCCGCCGAGCGTCATGAAATACTGCGGCACGACGCGGTCGCCGATCTTGCGCATGCCCCCCTGGAACCCGATGGCTGCGACGTGGTGCTGGCCGCACCCATTCGGACATCCGCTGATTTTGATCCGGACGTCCGACGCGGCGCGCACCAGCGACGGATGTTCCTCCAGGTTGTTCTCGATCAGCCGCGCCAGGCCGCGGGACTGCGTGACCGCCAGTCTGCACGACTCCGCGCCGGGGCAGCTGGTGACATCGGTGATGGTTCCCGCTCCAGATCGCGTCAGGCCTGCCGCCGCCAGCCGGCGGTAAAGACCGGGCACCTGCCCGCTCCGGACCCAGCGCAACACGACATTCTGATCGACCGTCACGCGCACGGTCCCGTCGCCGTATGCCTTCGACAGCACGGCGAGCGCTCGCAACTGCCCCGACGTGATATCGCCAAGGTCCAGCGAGACCGTGACCTGTGAATACTCGCTCTGTTTTTGCGGCTGCAGGTTCGTGCGCAGCCACTCGGTCCGCTCGCGTCCGGGGCCGCCGTCGTGCGGCTCCACAACGGGCACGATGCCAGGGCCCTTCACGCCCGTGGCCTTCACGAGCGCCGTGATCTCGGCGAGAGCGGGCGGCTCCGGCCTCGTCCCGGTCGGCGCCTGTTCGACAGGCGGATGCTCAGGATCGAACGGCAGCTGCGCGCCGCCGGCGGCGCGGACGTCGTCGAGCTCCCGCTGAAACGCCGCGAGCCACGCGTCCCAGCCCATCGTCTTGACCAGGAACTTCATCCGGTTGCGCTGCTTGTGCTCGTAGTCGCCGTACCGCTGAAACACCCGCAGCACCGCTTCGGCCACCATCAGGATGTCGGAGGCCGGAAGGAAGGCGTAAAGCGAGGCGCCAGACCGGCACATGATCGCGGTGCCTCCCGCGACGAGCACCCGGAATCCCCGCCGTCCGGATCCGTCTGGCGCCAGCGCGGCGCGCCATCCGAGATCGTTGATCGCCGTCGCGGTGTGATCGTCGGAGGCGCAGCCCTCGAAGGCGATCTTGAACTTGCGCGGCAGCGACGAGCTGAGGGGATGCCGAAGCAGGTAGCGCGTCATCGCTTCGGCGTACGGCGTCACGTCGAATATCTCGTCCCGCGCGACCCCCGCATACGGGCACGTGGTGATGTTCCTGACCGAGTTGCCGCACGCCTCCCGCGTCGTCAGCCCGGCCTCGGCGAGCCGGCGCATCGCGGCCTCCGCCTCGTGCATCGGCACGAAGTGGAGCTGCACATTCTGCCGGGTGGAGATGTGGCCGAATCCGCGCGAGTGCCATTCGGCGACGTCCGCGAGCGCCTCGACCTGCGCGGAATCGAGGATCCCCTGCGGAATCTTGACGCGCAGCATCTGGGCGTCCTCCAGCTGGCGCTGACCGTACGTCCCGCGCAGCAGCCGGAACCTCCGCCATTCCTCCGGCGTGATGTCGCCTCGCTCGAAACGGTCCAGCATGACGACGAACTCGTCGATGTCAGCCGTGTCGGCGAAAGACAGCCGCGTGCGCCCGAACGTGCGAGGGTCGTCTGAAGGTGCCATGATTATCCCACTGTCGCGGCGGACCGAGGGCGTTCGTCCGCGGCAAGCTCCGACTGTTCGTCCTGTGTGCCAAGAATTCCCGCCAGTCCAGCGACTGCTCCGACGACGATGATGCCCGGCAGGTCTCCATCGATCGGCAACACTTCGGCGCCGAGGGCGTCGAGTGTCCCGTGCCATTCATCCGATCCCGGGCGCGAGGCGCCGAGCACCAGCGCCGCCGGCGTGTGGGCCGCCCACCCGGCCGCGCGCAGCTCCCGCGCAATGGCCGCGCGGTTCGCCAGTCCCATCAGCACGACAACGGTCGCGCTCCCTGGCGCAAGCGAGCGCAGCACGGGACCGTACGCCGTCTCCGCGTGCCCCGAGACGACCACGAAGGCGGACGCGAGCCCGCGATGCGTCACGGGAATTCCGGCCAGCAGTGGGGCGGCAATCGCGCTCGAAATTCCGGGGATGATCTCGCACGGCACGCCGGCGGCCGCCAGCGCCAGCGCCTCTTCGCCGCCGCGGCCGAAGACGAAGGGATCGCCGCACTTGAGGCGGACGATGCGATGGCCGCGGCGGGCTTCGCGAATCATCAGCCGGTTGATCGCGTCCTGGCTAATCGCCGGACGGCCGGCTCGCTTTCCGACGAAGAAACGGCGGGCGCGTGTGGCGAAGCGGAGCGTATCGGTTTCGATGAGGGCGTCGTACAAAACGAGATCCGCTTCCGCAAGACGGCGCACCGCCTTCAGCGTGAGCAGCTCCGGATCGCCGGGGCCGGCGCCGACGAGCGAGACGTGCCCTGTCATGTCACCGGCTCCTCGGCGCGCCCGGCGCCCTTCCGTGCGTCGTAGAGCGCGTTGAGTGCGTCGAGCAATTCAGGCCGCCGTGCCTCCATCAAGACCTGGCGCGCGCGCCACGACGGCCGCAGTTCCCTGGCGCAGCGGCTCCACGCGTCCAGATCGGCAGGCAGCACCTCGTCGAGCGCCTCGCGCAACAGTCCAGCCAGTGCGGGAGCCGACCCGTCCGTGGAGATCGCGAGGGTGACCCCGTCCCGCCGCACCACGCCGCCCAGATACGCGGTGGCGTGGTCCGGATCGTCCACGGCATTCACGAAGACCTGCCGGCGCTCCGCCTCCTGCCCCACCCGCCGGTTCACGCCCGGAGGAGCGGCAGCCACGACAAACCACGCGCCGTCCAGATCGGACGGCTCGAATCCCCTGCGCTCAATCGTCACGCCCGCCGACACGATGTCCTCGCAGATCTTCGGCGCGACGACACGGATGTCCGCGCCGGCCGCCTGTAGCGCCGCGAGCTTCGAGGCCGCTACAGGCCCGCCGCCAACGACCACCACCCGGCGGCCATGCAGCTTGAGGAACGCGGGAAAGAGGGCGATGCGGAATCTCCTTGAAAAAGAAAAAGCCCGGAAGGTTTTTGCCTCCCGGGCTTCGTTGTCTTCTCGATGCGTTGGACTGATTTCAGGTCGTCAACGCGGTAGATAGAAGGCAGGGAAGCCCAAGGCGCTGCATACAGCAGCAGCAACAATTACACGCGCAGGGGCTCCCAGTGAACATCTCTCAAGTTATATCGTCCCGGAAGCCGGCAAGTCAAGCGCCGCGCCCGGGATAGACCGGCCGGGGCGCGTTTCGCCCGTTGGGTTACGCCGGAATCGCACGATCAAGGTGCACCCTTACCTGGTCGTAGTCGTTTGGCAGCTCGATCGGCCGGTTCGCACGGGTCGCGCTGATCCCCTCGAGTGTTCCGGCGTGATACCCCGCCTTGAAGTCCGCGAACTTGAGGCCGCTCGCGGTCGAAATGACGACGACCCGCTCGTCACGCCGGACTTCACCCCGGGCGGCGAGCTTGATCAGCGCAGCGAGCGCGACGCCGGTATGGGGACAGGCAAACATCCCGGTGCGGTCGGCGCGCGCGGCGGCATCGGCGAGCTCCTGCTCGCTCGCCTGCTCGACGGTCCCGCCGGACCGCTGCAGCGCCGCGATCGCCTTGCGCACCGACACCGGGTTCCCAATCTGAATCGCGGACGCCAGCGTCGGCTGCGCGACGACCGGCTCGAAGCGCCAGCCGTTCCGCGACGCGCGGTAGAGCGGATTGGCCGCTTCCGCCTGGGCGGCGATCAGCCGCGGAACACGCCCGACCAGGCCGAGGTCGCGCATCATCTCGAACCCCGCCGCAAACGCGCTGATGTTCCCGAGGTTGCCTCCGGGGACGACGACCACGTCCGGGACCTGCCAGTCGAACTGCTGCGCGATCTCGATCGCGGCAGTCTTCTGCCCTTCCAGCCTGAGGCTGTTCATCGAGTTCGCGAGGTAGACGCCTTCTTCGCGCGCCAGCCGTTCGATGATCGCCATGCACCCGTCGAAGTCCGTGTCGAGCGCGAAGACGAGGGCCCCGTTCGCGAGCGGCTGCATGAGTTGCGCGACGGTCACCTTGCCCCGCGGCAGTATGACGATCGCCGGAATGCCGGCCGCCGCCGCGTACGCGGCCAGCGCCGCGGACGTGTCCCCGGTCGACGCGCAGCCGACGGCGCGGACCTGTTTGCCGTCCGCAATCATCTGCCGCACCATCGAGACGAGGACCGTCATCCCGAGGTCCTTGAACGACCCCGTGTGCGAGTTTCCGCAGAGCTTCACCCACAGCTGGTCGAGGCCGATGCCCTGGCCGAACGCCTCGGCGAGAAACAGGTTCGTGCCCCCTTCGTCCATCGACACGACGCTGTCGTCGCTGATCTCCGGGCAGACCCATTCCTTCTTGCCCCAGACACTCGACCCGTACGGCCAGGTGGTGCGCTTGTAGCGCTCGTCGAAGAGCCGCATCCAGCCCGCCGCGCTGCGGTCCCGCAGCGCCTCGAGGTCGTGTGAGACTTCCAGCAGATCGCCGCAGATCGGGCACCGGTAGATGACTGTGTCGAGCGGATACGTGCCCGCGCAGCCGGCGGAGCACCGGAATACGGCTCGGTAACTCACAGGCGTCCCTCGCCCGATGGCGCGAGCGTCGAGAGCACGGGCAGCGCGATGGGGGGCGCTTCGTGAAAGTCGAACACCGCCATCTCCTTCAAGGCCGTATCGATCGCGGACGAGGACGCCGGGTCGAGGCTGACGACAAAGGGCCGCCGTCCTTCCGGAAAGCCTGGCTCCTGCAGGATGGCGTCGATGTTGATGTTGTTCCGCGCGAACACGGTCGCGAGGGCCGCGATGATCCCGGGACGATCCGCCACGGTGAATCGTACGTAATACGGGCTGACGAAGTCGGGGGATACCTCGGCACGGTCGGCCGCAGCGCGCGTCGCAAACGGCGCCCCCTCGCGGGCGATCGCCAGCAGGTCCGATACGACGGCGACCGCCGTCGGCCCACCCCCGGCCCCCAGCCCGCCGAAGGTCGTCTCGCCGCCGTACTGCCCGCGCAGCATCACGAGATTCTCGCTGCCCCGCACGCGTGCGAGTGGCGACCCGAGCGGCACGAGCGCCGGGCCGACCGCCGCTCTGAGCATCTGCGGATCGGACGTGCGCTCGGCCCAGGCGATCTGCCGGATCGTGCAGCCGATCTGCTGCGCATACTGGAAATCCACGGCGTCAATCATATCGATCCGGCGCGCCTGAATGGCGCTGGCCGGCACGTGGGCGCGCAGTGCCACGTGCGCGAGAATCGCCAGCTTCGCCTGAGCGTCGAATCCCTCGATGTCCTGCGACGGATCGGCCTCCGCCAGGCCAAGCGACTGCGCCTCGGCGAGCGCATCGCGGAAGGCCACGCGATCGCGCTCCATCCGGCTCAGGATGTAGTTGCAGGTGCCATTGAGAATGCCAGCCACACGCGTGAGCCGGTCACCGGCGAGACCGTGCTCGATGGCCCGCACCACCGGCACCCCACCCGCGACGGCCGCCTCGAACCGCACGTGCCGTCCCGATCGCCCGGCCGCCTCCAGCAACTCGGGGCCTGCGTGCGCGATGACCTGCTTGTTCGCGGTCACGACCGACTTCCCCGCCGCCAGCGCCCGGCGAATCCACTCTTCGGCCGGCGATCGGCCGCCGATGAGCTCGACCAGCACATCGATGTCCTCCGTCAGCGCCTCCTCGATGTCTTCCGTCCATCGCACCGCAGGGTCGACCCAGTCCACGCGCTTGCGGTGGACGTCACGATTGCAGATGACCGCGAGCTGCAGCTCGGTCGAGTCCATCTCGTGCAGCCGTCGCGCGACCGCGCGGCCGACGGTGCCAAACCCCGCGATGGCGATGCGGCAGGGACGCCCGGTAGCCGCGCGGTGTGCGCGTGGCGTCATGCCTGCACCACGTCGCCGCCGAAGAAGCACGCGTTTAGCAGCCCGTGGTGAAAGTCTCGCGTCGCACCGAGACCAGCGATGCGCCGCGCC
>CAYZBZ010000062.1:0-18142 GCA_964476725.1 uncultured Vicinamibacterales bacterium
GGGGCCGGCCGGGACCTGGGTGGGCGTCGCGAGGGCCGGAGCCGTGAGCGCGCTCGGTGCAGGCGGCTTCGCGCGGCGGATCGCCGCGATGTCTTCGAGAATGCCGGCCACGAGGCTGGCGATGATGACGCGTCCTTTCTCTTTCGTCGCGAGCGTCGGGTCTCCCCAGATCCCGCTGGCGGAGAACGTCGCTCCAGCCGTGCCCGGCGTGCGCGTCAGGCGCAGAGGTCCGGCCGACGGGCCGTAGTCCTTGATCGCGCGGCGCATGTCGACGGAGGTGGGGTCGATGAACAGCATCATTGACGTCTCGACTTCGTCGGCGTGCGTGCCCCCTTCCTGCTGGCGCACGCGCGCGGAGGCGCGATCCAGCCGCGCGCCGAGATCGGTATATCCGAGGAGGATGCCCTGCGCGGCGAGCGCGCGCGTCGCAGGCTCGAGCGCCCGCGTCGTCGAGATGCCGGCGTTCAGCACGTAGAACCGGCGGGGCCCGAAACGCGCGAGACCGAGCGCGACCTCTGTCGTCAGCGCGCGGGCCGTGTCGAGCGTGAGCGACGTGGAGCCCGGATATTCGATGAACGCGGGATAAAAATGATACGGGAGCGGCGGCGCGACGACAACGTCAGCCGCGTCGATGACGCGCTGGGTAAGATAGCCGGCGAGGATGGCGTCGTTGCTGAGCTTGAGGTGAGGGCCGTGTTCCTTCGATGCGGCGCCCAGCGGAATGACCACGACCGTCTCGGGGCGGAGGACGCCGGCGGCTTCGGGCCATGCGAGATCCGCGAGACGGATGCCTTTCGGGGATTGCTGCGCCAGGATAGGTCGGCCGGGATCCATCGCGGCGATCGCGAGAGCCAGGGCGACGAGCAACACACGCATGAGCTTCTCCGAGTCGTGGGGGATTCGTGGATGAAACGAACGCTGTTGCCGACCTGGACTGTACACTGAAACGATGTCCGACTACTGGCGGCTCAATATCCGGGCGAGGAGGGGACGCCCGTGACCGTCGGTTATACGGCGCGGGCGGACCGGCACGCGGCCCGGCGCGACGCCGAGCTGCGCCGCTCGTCGCTGATTTCGCGCGCTCGCCTCGTCGTGTTTCTCGCTGCCGTATCGATCCTGATCTGGACGCTGACGCGCGACGCCGATCCGCTGCGCCTCTTCGTCGCCGCGACGCTGTTCGTCATGTTCGGCATCCTGGTGGCCTGGCATGCACGCGTCGAGGACCGCGCGGCGTGGCACGATGCGCTGCGGCTCGTCAACATCCGCGCGCTCGCCCGGGTGGAGCGCCGGTGGGACGATCTGCCAGCGGGCGATGCGCCGGCGTCGGTCGATCTGACGCATCACCCGTACGCCATCGACCTCGATCTCTTCGGACGTGCGTCGCTGTTTCAGTGGCTGGGGCCTGCCGCCACGCCGGGCGGCAGCGTGCGGCTCGCGGCGTGGCTGCTCGCGCCGGCCCCTCCCGATGACGTGCGCGCGCGGCAGCTCGCGGTAGGGGAGCTTGCGCCGATGGACGACTGGCGGGAACAGCTTGCCGCCCACGGCGTGCTCGCCGGGGACGTCCGGCAACACGAGCTGGATGCGTTCCTCGCGTGGGCAGAGGGAAACGAGAGCGGTCCCATCCGGATCCTCGTGTACATCCTCACCGCGGCCATCTGGATCCTTCTGACGCTGTTCCTGACCGGGGTCATCGACGCGGCGCTGTGGCTCATCCCGCTCGTGATCGGCATCGTGCTGTCGTTCGCCATGGCCCCCCGCATCTACCGCGCATTCGATCGCGCCGGAGCGGGGCAGCAGGCACTAGCCCGGTACGCCGGGCTGTTCGAGCACGCGGCGGGCGCCAGCTTCGAGACACCGGCGCTGCGGGCGCTTCACGGGCGGTTGTCTGCCGGCGGGGTTGCGGCGCCGGGCTGCATGCGGCGGCTGAACCGCATCCTCGGATTCGCGGAGCTCCGCAGGACCGCCGCGCTCCTGCATTTTCCGATTCAGGCGTTGACGCTGTGGGATTTCCACGTCCTGTTCGCGCTCGACAACTGGCGTCGTGCCGCCGGCCATCGCGTCCGCGTGTGGATGGAGGCGATCGGAGAGCTCGATGCCCTTGCCGCGCTGGCGGCCGCCCGCCGCGACAATCCAGACTGGTCGGTGCCGGCGATTGACGAGCGTCCGATCTTTTCCGCGGAGGCGCTCGGCCACCCGTTGATTGCGGCGGCGCGCCGGGTCAGCAACGACGTCGAGGTGGGACCTCCCGGCACGCTGCTGCTCATCACCGGCTCGAACATGTCCGGGAAGAGCACGCTGCTGCGCGCGATCGGGCTGAACGCGGTGCTCGCGCAAGCCGGGGGGCCGGTCTGCGCCGTCCGCCTTCGCATGCCGTGGTCAGAGCTCCAGACGAGCATCCGCATCCAGGACTCCCTCGAGCTCGGCCTGTCGTATTTCATGGCTGCTCTCGCGCGCCTCAAGGGGGTCGTCGACGCCGCGGAGCGCCCCCGCGAAGGGCGTGTGTTGATGTATCTGCTCGACGAGATCCTTCAGGGCACCAACAGCGCCGAACGCGACATCGCCGTGCGCGCTGTCGCGCGCCATCTGCTGGACGCGGGAGCGATCGGCGCCATGACCACCCACGATCTCAACCTGGCCGGTGAGGAGCCGGTGAAATCCTCGGCGAGGCTCGTCCACTTCACCGAGACCGTCGATGACGCCGGCGCCATGCGATTCGACTACACGCTGCGCGAAGGGCTCGCCACCTCACGCAACGCGCTGCGCCTGATGCAGATGATCGGCATCGACCTGAAAAGGCCCTGACGTTGGCACGCTTCGTCAGGATCGTCGCGCTCTTCACGCTGCTGACCACAATCATGACCTGGCCCCAGGCCGCCAGGCTTGGGGACGCGGCGCAGGAACACCAGGACGTGTACTTCAACATGTGGCGCTTCGCATGGGTCGCGCATGCGTTGTCCACGTCACCCGCGCGCCTCTTCGACGGCAACATCTTCTACCCCGAGCGGCGCACGCTCACGTATTCGGACGCCATGCCGGTGGAGTCCTTCATCGCGGCGCCGCTGCTGTGGGCGGGGGCCCGGCCGATGCTCGTGCACAACATCATGCTGCTGGCCGGCATCGTGTTTTCCGGCGCCGGCATCTTCGTGCTCGCCCGGAGTCTCACCGGCAGCTCCGCGGCCGGCGTCACCGCGGGCGTCGTGTTCGCGTTCGCGCCGTACCGGTTCGAGCACTACATGCACATGGAGCTGCAATGGACGGTCTGGATTCCGTGGGCCTTCTGGGCCGTGCATCGCGCGCTCGACACCGGCGAGCGGCGCTACGGCGCAGCCGCGGGCGTCTTCGTCGCGCTGCAGTTGCTGTCGAGCATTTACTACGGTGTCTTTCTCGCGACGCTGCTCGGGCTGACGGTCCTGCTGCTGCTATGCGGCCTTCGCCGGGACCGATTGAAGAAGGGGTTCGTGGCGCTGCTCGTCGGCGGCGCGCTCTCGATCGCGTTGATCGGGCCGTACGCGATGCTGTACCTCAAGACGAGGGAGCACGTGGGCGAGCGCTCCCAGGACCAGGTCAACATGTTCAGCGCGCATGCGCGCAACTACACGATCGCGACGGAGGACAACTATTTGTACGGCGCCGCATCGGCACGGGCCGGACGCCCGGAGCGGCGGCTCTTCCCCGGTATTCTTCCGGTACTTCTTGCGGTCGTCGGCCTCCTGCTGGTCCGCCCGTCGAACGAGGCGCTCGTCTACCTCGTGGCGCTCGTCGCCGCGTTCGAGATGTCGCTCGGCATGCGCGGGCACAGCTACGCGTTTCTCTATCACCATGTCCCGATCTTCAGCGGCCTTCGGGCCCCGGCGCGGTTCGGGGTGTTCGTCCTGTTCTTCCTTGCGCTGCTTGCTGCGTACGGACAGGCCGCGATCGAAAAGGCGCTGCCGCGCGCGTGGAGGAGGCTGCTCGCGGCAGCCATCTGCGCTGTGCTGCTGCTCGAGTACTGGGTCGTCCCCCTGCGCCTCGTCCCGTACCCAAACACCGCCCCGCCGTTGTATGCCTGGCTGGCGCGACAGCATCCCGGGGTCATCGCGGAGTTCCCGATTCCGCATCCCGAGGCGCTTCCCGGCGCGGAGGCGCGCTACGCGTACATGTCCACGTTCCACTGGATGCCGATGGTCAACGGCTACAGTGGGTACTATCCGCCGTCTTACCTCGATCAGCTCGCCCGTTTGCGTCACTTTCCGGCCACCCCGTCAATTGCGGCGCTGTGGAGGACCGGCGTGCGGTACGTCATCGTACATACCTATCTCTACTCACCCGACGAAGCCCGAGCCGTTCTCTCCGAGCTGGCGGCGAACCCGTCACTCGCCGAGCTCGGCCATTTCAGCGACGGACAGGGCGACGCTGTTGTTTACCGGCTGCGCTGAAGCTCCACACCCTCGGCTATACTGCAGCCCCATGATTTCCGACGGACCGCCGGCCAGCTCCGGTGCAGAAATGAGGCGCCACTACGTTCTCGTGTTCGTCTGCGAGGCCGTGGTCATCGCGGCCCTCTGGGCGTTCGGCCGGATATTCTCCTGATGCACATCATCGACTGGGCCGTCGTCGCCGCCTACCTCGTGTGGATTGTCTGGGACGGTCTGAAGCGGACGAAGGGCGCGAGCGAAGTCGAGGGGTATTTCCTCGCCAACCGCAGCCTGCCGTGGTGGGCGGTGGGCCTCTCCGTCATGGCGACCCAGCTCAGCGCGATTACGCTCGTCGGGACGACGGGGCAGGGCTACGCGGACGGGATGCGCTTCGTGCAGTTCTACTTTGGCCTGCCGATCGCGATGGTGATCCTGTCGGTCACGCTCGTGCCGTTCTTCTACCGCGCCCGCGTGTATACCGCGTACGAGTACCTCGAGCGGCGCTTCGACCTCAAGACCCGGACGCTGGCGAGCATGCTGTTCCTGCTCTCGCGCGGGTTGTCGTGCGGGGTCATCGTCGCAGCCCCTGCGGTCATTCTCTCGATCATCCTCGACTGGAACCTGACGCTGACGATCCTCGCCATCGGGATGCCGACTGCGATCTACACGATGGCCGGCGGGGTCCAGGCGGTGACGTGGACGGACGTCAAGCAAATGGGCGTGATCGTCGGCGGCCTGCTCGCGGCCATCACGGCTCTCGTGATCGGTCTGCCCGATGGCGTGGGAATTCCGCAGGCGCTGCAGATTGCCGGCGCCGCCGGGCGGCTCAATGCGGTCGACTTCCGGTTCGACATGCGACAGACCTACACGTTCTGGTCCGGGCTGCTCGGCGGGCTGTTTCTGATGCTGTCGTACTTCGGGTGCGACCAGAGCCAGGTGCAGCGCTACCTCACGGCCAAGTCGGTGGACGAAGGACGGCATGCGCTGCTGATGAGCGCGTACGTGAAGATCCCGCTGCAGGCGCTCGTGCTCCTCACGGGCGTGCTCGTGTTCGTCTTCTACCTGTTCAATCAGCCGCCGATGCTGTTCAAGCGGCTTCACGCCGGCACGATCGAGCGCAGCGCGCGGGCGGGAGAGTACCACGAGCTCGAAGCGGAGTTCGGACGGGCGTTCGAGGCGCGTCGTGCCGCGGCGACCGCGATTGCGGCTGCGGCGGAGGACGGCGGACGCGCCGCGGCAAGGGAGAGGTTCACGGCCGGCAACGCCGAGATCAAGAGGGTGCGGAGCCGCGCGGCCGCGCTCGTGCGCGACGTGACGGGGGACGACACCTACAAGGACACGATCGGGGACACGCCCGCGCCGGATGTCAACTACGTCTTTCCGACGTTCATCACGACGAAGCTGCCGATCGGGCTCGTGGGGCTGATGATCGCGGCGATCTTCGCCGCCGCGATGTCGAGCATCGCCGCGGAGTTGAATTCGCTGGCCACGTCGACGGTGATCGACATCTACCGCCGGATCCTCCGGCCCTCGGAGACTGACGCGCACTACCTCCTCGTCTCGAAGCTGGCCACGGGCGCGTGGGGACTCTTCGCGTGCATCGTCGCGATGTTCGCTGCCGGCCTGGGATCGCTCATCGAGGTCGTCAACCGCTTCGGGTCGTTCTTCTACGGATCGCTTCTTGGGGTGTTCGTGCTCGCGCTGGCCTTTCGACGCGCGAACGGCGCCGGCGCCTTCGTCGGCCTGATCGCGGGTATTGCCGCCGTCGCGGTGTTTGCAAGCCACCCGGCGACCAGGGGGATCTCGTTCCTGTGGCAGAACCCGCTCGGCGTCATCGTGGTCCTGGTCGTGGGCTCAAGCGTCAGCATGATGACCGGCGGCCGGGATCGCGGGGCCACGTCTTAATGCTCCAGCGCGCCACGCTCGTCGGCCTTCTGTCGATCGGCCTGATCGGGCCGGCCGCCGGCGCGCAGGCCCCGCGGTACGACCTCCTCATCTACGGCGGCCTGTTGATCGACGGATCGGGTGCCGCCGCGCGGCGCGCCGACGTCGCGGTCAAGGCCGGCCGGATCGCGGCGATCGGCAGCCTGCCGCGCGGGAGCGCGAAGGACACCATCGACGCGACGCGGCTCGTGGTTGCGCCCGGCTTCATCGACGTCCACACGCACGCCGACGACCTCGCGGAGACGCCCCGCGCGGAAAACTTCGTCCGCATGGGGGTGACCTCGATCGTCGCCGGCAACTGCGGCGGGTCCGCGCTCGACGTGGGAGAGGCGCTGGCGAATATCCGCCAGGTCGGGACCTCGGTCAATTACGCGACGCTCATCGGCCACAACACCGTGCGCCTCGCCGCGATGGGCACGGCAAATCGTGATGCGACGATTGCCGAGATCTCGAAGATGAAGTCGCTGGTCTGGCGCGCGATGGTGGACGGCGCCATCGGATTCTCCACCGGCCTGCAATACGTTCCCGGTACCTACGCGAAGACGCCGGAAATCATCGAGCTTGCGCGCGTGGCCGGAAACGCCGGCGGCCTGTACGCGTCGCACATGCGGAACGAAGGGACGGAGCTCGAGAAGGCGATCGAGGAGACGATCCGCATCGGCGAGCTGAGCGGCTGCCGCCGTGTGCAGATCTCGCATTTGAAGGTGGACAGCCCGAGCCGGTGGGGCGCCAGCGCCGCGGCGCTCGGCCTCATCGACGCCGCGCGGGTGCGTGGACTCGACGTGGAGGCCGATCAGTACGCCTACACCGCGGCGAGCTCCACGCTCGGCATCCGTTTTCCCTCCTGGGCGCTCGAAGGGGGGCAGCTTGCGATCTCCGCCAGGCTGAGCGATGCCGCCACCTGGGCAAGGATCAAAACGGACATGCGCGCCCTGCTGGCCGAGCGCGGCCTGTCCGATCTCTCCTTCGCCTTCGTCGCGTCGTATCGTCCGGACGTGACGCTGAACGGCCTCTCCATGAAACAGGTGGCGGCGAAGCTGAAGGGCTCCGATTCGGCGGACGCCCAGCTCGAGGCGGCGCGCGAGCTGATGCTGGGCGGCGGCGCGTCGATGGTCTATCACTTCATGTCGGACGGCGACGTCGAGCGGATCATGCGGCACCCGCGGGTGGGGATTGCGTCCGACAGCGCGGTCCTCACGCCGGGAGAAGGGACGCCGCACCCCCGCGGCTATGGCAACACCGTCCGCGTGCTCGGCGAGTACGTGCGGGTGCGCCACGTGATCACCCTCGAGGAAGCGGTCCGCAAGATGACGTCGCTGCCCGCGCGGCATTTCCAGTTCGAGGGTCGCGGGCTGATCAGGCAGGGGTACGCGGCCGACATCACCATCTTCGATCCCGCGGACGTGGGGGATACCGCGACGTTCGAGAAGCCGCACGGCTTCGCCACGGGCGTCCCGCACGTGCTCGTCAACGGGGTGCCGGTCGTCCGGAACGGCCAGCACACCGGCGCTCGCCCGGGCCAGGTCCTCACGACGCCGGCCGCCGCGCGCTGACCTGTAACGACTCCCGCTATTCGTCGTGGACCGCGAAGTAGATGGCGACCGGCGCGAGCATCAGCCACGCCGCGAGGACGAGGAGCAGCAGGGCGCCAGGCAGGATCGTGGCCACCGTTGAGAGATCAGGCAGGCCGAACGTGACCGATGGCACGAGCCAGGCGAGCCATGTGCGCCAATCGCCCGGGGCCGGCCACGGCAGCGCGCGGCAGATCGCCACGGCCAGCCAGAGAGCCATCGACGCGGCAACTCCCTGAATGAACGCCAGCGGTCGTGCCGCGGCGCGCGCCGCTTCCTCGCGTGCCCGCACCTGCGCCCGCCACCAGACGATTGACGACGGAGGGACCCGCGCCCCTTTCCACGCCGACTCCTGATCCTCGAGGAGCGCTGCCGCGACTTCGACGAGGTCGGCGCAGAGCGCGCATTCATTCACGTGCGCGCGGAGATGCCCCGGCCAGCGCCGAGCGGCGAGCGCATCGAGCACGTCCTGTTCGTGTGCGCATTCAGTCTTCACGATGCGGGCCTCCCACTCGTCCCATGGTCCCCCCGGAGTATCCCTGCCAGCTTCTGCCGCGCGCGAAACAGCAGCAGCCGGATGCTCGCCGCCTTCAGCCCGAGCGCACCCGCGATGTCGCGGTGGCTGGATCCCTGGGCGTAGGCAAGCCAGAGCATCTCGCGCTCTCGTGGCTTGAGGCGCGCCATGGCGCGCCTCAGATCCGTCCGCCGCTCGGCGTCCCCGGCGACGTCGACCCTGGCCGCCAGCTCACCGCTCCCACGATCGCCATCGGGCAGCGCGACCAGGTGGGCCCGAAGCCGGCGACGCTGGCCGTCACGCGCCAGGTTGGTCGCGATGCGGAACAAGGAATTACGCCGGTGCGCGTCGCTTTCGTGCAGCGCGCCGGCGCGGAGGAACCGGTAGTACGTTTCCTGGAGCAGGTCGTCTGCGAGGTCGCCGCTCCCCGTGATCCTCGACAGGTACGCCCACAAGGCCCGGGCCGTCCGATCGTAGAACGCGCGGAAAGTATCCTCGTCCATCTCGAAGACGGCGTCCGCTTCAGTCGCGTAAGCGCGCAGCCGCTCAATCTCGGAGATCGTCACATCACGCATGGTCGGCAGCAGGCGGATCGAGCAGACCGAGCTTTCGCGACAGCCCGTAGGCCGCGACGGCAGAGACGATGAAGCCGGCGCCGAGCGCCAGGGTCAGCACGCCGACGACCATGAAGAACTGCGCCGGCTCCTCGACGAACCGGGTGCTGACGTATAGCAGTCCGGCACCGGCAATGGCCAGGACGACACCCGCCTGGACGGACCAGAGGATCCGCGAGAACGGCGCCGAGATCGAGCGCGGCTCGTCCTGCAGCGGGATTGGCGCCGATTCGAGGAACCTCCGTCCGGCGGGCGTCTGGACGTACGCGAGCAGGTCCTCGTTGGACGTGAACCTGTCGAGCAGCTTGTTGTGCACGTCGAACTGAGCTTTCGACACGCGGTTCCAGCGGCGGGCGGCCACGATCATCCGGATGAACCAGACGATGACGCCCGTCACGACAAGGAACACGAGGAAGGCCGCGAACCCGGCGAGCAGGGCGAGCAACTCTTGTCGACTTCGGTGCTCCGGACTGTCGAAACGCGAGCCGTAGTAGGTGTTGATGCGCTCGAGGAAGTATTCCGGGTTTCGCGCGATCTCCGGATGCTGGGCGAGGAACGTCGCCAGCCCCGGATAGGGAGCGAGGTACCCGGCGTTACTCATGAGCGACGGATCGAGCCTCAGCACGCGGCCGAGTGAGGGTGGGTACTTGTCGAGCAGATCGTTCAGCCGCTGACGGGTCTGGTCAGCATCGGGGTCGTCCGGGCGCACCACAGGAACCGATCCCGCCTGACCCTGCTCGGCGGTCACCAGGTGCCCCGAGGATGGGGCAGGGGCCCGCTGAGCGGCTGAGCCGGGCACCGCGAGTGCCAGCGCCGCCACCACGGCGAGAACAACGAGGCTAACAGGACGGACGGGTGTGTGGGTCATGCGCAAATCGGCTCCTTATTGAGTTATTACGCGACGCCGGGCGCTTGGTTAACAAATATCTGCCGCAACTCCTTTCCGATCCTCCTGAGCCCCTCCCTGAGGAATTCCTCGCGTCCGCCAATCCAGATGCGCAGGTATCCTTCCAGTCCGACGTGCGAGCCGGGGACGATCAGCGTGCTCTGCCGCGTGCGCACCCGTTCCGCGATCTCGACGCTCGACACGTCCGCGTCGTATTTGATGAGGGCGATCGCGCCGGCCTGTGGCTCGCGCCACGTGACCCGGCCTCCGAACCCCTCGATCCACTCACGCGCGATTGGCAGGTTGTGCTCGAGGATCTGCCGCGTGCGCGCGTAGCAGCGCTCGCGGTTCTTCGGCTCGACGGCCACGCGCGCAATGGCGTCCGACATCTTGTTCGGGCCGATCGTCAGATAGTCGTGCTGCGTCCAGCACTGCGACGCGAGCGCCGCCGGCGCCACGATCCAGCCGATGCGCACGCCCGGGATTCCGTAGGCTTTCGAGAGCCCGCTCGTGACCAGGACCCGCTCGCTCATGCCCCAGAAGCTGTTCGTGCGCGGCCGATCGATTTCGGCCCCCAGATAGACCTCGTCCGACAGCAGCCACGTGCCGGTCGCCTCGCAGCGCTCCACGATCCGCGTCATCGCGCGTCCCGACAGCACCGCTCCGGTCGGGTTGTTCGGGTTGGACAGATAGAGCAGCCGCGTCTCCCGCGAGACCGCGCGCTCGAACTCCTCCCAGTCGGGCTCCCAGCCGGTGTCCTGACGAAGGCTGAAGGTGCGGACGGTCGCGCCGAGGCTGCGCGCCGCGCCGGGCATCTGCATGTAGTTCGGCACTTCCATGGCCAGGCCGTCGCCGGCTCGCAGCTGGCTCAGCGCAACCAGAAAGTTGGCTTCCGACGTGCCGTTCGTCACCTCGATCTGATCGACCCCCGCGCCGGGGTAGAGCGCAGCGATCCGCTCGCGCAGCTCGATCGTGCCGTTCGACTGGCTGTAGCCAAGAGGCTCGTCGAGGAACTCCTCGAGGTCGAACCCCATGGCCACCAGCTCGCGCAGCGTGAGCGGGCGCACGCCGCTCTCGCTCATGTCGTAGTCGACGAGGTTCTCCCACGTCGACTGCATCCGTTCCATCTCGAAGAGTTCGATTGGCATTGTGTGTGTGTGTGTGTGTCCCGAAGCGGAGGTGACGGAGAATTCACCTCCGCTCTCTCGACCGCCGCAGCTCCTCCAGCCTGTCCATCCCCATGTTGCCCCCGCTGACGATGGCGACGACGGGCCCGATGTCGGGGGGGCCGGCGGCGCCCGCGAGCGCGGCCGCGACGCTGGCGGCGCCGGACGGCTCGGCGACAATCTTCGCGTTCGAGAACAGCCACAGGACCGCGTCGGCGATCTCGTCGTCTTCCACGGTGACGATGCGGTCGACGAACCGGCGGACGTGAGTGAAGGTGAGGTCGCCGGGGCGGACCGCCAACAGGCCGTCGGCGATGCTGTGCGTGCTGTCGAGCGTCACCGGGTGTCCCGCGTCGATCGACGCCTTCATGGCCGCAGCCCCGGCGGGCTCGACGCCGATCACTTTCACATCCGGCCGGGAGAGCTTGATCGCGGCGGCGACCCCCGCCGCGAGCCCGCCCCCGCCGATCGGGACGAGGACCGCCGCGACGTCGGGCCGCTGCTCCAGGATCTCCAGGCCCATGGTCGCCTGGCCGGCGATGATCCACTCGTGATCGAACGGCGGCACAATCGTCAGGCCGCGCGCCGACGCCTCGGCCTCCGCGCGCACCCGCCGGTCGGTCGAGGTCGTCCCCGCGAAGATCACTTCCGCGCCGAACGCACGTGCGCCGTCGATCTTGATCTGGGGCGCCGTGGTGGGCATGACGACCACCGCAGGAGCCCCGAGCTGCCGCGCCGCCAGCGCCATCGCCTGGCCATGGTTTCCCGAAGAGAAGGTGATGACGCCGCGGCGGCGCTGGTCGTCGGTGAGCTGCGCCACCATGTTGTAGGCGCCGCGTATCTTGAACGCGCCGCCCGGCTGCATGCTCTCGCACTTCAGCAGCAGCGGGCGGCCCGCGGGCGCCGAGACATCGACGAGCGGCGTCACGCGCGCCATCGCCGCGATGCGGCGGGCGGCCCCGCGAACGTCCTCGAGCGTGACGAGCCCGTCGATGTCCATCCGGTCGGTTACTTGCCGGCGGCGTCTGTCGTCGTTTTCTTCGTCGTCCTGTTCTTCACGTACTTGTCGAGCCAGTTGATCGTTTCGGCAAGCACGTGCAGGTTGGATTCGCGCGCGGCGTAGCCGTGCGCCTCGCTCGGCAGCGTGACGTAGCGGACCGTGGCGCCGTGCCCTTTGAGGGCCATGTAGAGCCGCTCGGACTGGATCGGGAACGTGCCGGAGTTGTCGTCCGCCTCGCCGTGGATCATCAGGATGGGCTCGTTGATCTTGTGGGCGTAGTTGAAGGGAGACATCCTGCCGTAGGTCTCCGGGATCTCCCAGTAGGTGCGCGTCTCGCTCTGGAATCCGAACGGCGTCAGCGACCGGTTGTAGGCGCCGCTGCGCGCCACGCCGGCAGCGAAGATGTCGGAGTGGGCGAGGAGGTTGGCTGTCATGAAGGCGCCGTAGCTGTGGCCGCCGATGGCGACGCGCGCGCGATCCGCGATCCCGAGATCGACCGCCTTGTCGACGGCCGCCTGCCCGCTCGCGACCAGTTGCTCCACGTAGGTGTCGTTCGCCGTTTCTCCAGGGCCGACGATTGGCATCGTCGGGCCGTCGAAGATCGCGTAGCCCTGCGTCAGCAGCAGCAGATGGAACGAGCCGCTGACCGTCGTGAATCGATTGGGCGACCCGACGACCTGGCTCGCGGAGATCGCGTCGGTGAATTCCTGCGGGTAGGCCCAGACGAGCATCGGCAGCCGTTCGCCGGGCTTATGGCCCGGTGGCAGGTAGAGCGTGCCGCTCAGACCGACTCCGTCCTTGCGCGTGTAAGTGACCAGCGTGCGCCCGGCGGCGGTGATCCGCGGATGCGGATCCTTGAATCGCGTTACCGCCAGCTTCGAGCCGCCGGGGATATCGCGCACGTAGTAATTGGGCGGCTCGGTGCGCGTCTCGTACCGTGTCAGGACCTTCCTGGCATCGTCTGCCAAAAGGGCAACCACGGACTCGTAGCTCGTCGTGTCGCTTCGGAAGAGCCGTTCGGTCGCGAGCGTCTCGAGATTCAGGCGATCGAGGAACGGCCGGTTCCCTTCGGGCGATGCGCCGGCGCCGGAGAGGTAGATGGCATCGCCCGCCTGCAGGATGACTCCCTTGCCGGGACGGAACATGGGGGCGCCGGGGTGCGAGTAGCTGTCCTGCTGTTTGCGGTCCCACAGCTTGCGCGGCTCGCTCCATGTCGCGGTGAGTAGCCACGAGCGGGTCGTCCGCGTCGCGCGATCCGACTCGCTGAGAAGAATCGATCCTGTCTCCGTCCAGCCGACGCTGCTGAAGCGGAATTCAGTCTTCGCGACTTCCGACGGCTCGGCGGCGAACGGCGCCTTCAGCGTCATGATGCGATCGCGGTGCGGCACTGCGTTCCTGATATCCCCCTTGTCGAGCGCTTCCACCCACACGAGCGTCGAGGGCTCGAGCGGATTCCAGCGGTACGACCGCGGTCCGGTCATCACGCCCCTCATCGGCACCACGTCGCCCATCGGCACGTCCGCGATCGCGCGGACTGTGTCGCCGCGGCGGTTCCAGATCTCGACGTCGGATGGGAAATCGCTCCACGGCAGCAGACGCGAGAAGGGGCGCTTGACCCGCTCGATGACGATGAACTGGCCGTCCGGTGAGACGTTGGTGCTGGCGATCATGCCGGGCTTGCCGACGGGCGTTCGATGACCCGATGCCGCGTCGACAAGCGCGAGCTGCTTCGTGAAGTAGTACTCGAAGAGATCCTCGTCGTGCGCGCTCGTCAGCATGTCTTCGTAGGTGCGCACGGGTCCGGGCTTGCCGTGGTTCTCCTGGATGTTCGGGCCCGACGGGACGCGAGGGACCGCCGGCGGAGCGCTCCGCGGCGCCGGGACGAACCCGCACAGGAGCGCGCTGCTGTCGTCAAGCCAGTCGCACCCCCCGCCGATCCCGTTCAGTCCGGCTCCGGGGACGAGGCGCGCCTGCGCGGTCGACACGTTGGCGATGTACAGGTCGATGCCGTTGTCGCGCGTGTTCGTGAACGTGAGCCGCTTGCCGTCCGGCGAGAAGCTGACGCCGCCGATCTTCGCCCCGGGAGGCACGGCGATGCGCTTTTCGGCGCGTCCCCCGTCGCTCGGCGCCGCCAGGGTGGCGCGCCCGGCGGTGTTGATGGGTTGCAGGATGATGCCGGTCCCCATCGGCGCGCGGTGGGGGCCGTTCGCGCGCGGGTTGATGCGGACGCCGGCCAGGCGCAGCATCGGCTGCGAGACCTCCACGATGGACGGCATGCTGCGCCGGGTCGTCAGCGCGATCAGGTCCCCGGCCGGGCTCACCTCCGCGAGCGGCAGCGGCTCGGCATCGAGGATGTCCACGATGGCCCGGGGTGGCGTCAGATAACCGGACGCCGCCCCGGCGCCTGACTGCGCGACCAATCCGGCAGTTGCCGTCAGCAGCAACGCGGAGAGCACGAACGTTCTTGACCGCATGAATCCTCCCTCGGGAGCGCTGATTCTATACCGTCTATCTCAGACACGATGAGGTGGACTTCTGCTTATGGCTTACGCACTCCTTCCCCATGCGTCAGGCGCTCGGATGGGTTCGTGAACGCCTGGGTCGGCATGCCCGAGCTGATCGCTGATCGCCGGCGCCTGTCCAATGATATCAACTTAGACAAATTAGTGATATCATTCAGGACGTGGGCCGAGCATCACACACGCTGGCGTCTCGCATCGCCCGGGTTCTGTTACGTCTTCCGGCCGACCTTCATCGCACCCTGTCCAAAGCCGCCGCGGCTGAGGGGCTCTCTTTCAACGAGCTCTGCGTGCGGCGGCTCCGCGCACCGGCGCATCCTGACGACACATCGGAGGTGCGTTCGCTCGTCATCGATCGCGCGCGTGCGGCGTTCGGCGAGGGCCTGCTGGGTGTCGTGGTGCTGGGATCCTGGGCGCGAGGCGACGCGGCCGCAGCCTCGGATATCGACGTGCTGGTCGTGATCGACCCGGGAATGCCGTTGACGCGAGCGCTCTACCGCACGTGGGATCAGGCGCCGCTGACGTTCGACGGGCGCGCGATCGACGCGCACTTTGTGCATCCGTCCGGCCGGGGTTCGCCGGCCACGGCCGTCTGGTGCGAAGCCGCCGTTGACGGCCTCGTCTGGTACGACCGTGACGGCACGATCACGAGCCGACTGGCGGAGGTCCGCCGGGCGATTGCCGAAGGCCGGGTCGTGCGCGGCTTTGCGCACGGTCAACCGTACTGGAAGGGAGCCGCGTGATGCGTAATCGCGATCTGGCGGCTGACCATCTGCGCCGGGCGGGCGCGCGGCTGCGCGCCCTCGACGTGCTGTTTGAGAGCGGCAGTTGGGCGGACGTGGTCCGAGAGTCGCAGGAGATCGTCGAGTTGGCGCTGAAGGGGCTGCTGCGCGCGTCGGGCGTCGAGCCTCCGCGCATTCCTGATGTGGCCGACGTGCTGCTCGCCGAGCGCGGGCGCCTGCCGCCGGAACTGGCACCCCACCTGGAGCGGATGGCGACGGTATCACGCACGCTGCGCCGCGATCGCGAGCTGGCGTTCTATGGGGCGGAGGACCTGACGCCTTCGGCGTTCTATCGCGAGTCTGATGCCGTGCTCGCGCGCGACAGTGCACGGGACGTCGTGGCACACGTTCGGCCCCACGTGGCTGACCCGGCGTGAGCTGGACCCGCTACACTACCGGCGTGACAGAGGATGACGCCCGAGCCCATCCCCCGGTGATCCCATGCCGCTGAGCATCGGTACCCGTCTTGGCGCATATGAGATCCTCAGCGCCATCGGCGCCGGGGGCATGGGCGAGGTCTATCGCGCCCGCGACGCGACGCTCAATCGCGACGTCGCGATCAAGGTGTTCGAAGGACTCAGAGCGCGCGTGCCTCCCACGAAATAGCGGACGATGCCAGACAGAACGGCTGAGGTCGTTTTGTTAGAGGCTCTTAGAATGCTACGCAGCGCAGCTTCAGCTGCGCATCAAAAGCAAACGCCATGAAGACCGCCATATCCGTCGTCGGAATCGCCGCAGGTTTTGGTCTGTTCGCGCTGCAGGCGCCCGGATGGGCGCAGGCGCCGAAACCCAGTCAGCATGGTTCGGTGAGCCAGCAGATCGCGAACGCCACGATCACGATTGAGTACAACCGCCCGGTGGCGCGCGGGCGCGCGCTCTTCGGCGCGCTGGTGCCGTGGGGTCGCGTCTGGTGTCCCGGCGCCGACAACTGCACAACGATCCAGCTCTCGGCGGACGTCAGGATCAACGATCACCTGCTGCCTGCCGGGACCTATTCACTGTGGGCCGAGCCGCAGGCCGAACGCTGGACGATCATCTTCAACGGGGCGCACCCGGTCTTCCACACGCGATACCCGCCGAACCAGGACGTGCTGCGCGTCCTCGCGACGTCCCGGCAGGGGTCGCACATGGAAACGCTCGCGTTCTATTTTCCGGTCGTCGAGGGCGCCCACGCCGAGCTCGTGCTGCACTGGGGCACGGTGGTGGTGCCGCTCTCGGTCGATGTGCCCTGAGCCGCGACCGCTGATGGAAGTACTTCGCCTTTACGACCCCGACCGTCGCCCCTCGAACTGGACCGACATCATCCGCCCCGGTCAGTTCGCCGCATTCTCCAAATTCATCGACGGCGGCGGGTCGTGCGACGCCGACGGGCGGCCGTTCCCCTCGACCGCGGATGCCACGTGCGTGCTCTTCGACGGCCTCGCGGAGGCCCGCGCGTTCTGCGAGACGCGGGTGGGGGAGGCGCCGTCGGTTCGTTTCGAGATCTTCGATTCGGCTGGCAGAACGAACCCCCCGATGCTGGTCGTCGTGCACCCGTCGCGCGCGTCGACGCTCGACGCGAACCCCCGCGGCATGCGGATCAGGAAACAGGCCGCGATAGCGCTCACGCTCGGTGCGCTGCCGCTTTTCTTGCTCGATTACTGGAAATCGGGCGGCCTGATGATCTTTCCGACCGTGCTGGGCATCAACATGATCCTCATCGCCGCGCGCCTCATTCAGCTCAACGCGTCGTACGCAGACGCCGAGCGGCGTCGCCTCGCGCGGCTTGCGCAGGTAGACGGCAGTGCCCCGCCTCAGCGCAGCGCTTTGCTGTAAAAGAGGTCGTGGTCGCCCGGGGGCTCGAAGCCGGCGAGCCGAACGGCGAGCGCGATCTGAGCCCAGTGGCGGGTCTCGTGCAGCAGGATGTGAAACAGCAGCTTGCGCGGCGTCATCTCCCACTGCTGCTCCGGGCCCTCGAACGTCCTGACCTGGTCCGCCACGTCGTCATCCAGATCCGCCACGTACTGCTCGAGCTCGCGGCGAACGGACGCGCCGTAGTCGAAGAGCGGCGACGCGTTGTTGCCGGTCAGACCGGTGCGATCCGAGAGAGGCGCCCCCGCCAGGCGCTGTAGATGGCGGCGCTCGACCAGGAAGATATGATCGATCAGCTTGCCGACGGTGGGAAACCGTGCCCCCGGCTGCACGGGCGCATCCATCGCGGCCGCGTGCTGGAGCAGCCAGCCGCGCCATTTGTCGCGCTCCTCGTTCGTGTAGTGGAGCAGCTCGTCGAACGTGAGTGTGATGGACATAAAGTCTGCCGGGCGTTACTTCATCACCTCGTCGATCGTCACCGTCGTGATCGGGCCGAGGTTGAGCGCCTTGATGGCCGGCTCTATCACCTCGAGACCGCCGACGATGACGACGGCGAACTTGTCCGGCTGAATATATCGTTCGGCTGCGCGCTGCACGTCGGCAGCGGTGATGGCCCGAATCCGCTCGGTAAACGTCCCGTAGTAATCGGGCGGCAGGTTGAAGACGAACATCTGGGCGAGCGACCCGGCGAGGCTTTGGGTGGTCTCGAAGTTGCGCGGGAGCTGGAGCGCGACGTAATTCTTCGCCTTTTCGAGCTCATCGGACGGGATCGGCTTGCGAATCGCCTCGAGCTCCTTGAAGAACTCCGTCAGCGCCTCGGCGGTCTTGTCGGTCTGCACGCCCGCCGCCGCCAGGAACGGTCCGGCGGCCAGCGGCATGTCGAAGAACGACCTCGCGCCGG
>CAYZBZ010000063.1:0-6585 GCA_964476725.1 uncultured Vicinamibacterales bacterium
CGAGTAGCGCGCGAACAGCGCCCCCTTGACTGTTTCGGGAAGGTTGATCAGCCCGAAGACGTGACCGTCGAGGTTGGTGAAGTAAGGCGCCAGTCGCTCGCGCTCGTCGGCAGTGAACTCTTCGGCAGGCACGCGGGGGATTGTACAGCGATCGCGGGAGGTATTGGTGACGCCCCGCCACCTCATCGAAGGGGTTATCATCCATCCGATGGCGAACGACCTGCGATTTGCCGTTCGGTTGTTGACTCGATCGCCGGTATGGACGGCTGTCGCCGTGATCTCGCTTGCGCTCGGGATCGGAGCCAACGCCGTAACCTTCAGCCTCGTCGACGCCGTGCTTCTCGAGCCGTTCCCCTATCACGAGCCAGAGCGGTTGGTCCTCCTGTGGGGGTCGAAGAGCGAGAGCGTCACAAGGGGGATTTCCGGACCCGATCTGGACGACTGGCGTCAGCAAAGCCGCAGCTTCGAGGACATGGACGCCTTTCTGGGGAATGAGAAGTTCTCGCTGGGTGCTGAGGCGTCGGACATGGTGCCGGGCGCCTGCATGGGGGCCCGCGTCCTGCCGCTGCTCGGGGTGCAGCCTGCGCTTGGCAGGAACTTCGTGGCCGCGGACGAGCGCCGCGGCGCGGCTCCCGTTGCGATTCTCAGCCACGCGCTGTGGCGCACGCGGTTCGCGAGCGATCCCGGGATCGTCGGCCGCGCGATTCGTCTCGGCGGCCAGCCGTACGAAGTGATCGGCGTGACCCCCGCCGGCTTCTTCTTTCCCGATACCGATGCCCGCCTGTGGGTACCTTCACCTTGCGGGCTCACCGAATTCGACAGGCGCGGCGTCCCGCTGCTGCACGCTATTGGCCGCCTCCGAACAGGTGTGTCGACGCAGCAGGCCCAGTCGGACCTGGACGACGTGAATCGGCGGCTCGCGCGCGCCTATCCCGACACAAATCGCGGCACGACGACCGGGGTCTTCCCACTCAGACACATCGTCATCGGGAAGTTCGAGCGTGCGCTCTGGATGCTGCTGGCGGCGGTCGGCGTCGTGCTGCTGATCGCCTGCGCGAACGTCGCGCATCTTCAGCTGGCACGGGGAGTCGAGCGCGAGACCGAGCTGGCAATCCGCGCGGCCACGGGCGCCAGCCGATCGAGGCTCCTTCGTCAGCTCCTCACCGAAGCAGTCGTGCTCGCGGCGCTGGCGGGCGCGCTCGGTGTGCTGCTCGCGTGGGCTGGCGTCCGCGCGATTCATGCGCTCGCGCTCACCGACATCCCTCGGATGGACTCCGCGAAGCTGGACCTGCGCGTGTTGGGCTTCACGCTCGCGGTCTCCCTGATCACCGGCATTGTGGCCGGCGTGTGGCCCGCTTGGAAGGCGTCCCGGGTCCGCGTGAGCGACACGCTGAAGTCCGGCGGCCTGGCGACCACTGGAGCGGGCCGCAGCCAGCTGCGCGACCTCCTGGCGATCAGCGAGATCGCCGGGGCGATCGCGCTCCTCGTGGTTGCAGGGCTGATCGTGCGCAGCTTCGTGCATCTCAGTCGCTCGGAGTGGGGATTCAATCCCGACAGGCTGCTCCTCATCGACGTCCAGGCGCCCCCGGAAATGAAAAACCAGCGAGCGCACGCCGGCGAGTGGGCGGATTCGGTCGTCGCCCGTCTGCGCGCCATCGACGGCGTCGAGCGCGCGTCGAGAAGCGACAACGCTCCGATCAGGTGGCAGTCATGGAAGCCAACCGTTCTGGCCGTGGAGGGCGAAATGGTGACGAAGGATTGGTCGGCTGGCACGTGGTTGGTGGGGCACGACTACTTCGCGACCGCGGGCATTCCGATCCTCGAAGGGCGTGAATTCGGCGAGGACGACACCGCCGCGGCACCCAGCCGGGTTGTCATCAGTCAGGCCCTCGCCCGGAAGCTGTGGCCGAACCAGCGCGCGGTTGGCAAGCATCTCCAATTGCTCGAGCTGAAGACCGTGAATGGGGAGCTGGCGCCGGAAATCGTCGCGCGCATGAAGCGGCGCGATCGGACGTTGGAGAGTGATCCCAACGTGTTTCAGCCCGTGGAAGGCAGAAGCTGGGAAGTGATTGGGGTTGTCGGCGACGTCCGGATGTTCAGCCTCGACATCACGCCGGACGCCGCTCTGTACGTAGATCACCGGCAGAACCCGCGTTCGCGTCAGTGGATGGACATGTCCACTTTCTGGGTGAAGTTTCTGCTGCGCACGCGAGACAGGCCGACGGACGTCGCCGAGCGCGCGAAGGCTGCCGTCCTCTCAGTCAACCCTCGTGCGACCTTCCGCGAGATCGCAGCGATGCAGGATGTCGTGTCGGAAAAGATCGGGGGACGCGGCACGAACAAGCTGATGCTGCTGGTCTCGATCCTGTTCGGCGGGCTCGCGCTGACGTTTGCCGTCATCGGGATCTACGGGGTCGTGTCACACACCATTTCGCAACGGATCCGGGAGATCGGCATACGCATGGCGCTCGGCGCCGGCCGTGCGGACGTGGTGCGTGTTGTGATGGGGTATGCGCTTCGTTTACTCGCCGCCGGGCTTGCGCTCGGCCTGACCGCTGCCTGGGCGATCACACGCGGCTTACAGCCGCAACTTTCTGGCGTGACGGTGACCGACTCGGCCACGTACGTGACCGCCGTAGTCGTGTTGTCATCTGCCGTGCTGGCCGCGTGCCTCCTTCCGCTCCGCCGCGCGCTCCGCTTCGACCCCGTCACACTCTTCAGGGTATAAAGAACTCAACTCGGTCCGGCATTACTCTGTCAGATCTGTTCGAGAAGGCGGGAAGCGAACTGCTTTCCGCCTGACCTCACAGATCATCTGACAAAGTAGTACCGGACCGAGTTGGACCCCTCCACGACGCACGGGTCTCCCACACCACCCTTGAACCCCTTCCCCGCTTGCGCTCGCGACCGAGCGCCATCAGACGCCTCACGTCCCGCCGAACCCGATCGTGACCTTCCCGCCATCGACGATGACGGGGACCTGGCGCCTGCCGTTCGAGTACGACAGCATGCGGTCGAGTTCGTCCGGGTCCTTCTTCACGCTCACGTACTGGAACGCAATCCCTTCCGCGAGGTAGTGGTCGCGCGCGGCCTGGGTGTACGGACAGGAATCCTTGCCGAAGATCAGCACCATGGGACGAGAGTAGCGCCACGCCATTGGAGTTACCAAGAAAGTGGCTTGGTGCACCTTTTGCGGCCAGATATTGATTAATTGTGAAAACGTTCACATAATCGGAACGGAGGTTCTCCTGCGATGCGACACCTCGGCGGCATGCTGATCGCCCTGGCCGTCACGTTGTCGGCGCCGCGCGCGGCAGTCCTCATGGGCCGCGCGGCGGACCGTGCCGTTCCGGCGCTGGCCGCGCACCTGACGACCGCCCTGAGCGCCGATGAGATCGCGCGGCGCGTGCAGGATCGCGACACGGGCCGTGATTCGCGTTCGACGCTCCGGATGAAGCTGTTCGACCGTCACGGCCGCGCGCGCGAGCGTGCGCTGACGCTGATCTCGCTCGGTGGCCGCGACAAGCCGGGGGCGCCGAAAACGGCGCCTGACGGCGACCGGCTGCTGATCCGCTTCACGTATCCGAACGACATCAAGGGGACCGCCTTTCTCGTCTGGGAGCATCCCGGGTCCGAAGACGAGCGCTTCCTCTATCTGCCGTCCCTCGGCCGAGTACGCCGCATCGCCGGGACTGAGACCCAGGAAAGCTTCGTCGGCAGCGATTTCACGTACGAGGACATCGGCGGACGCGAGTTCGACGAATACGCTTACGCAGTCGTCGACGAGAACGCGTCGTGGGCGGATCCCGGCGGAGGCAGCCGTCCCGCGTGGCGGCTCGAGTCGCGGCGCAAAGCGCCGTCGGCCGAGTTTCCCCGCGTGGTGTCGCTCGTGCTCAAGGACACGTTCGTCGTCGTGCAGGCGGACATCTACAACAAACGCAACGAGAAGCAGAAGGTCTACACGGTGCGGCGGCTCGAGCTCGTCAAAGTGGTCTGGACCGCAATGAACTCGGACATGACGAACGCCATCGAGAAGTCGCGCACCGAGCTGACGGTCGACAGCGCCGACTACAACGTCGGCCTGAAGGAGAGCGATTTCAGCCGGCGTGAGCTCGAGCGCGGGACAACCCGGTGAGCGCGACGCTCGCGGCGTTCATCTACCGGTGGCGCCTGCCGCTGACCGCACTGATCTTTGCGGGCGCTCTCCTCTCGATCCCGCGCGTCGACGTCACCCACATCGACAACGACATCACCGCCTGGTTCTCGAAAGAGGATCCTGTCTACAAGGACTACGAGCGGTTCCGCAGCGAGTTCGGCGGCACGCGCTCGCTCATCATCGCGCTCGAGGCGGAATCTCCGGACCGCCTGTTTGCGCGCGACACGCTGAAGTTCGTCGAGCAGATCACCGGCGACATCGAGCGCGTCGATACCGTTCAGCGGGTGGCCAGTCTGGCCACCGCCACGATCGTTCAGGCGACACCCGACGGCGGCCTGGACGTTCGCCCGCTGCTCGACGGCCTTGACGCCCCTGACGCCACGACCGGCTCGGGGCCCGAAGCTCACGGCCCAAAGGCGCGTTCCGGAGCGAGCGAGATCAGACGGCGCGCGCTCAACGACGAGTTGATCCGCGGCGACCTCGTGTCGGAGGACGCCACGGTCACGGCGCTCGTCGTCGGCTTCGACGAGGACCGCATCGACCAGGTCCGCGGCGGCGTGATTCAGCGGATTCACGACATCGTCGATCCGCAGCTGCCTGCCGGTCTGAAGGCCTACTACAACGGCAGCCTCGAGATCAGCGAGACCTACAACCGCATCACGCTGGACAACCAGCAGAAGTTCACCCCGCCGATCCTGCTGTTCACGCTGATCGCCATCTACCTCGCGTTCCGCTCGTGGCGCAAGACGCTGCTGGCCCTCGTGGCGATCACCGTCAGCATCCTGTGGACGCTCGGCCTCTATTCGCTGATGGGGTACAGCTACAACGTGCTCTCCAGCATGCTCATCCCGCTGATCGTCGTGCTTGCGATCGCGGACGACGTGCACATCATGCAGCACTGGGACGAGGAGCGACGCCGCGGCGACGCCGAGTACGCGTTCAAGCGGACTGTGTCGCACCTGGCCGCGCCGCTTCTCGGCGCGAGCGCCACGACGGCGCTCGGGATGCTGTCGCTGGCGACAAGCGGCGTCGTGGCGGTGCGGGCGTTCGGCATCGGATCCGCCGTCGGCATCATGATGGACTTCGTGATCTCGCTCGTCCTGGTGCCGACGCTCCTGACGTGGGTCAAGCCCGAGACCGCCGAAGCGCCTCACGAGCGGTACCTGATTCGGCCGCTCCAGCGGATGGCGCGCCTGTCCTGCCGGCATCCGAAGCGCGTCATCGCCGCGTCGCTCGTGATCGGGATCGCGGCCGCGCTCGGCATCCTCCGGCTGCGCGTCGACACGAACCACATCAACTTCTTCAGCTCGACGCACCCCATCAGCCGGTCGGCTTCCGTGATCGACAAGTCGCTCTCGGGTGTCTACAGCTTCCAGATCATGCTGGAGGGATCCCCCGAGTCGCTGAAGACGCCCGACGCGCTTCAGCGCATGGATCGTCTCGCGGAGAAGCTGCGCGGCTTCCCCCACGTCAGGAAGGTGACGTCGGTCGCCGACTACGTGAAGCGGATCAACAAAGAGCTGAATGACGGAAGGCCGGAGGCCGGCGTCGTACCCGCCGATGCCGATACGATCGCGCAGGAGCTGTTCGTCTTTGCGCTCGGCGGCGAGGGGCGTCACGAGCTCGAGCGCGTCGTCGCCAGCGACTATTCACGCGCGCAGATTGCGGTGAAGCTCGCGTCGATGAGCTCCGACATCGTGCTGGAGCAGGTGGAGCAGGCGGACCGGCTGGCGAAGTCGGCCTTCGAGGGCACCGGGATCTCCGTGATGACGACCGGATCCGGCCGCTTGTTCGCCACGCTCGATCACTACCTCGTCATGTCGCAGCTGAGCAGCTTCGCCACGGCGTTCGTCGCTGTCTTCGGCGTCATCTTCATCGTGTTTCGATCCGCGCGGTTCGGCGTGCTTACGATCGTGCCCAACGTGCTGCCGGTGCTCGCGGTCCTCGGGGTGATGGGTTACCTGGGCATCTCGATGAACGTGGCGACCGTCATGGTCGCCAGCGTCGCGCTCGGCGTCGTGGACGACGACACCATTCATTTCATCAATCGCTACCGGCGCGAGGTCGCTGCCGGCGCGACGACCGACGGCGCGATCGAGATCGCGACGGCGCACGAGGGGCGCGCGTCGCTGACGACCGCGATCATCAACAGCTGCGGGTTCGGCGTCCTGCTGCTGTCGGAATACAGGCCGACGGCGTGGTTCGGTGGGCTGCTTGCGCTGACGATGGGAGTCGCGTTCCTTGCCGAAGTGTTCATTCTGCCGGCGACCATCAAGCTGCTGCCGCAGATCTTCGGGGCGGAAGCGCTCCGCGGTACGAATCCACGGGTTCCACAGGTTTCCACAGGGTTCCACGGGTTCCACTAGGTTCAGTTCCCCGGGAAACCCTGCGAACCGAACCCCGTGGAACCCGGTAGAACCCTGTAGAAC
>CAYZBZ010000063.1:6685-16483 GCA_964476725.1 uncultured Vicinamibacterales bacterium
ACGACGGGCCGGGTGGATTGGAGCGTCTCCGCGTACCGCGGCTTCGAGCCATTCGGCCTTGCCGCCTTCGGTCCCGTCCTGCCGTCGGCGGCTGCGGTGCCGGTCCGCGTGACGTATCCGCGTTTCACCATGATCGGTGGAGACTTCGAGACCGTTCGCGGCGACTGGGGCGTGCGCGGAGAGATCGCCGCGTTTGTGGACAACAGCTTCCAGGATCCTTCCCCCCGCGTCGTCGGTGGCAGCTCTGTCGACGCGGGGATCGGCGCCGATCGCAAGGCGGGAGCCTACCGGCTGAGCGGCACGGTGTTGTTTCATCGCGAGTCGTACGACCAGCCGATCGACGGCGAGCTCGATCGCGCGGACGTCTCGCTGATCCTGTCGGCCGACCGCAGCTTCTCGCGCGAGCGCTACCAGATGCGCACCTTCGCGGTGTATAACGCGACGGAGAGCTCGGCGTTCCTGCGCGGCATCGCCGCGGCGAGGTTTCGCGACAACGTCGCTCTCGAAGGGTCGATCGGCTGGTTCGTCGGCGAGGGCCGGAGCGTGATCGGCCGGTTCAGCGACAGCGACTTCGGATACGTGCGGGTGAAGTACTACTTTTGACCTTCATGCTGCTCCCGGCCAACAACCCGTCTCTCTGGACCGGTCCGACCGGGAACAACACCTATCTACTGCGCGGTCGCGTGCCCACGCTCGTGGACGCGGGTGTCGGCAAGCCCGCGCATCTCGAGGCCGTCGCGAGCCACCTGGACGGGGCGGCGCTGGCGGCTGTGCTCATCACCCACGGTCATCCGGATCACGCCGGCGGGCTTCCGGCGATCGCCGGGCGGTGGCCGTCAGCGCGGGTCGTCCGGTTCGCGGACGTCGCGACCGCGCTCGACGCGCCGATCGCGGCCGGCGACAGAGACCTTTGGCCGATCCATACGCCCGGGCATGCGCCGGATCATCTGTGTTTCTTCGATCGAGTCGAGGGGGATGTGTTCTGCGGCGACCTCGTGCGCGCCGGCGGCACGATCGTGATCCCGGGGAGCCGCGGCGGCAATCTCCGGCAGTATCTGGATTCGCTCCGCCGCGTGCGCGATCTCTCGCCGCGCAGGCTGCTGCCCGGGCACGGTCCGATCATCGACGACCCTGCCCCGGTGATCGACGGGTATCTGCGTCATCGACAGGATCGCGAGCAGCAGATCATCGACGCCCTTCGCGCCGGCGCGACCACACCGGAAGCCATTGCCGCTCGCGTTTATGGGGAGCGGCCCTCGGCAATCGCGGCCGCCGCCGCCGACAGCGTCCTCGCGCATCTGATCAAACTGGAGGAAGACGGCAGCGCTGTTCGCTCGGAGGGGCGCTGGTCACCAGCAGGTTGCTGAAAGGTCGCCACCTGAAGCCAAGAGCCAAAAGCCAAAAGGCTTGAGAAGGCCGGCATTGTTCAGCGACCTCGCTACTAAGCCGGTTGCCAGCCTTTCGGAAGATCGGGCAGGCGCTCCGCGCGCCTGGCGGCCTTCGGCATGGCGTCACGAATGACCCGCTCGAGCTGCCCGAGATACGCGAGGAAGCGGGCGCGTCCCTCGGTGCTCAGCCGGCAGAGCGTCTGCGGCCGGCGGTTCTCGAATCCCTTCCACACCTCGACCAGGCCCGCTTCGCGGAGCACCTCGAGATGGCGGCTCAGGTTCCCATCCGTAAGGGCGCACAGCCGTTTCAGATCCGAGAATCGCAGCCCCTCAGGGCGCGTGACGAGCGACGTCATGATCCCGAGCCGCGCCTTCTCGTGCAGCACGCGGTCCAGTCCTTCGTATGCGAAGCGTCCAGCTCCTTCAGGGCGCTCCGCCCGCGGCTTCTTTTTCATCGTCTCTCTCTCTCTCTCTCTGGAAACCAGCTCTAGCTTTTCTCTGTTGTCTCCGTTTGCTCTGTGGTGAAACTCTGATCGTTCCGTTCCAGATTCCAGTAAACCACGATCGCCGCGAGCAGCTGACCGGTGCCGAAGGTGCCGCCGACCCACCAGCCGCCGAGCGGCTCGGGGCCGCGCGCAACCCACAGCAGCACGATGCCCACCGCGTAGTAGAAGAGCGCGATCCAGCCGCTCGCGCGCGGCAGGTACGGGCGGGATGCGAGCGTGCCGAGGCCGAAGCAGATCGCCCACAACCCGGGCAGCAGCGGCACGAGCGCCGCGCTCAGGTGCACGAAGCTGGCGGTGATGATCGCGCCCGCCAGCACGCTCGGCAGGAACTGCCCGACGACCTGCCGTGTCCGGCGCCGCGCCGCGCGATCGTCGTGGACCACGTAGTTGTAGACGATCTCGCTGGCGCCGACGAAGCCGGTGCACACGGCGACGGCGGACCAGTAGAGGACGAACCCGATCGGATCGACCGTCCCGAGCGCTTGCGCCTGCAGCCACGCCGCCGCGAACCCCATCAGCCCTGACGCCGCCAGCGGCAGCGACCGGTAGCCGCGGTACACCTCGCCTTTGGCGATCTGCCGGTGGATGTCCGCGATCTGAGCCAGCGCGCGGGAGATGTCCATGGCTTCTTTACTTTGTATCACAAAGACAACAACCCTGGATTCAGAAATATCAGGCCCGCCCGGGTTATCCTCGCCGCGTGATCGAGCGTCTCTTCCACCTCACCAGGCACAACACCACCATCCGCACGGAAATCGTCGCCCCTAAAACCTAAAACCTGGAACGTAAAACGGTAGTACGATTGACCGCTATGAAGGGCTACGCGAACCCGAACCTGGTCGTGTCGCCGCGTGAGCTTGCGGCCAGGCTCGCCGCGGCCGGCACGAGGCCGCCGCTGCTGCTGGACCTGCGTCCGCCGGACGCCTACGCCGCGGGGCACATCTTGGGGGCGGTGCACCTCGACCTCTGGGGCGTCAGCCTGATCGATACGGACCCGGCGCCGCTCAAGGCCTTCATGTGGATGATCGAGCACGTGCTTGTCATCCACGGCGTCGATGCCGCGACGCCCGTGGTCGTGTACGACGACCAGTCGGGCGTCCGCGCGGCCCGCGCGTTCTGGTTCCTCGAATACTTCGGCCATCCTTCGGTGCGGCTCCTCGACGGCGGGTTCAACGCGTGGGTCTCGGCGGGCCTGTCCGTCACACGAGATGCCACCCCGCCGCCGACGAGCGAGTGGACCGGCGCCCGCGAGGAGAGAACGATTGCGACCTGGAAGGACGTCCGGAACGCCCTCGGCCGCGGCGACGTCGTCATCCTCGATACCCGCACGGACGGCGAGTATACGGGGGCCGCGGTCCGCGCGAGGCGAGGCGGCGCCGTGCCCGGCGCCGTCCACATCGAGTGGACGCGAAACCTGACGCCCGCCGGCGAGTTCAAGCCGTCGTCCGAGCTGAAGAAGATGTACGAAGACGCCGGCGTCACGCCCGATCGCGAAGTGATTACGTATTGCCAGGGAGGCTACCGGGCCGCGCACTCGTACGTCGCGCTCCGCCTGCTCGGCTATCCGCGCGTGCGCATGTACATCGGGTCCTGGAAAGAGTGGGGCGATCGGGACGAGTTACCGGTCGAGGTACCAAAGAGAAACTGATCATGAACAACGTCATTGATTTCATCAACACGAACCGAGACAAGTACATCGACGAGCTGAAGGGCTATCTCGCCATCCCCAGCATCAGCGCGCTTCCGCAGCATGCGGCGGACGTCCGCCGCTGCGCCGAGTGGACGGCCGAGGAAATGCGGCGCATCGGGCTGCAGAATGTGAAGCTCCTGGACACTCCGGGCTTCCCGGTGGTCTACGGCGACTGGCTTGGGGCGCCGGGGGCGCCGACGATCCTGTTCTACGGCCACTACGACGTCCAGCCGGTCGATCCGCTGGAGCTCTGGGACTCCCCGCCGTTCGAGCCGGCGATCCGCGACGGCGAGATTTACGCGCGTGGATCGGCCGACGACAAGGGCCAGGTCTTCATGCACTTCAAAGCCATCGAAGCGCACCTGAAGCAGAACGGGCGTCTGCCCGTGAATATCAAGATCATCCTCGAGGGCGAGGAGGAAGTCGGCTCCGCGAACCTCGACAACTTCGTCAAGTCGCACAAGGACGATCTCGCGGCGGACGTCGTCGTCATTTCCGACTCGCCGATGTTCGACCGCGGGATCCCGTCGATCTGCTATGGCCTTCGCGGGCTCGTGTACTTTCAGATCGATCTCCGCGGCACGAAGAGCGATCTGCACTCCGGATCGTTCGGCGGCGCGGTGGCGAACCCGAACATGGTGCTCGCGCAGATCCTCGCGCAGATGAAGGATCGCGGCGGGCGCATCAAGATTCCCGGGTTCTATGACGACGTGCGCGCGCTGAAGGACGAGGAGCGCGAGCAATGGAAGCGGCTGCCGTTCAACGAGCGGCGGTATGCGAAGGACCTCGGCGCGCCGAAGCTGTTCGGCGAGAAAGGCTACTCGACGCTCGAGCGCGTGTGGGCGCGGCCGACCTTCGAGGTCAACGGCCTGCTCGGCGGCTTCACGGGTGAAGGGGCCAAGACGGTGATCCCCGCGGTCGCGATGGCGAAGGTCAGCATGCGCCTCGTGCCCGACCAGGACCCGGACGCGATCGCGAAGCTGTTCGAGGACTACGTGAAGAAGGTCGCGCCGAAGACCGTCGAGGTCAAGGTGACGCGCATGCACGGCGGAAAGCCGTGGATGACCGACTTCGACAACCCGTTCGTCCAGGCTGCCGGCCGGGCCATCGAGAAGGGCTTCGGACAGACGCCGGTATTCAACCGCGAAGGGGGATCCATCCCCGTCGTCGCGACGTTCCAGGAGATTCTCGGCCTCCCGTCGGTGCTCTTCGGCATCGGACTGCCCGACGAGAACGCGCACGCCCCGAACGAGAAGCTCGACCTCGGCAACTTCCACGGCGGGATCATCGCGTCCGCCTACCTGTACGACGAGATCGCGAAGATTAATTCAGACCCTAGGCCCTAGACCCTGGGCTCTAGAGCCTAGAGCCTAGAGCCTAGAGCCTAGAGCATTATGCTGATACATCGCCGCGAGCGCCGCGCCGACGGCCTGGGAGAGATCGCCGAGCTCGGCCGGGACAATCGTCAGCCGCGTTCGCTGGGCCGGCCACAGGTAGGGGACCGCCGTGTCGCGAACGACCCCGAGATAGCGCGCACGGAAGGCCGGGGTGGTTGCTTCAGGATCCATCAGCCCTCCGCCAATCACGACGAACGCGGGATCGAGGGCCATCGCCAGGCTGGCGACGTGCAGCCCGAGGGCGCGTGCCTGGAAATCGAACAGCGCGAGCGCCAGCTGATCGTTCTGCTGCGCCAGGCCGCGGAGCGCCATCGCGCGCTCCTTCGGCGAGCGACCCGACCTGGCCAGCTCGTGCTCCGGATAGCTGTCGAGCGCCTCGGCGAGCAGGAAGGGCAGGCCTGCCAGCGTCGTGTAGACCTCCACGCACCCCCAGGTCCGGCCGCACCCGCACGGGTACGGCTTCGCGTTCAGGAGGTGCAGCGGCGCCGGCATGTGCGCCGCTTCCATGCCCGCCAGCGTGTCGCCTTCCAACGCGAGGCCGCGCTGGTCGACGTACGCGCAGCCCAGGCCGGAGCCTGGGGCGAGCATCAGCACCGAGGCGGTCGTGTTGCCGCGCGCGCGCTGCGCCTCGGCGATCCCCCCCATGTTGCCGTCGTTGCCGACGACCAGGGGGACAGGCCGCCCTGCACGGCGAGACAGGGCGTCGGCGAAGGCGGTGTGGACGTCGAACCCCGCGAAACCGGCCGGCAGGTTCGGGGATCGGTCGAACACGCCGTAGCGCTGGTAGGGTCCCGGAATCGCGAGTCCCACGCCGTCCACCTGACCCCAGGTGATGCCGTTTTGGTTCAGGTATTCATCGATCGCGGCGACCCAGCCGTCCACAACCGCTGACGGCCCATGCTCGGCGCCGGTAGCCCGCTGGAGCAGTCTTGTGGACACCGCCGTACCGTCGGCCCACACCGCGCCGACTTTGGACGTGGTCGCTCCGCCGTCCGTCCCAACGAAAACATGACGTGCTGTCACCGGACACCTGCTCGTAAATAGGGGGAAAGCGCTTCGGAATGCCGTCGTAGACCATACACCAAAGCGAGGACGCGCGAGGCCGGTCCCCCGGAGAGACGACGACCCTGGCCGCCTTGTTCGGTTTCTGTTTCTGCGGCGTTTACTCGCTATGTGCACACCACATCTACGCCAAACTGGGAGTTTCGACCCGGGTGCAGCTTGCGGTTTACGCGCTGCGCAACGGGCTCGCGGATCCGGTCTGAGCCTCTCACCGGCCCCGTTTGGAAAATGTCTAGCCAACGTTTGGCTTGACCCGCGCAGCAGCGCGTCCGTACGATTGCGCGTTATGCGCTACCTGTCCGCCTGTGCTGTCATCCTCACGGTGGCCGCGGGCTGCTCGAATTCCGAACGGGCGCGCGAAAAACAGGGCATCACACCCACCTACGACAAGACCACCGGCAAGCTCAAAGAGCTGACATACGACTCGAACAACAACGGGCGGGTCGACACATGGACCGCCATGGACGGAGCCCGTCCGCTCCTCAGCCGGATCGATCGGAACGAGGACGGCAAGATCGATCGCTGGGAGTACTACGGCGACCAGGGGCAGCTCGTGAAGGTCGGGTTTTCGAGAAAAGACGACGGGGTGCCGGACGCGTGGGCGTTTTCAGGCCCGGACGGACGCATCGAGCGCCTCGAGACGTCGTCGGTCGCAGACGAGAAGAAGATCGATCGGTGGGAGCACTACGACGCGACAGGCCTCGTCAGCGCGGAGGAGGACGCCAACGGAGACGGCGTTCCCGACAAGTGGGAAACCTATCAGTCCGGTTCGCTCGAGACCGCCGCTTTCGACGAGAACGGCGACGGGAAGCCGGATCGCCGGCTTTCGTATGACGCGGGCGCGTTGACTGCGATTGAGACCGATCCCGACGCCGCAGGCCGCTACGCGAAGCGAGTCGATGTGAAGTGAGCGTTCCCGACGCGTCGATCCTGAAGTTCCGGCCTTTTGCTATGCTTGGGCCCAGCCCATGAACCTCGACGCTCGAACGTTCGTCGCGGGGCATCGCGGACTGGTCGGCTCGGGCCTCCTGCGGTGTCTCGAAGCGCGCGGCGCCAGCCGTGTGCTGACCGCGACCCGCGAGCAGCTCGACCTGCGCGATCAGGCGGCGGTGAACTACTGGTTCCGCGCCAGCCGTCCTGAATACGTGTACCTCGTGGCCGGCACCGTCGGCGGGATCATGGCGAACTCCACGCGGCCCGCGGAGTTCATCTACGACAACCTGCTGATCCACGCCACGGTGGTGCACGCGGCGCACCAGTACGGCGTCAGGAAGCTGCTGTATCTCGGCAGCTCCTGCATCTACCCTCGCGACTGTCCGCAGCCGATGACCGAGAGCCAGCTTCTGTCGGGCGCGCTCGAGCCGACGAACGAGGCGTACGCCATCGCCAAGATCGCCGGCATCAAGCTGTGCGAAGCGTATCGAAAGCAGTACGGCGACGACTTCGTCTCCGCCATGCCGACGAACCTCTACGGACCCAACGACAACTTCGACCTGACGAGCTCGCACGTCGTGCCGGCGCTCATGCGGAAGTTCCACGACGCGAAGATCAGCGGGAAGACAGAGGTCGAGATCTGGGGCACGGGCACGGCCCGCCGGGAATTCCTCCACGTCGACGACCTGGCCGACGCGTGCGTCTTCCTCATGGAGCACTACGATGGCGCGCAGCACATCAACGTGGGCACCGGGGAGGATCTCTCCATTCGCGAGCTCGCCGGGATCGTGCGCGACGTCGTCCATCCCGGAGCGCAGCTGAAGTTCGACCCGACCAAGCCGGACGGCATGCCGCGCAAGCTGCTCGACGTCTCACGCCTGCACGCTCTGGGATGGCGCCATCGGATCGGCCTGCGCGAGGGCATTCGGTCGACGTATGAGTGGTTCCTGGAACATCAGGGCTCGCTGCGACAGTCCGCGGCCCCGAAAGGGGCCTGAGCCGGTATTCCTTTCTATGCCCCTTCGAATCGGATTCGACATGGACGGCGTGCTGGCGGATTTCGGTCAGGCGTTCCATGAGGTTGACGTGCGCCTGTTCGGCCCTGGGCCGGGCTTGAGCGCAGACCAGCCTGAGAAGGAAGAAGAGCAACAGGGCGTCCCGGAGAAGGACGAAGGGCCATCGCCCCTCGAGCTCCGCCGCCGCCGCGACCTCATTTGGAAGGCCATCCGGTCCACCCCCGGCTTCTGGTCATCGCTGAAGCCGACCGAAGAAGGGGCGGTGCGCCGGATTCACGAGCTGATGCTGCAGCACCGGTGGGAGGTCTTCTTCATCACCCAGCGTCCGAAGACGGAAGGGGATACGGTGCAGCGGCAGACACAGCAATGGCTGGTCGAGCAGGGGTTCGATCTTCCCAGCGTCCTGGTGATCGGCGGCTCACGGGGGGCCGCCGCGGGCGCGATGCGGCTCGATTACCACGTCGACGACAGCGCTCAGAACTGTCTCGACGTGATGACCGCCTCCAGCGCGAAGCCGATTCTGATCGTGCCGGAGAACGACGAGGCGACGGTCGCGAGCGCGCGGAAGCTGGGCATCGGGACGGCGCGCTCGATCGGCGAATGCCTCGACGTCCTCGAGCAAGCCACAACGGCGCGGAACCAGCCGGGTCTTCTTGCGCGGATCGCCAACTCGGTGGGCTGGAAGTAGGGGCAAATCGAAAGGCTGAAGTTAGAAGGCTGAGGTTCGAAGGCTGCACGCGTGAACGGCGGAAAGGCATTCGACCTTCAGACTTCAGCCTTTCATAGACGCCTGCGGGCGTCGCTCAGTTGAACCCGGCGACGCGTTTCCGGAGCGTCTTCACATGCTCCCAGATCTGCGTCGCGTCGTCGTCCTCCTCCGTGCCGTCGGATTCGTCGCGGCCGTCGCGCTCCGCGTGCAGGTCAGGATCGGTGGGCCCGGACGACTTGGGGACCAGACGCAGGTACTCCTCGAGATCGCGCAGCGCGCCGGCGAAGTCCTGCAGGTGATACGCGAGCAGCCCGCGGTCGCGCAGCTCCGAGATCCCCGATGGATCGATGCCGAGCAGCAAACTCGAGATGAAGCGTGCCTGCGGGAATGAGCGCATCCGCACGTACAAGCGCTTCAGGTTGACGAGCATCCGCACGACGATGTCGTGGCGGGTGGCGGGGGCGAGGAGGGTGGCGTCGAACGCGGCTTCGTCGCCGATGTGCTGCCGCAGGAGCTGACGGCAGTCGTACTCCGACAGCTGCGCGCCGCCGTGGAACGGATCGATGATGACGATTTCGGCGCCGCTGTCCCGGCGGCCGCCATCCCGCGCGCGGAGCAGGAAATGCCCGGGGAAGTTGACGCCGTCGACGCGCAGCCCCGCGCGGCGGGCGACCTCGAGGTAAATCACCGCCAGGCTGATCGGAATGCCGGTGCGCCGGTCGAGCACCTCGTTCAGAAAACTGTTTCGCGGATCGTCGTAGCGCTCGCGGTTCCCGGCAAAGCCCTGCTCGTCGTACAAGTACTCGTTGAACGCGCGGACGGACTCCTCCTGCGGCGGCTCCGAGATGAACCCGAGGCGCGCCGCTGCCTCCTCGCCCATGCGATCGAGCGTGGCCAGGTAGGGGCGCGGGTCCAGGGACGGATACTCCACCCGTGCGATCGCCAGGGCCGCGGGGGCGAGGTCGTCGCCGGGCGCGTTCATGGCGCTCTCCAGTTCGGCGGCAACCTGCGCGACGCGGGAGGTGAGGTGGAGAGAAAACGGCACGCTCAGATTCTATCCGTTCTCATCCGTGTCTCATTTTCCAGTCCTCGATTCG
>CAYZBZ010000063.1:16583-17902 GCA_964476725.1 uncultured Vicinamibacterales bacterium
GCAGCCCTTCAGGGCTGCCCGCGCAGGGCGTGCACGAAGGCGGGCGTGATCTCCTCCAGCGACTCTACGATGCGATCGGCGGGGGTGAGTGACTCGCGCGGATACGTATGGGTGACCGCGACGCACGAGAGTCCCGCTGACTTCGCGGATTCGATGCCCCAGACCGAATCTTCGATGGCCAGGCAGGCCGCGGACGGGACGCCGTGGAGCTCGGAGGCACGACGGTACGGATCCGGCGCCGGCTTGCTTTGCGGAGTGTCGCCCGAGGCGACAATGAAGCGGAAGTGGCGCTCGAGTCCGCCCCGCCGCAGAATCGCCTCAATCTCGTGCCTGAGCCCGCCCGACGCGATGCCGAGCGGAAACGCCGCCGCCATTCGCGCGATGCACGCCGCGGCCCCAGGGTAGAGTACGTCGGCCGACTCGATCGCTTCGTCGAAGACCCGGCCCTTCTCCGCCACGAGCGCTTCCAGCTGACGGGCGTCCATTGGCCAGTCGTGCGCTTCGGCGAGCTTCGCGAACATCCCCACGTCGTCATATCCCAGGTAGCGGGCGTAGTACTCCTCGCGCGTCAATGTCAGGCCGTACGACGACAACACTTCCTGGTAGGCCAGCAGGTGCAGCGGCTCCGAGTCTGCCAGCACGCCGTCGAAGTCAAAAACGAGGGCCCGGATCATCCGATTTGGCGCCCCATTTTTTCACCCGCCCGGACAGGCATCGGCAGACGGTTCTCCCTCGGGGGGTAAGGACAGTCGTACGTCGGGTTGTAATAGCAGAACGGGTGGTACGCGCGGTTGAAGTCGAGGTCGTAGATGCCGGTCGCCGTGCGATCGAGCTCGAGGTAGCGCCCCCCGGGATAGGTTTCCGTGCCGTTGGTGAGATCGCCGAAGGGCACGAACAGGCGGCGCATGTCTTCCTGGCCTACCTCGACGAACGCGGTCAGCGTCAGCGGCTGGCCCCTGAGCGTGAACTCGAGCTTGCCGATCCGGCGATGAGGACGACGCTGACCGGTCGAGGTCGGTATCTCCAGCACGGCGTCTCCCCGAGCGACCGTCAGCGCGGCAGGAACACGATACTCGGGCTCGATGGGGAAGTACGCGAGCGGAGGAAACGACGCGCGCTGCTCCGGCGGCACCGGCGACTCGTTCGACTCGCGCATGAACCGGTCCTTCGTCGCGCGCCAGCCGTTGATCTCGTCCGGGTACGGCACCGCGCGCGCGGTGCACGCGAGGGTCAGCAGGAGCAACAGCGGAACCATCATCCGCTCACGCACGAAGGCGAAGGCGATCACCTGAGCATCATAGCAAGGGTGCCAGGGTGCC
>CAYZBZ010000064.1:0-17852 GCA_964476725.1 uncultured Vicinamibacterales bacterium
CGCTCGTCGGCCGCCGCGCGAACGACCCAGCCGACTTCGTGCGCGCGCTTCTTGCGCAGGGGGAAGGCCGGCTCGCGTACTTCTTCGGCGCGATGGCGGAGCTGCCGCCCGCTCAGATACGGCTGGCGTTGAACCTCGACTCCACGGACGTGGCCGGCCGAATCGATGCCGCTCGCCGCTTGTACGCGACCTTCGAGCGCATAGCCCCTGGCTGGAAAGTCGAGGAACGGGCCTACCGGCGCCCTTGGCTCGACCCTGCCCTGCTCGTCGCCGATCTGCGTGTGGACGACAACGGCCGCCCGGTGTTGCCGGGCACGCGCCGCTTCTGGAGCACGGTGTTTGCCGACGCCGATCAGGGTCGCGCTAAATCAAGTCGCGTGGACGACGGCGATGCGTTCGCAGAGGGCGAGCCCGTGGATTTCGCCTGGCTGTGCGAGCAGGTCTTCAAAGAGGATGAGGCCGAGCAGCGGCGTCGCTACCACCTCGTGCTGTTCGCGTCACGTGTCGTCGGGCGCGTCACGCCGGACAACGCGCGCGACGCGATCGACGTGGTTCGCGCGGCTGGCAGGTACCCGGCCCTCGTCGCTGTTCTCGAGCGAGCGAGGCTCGTCGACGTCGCGGCGTTTGCGAGCGCCGCCCGTCGAGCGGCTCAGCTCTCCGCGATCGATGACGAGCCGCGGGCAATCCGCGCGCTTGCGCAGTTCCAGGGAACGCTGGCACTCGTCACGCGCGCGGCGTTGCGGGGCAGTCTGCCGGCCGATTCGCTGTCCGGCGCCGTGTCGTCGCTCTCCGCGGTCGACCTGAGCGAGCGCGGCGACTACGAGGGCCGGCTGGTGCGCTGGCTGGACGGCTGGCTGGCCGGGTCGATGGCTGCGCAGGCACGCGATCGGTCCACGCCGGCTTCGAATGCTCCGGCGAGGTCCGGGGAATCGTCGCGCGAAGACCATAAGAACGACGCCGACGAGAACGACGTGTTCAGGAACGAGGCGTACGAGCACGCGGCCGCTCCCATGGACCGCGACCTGTTCCGCATGCTGACGGGGCCCGCCGCGATCGAGCCACGATTCGTGGACTGGGAAGGCACACGGTATCGTCTCGACCTGGCGTGGGCTGAGGCAACGCGGCTCGGGCGGCTGCTGGGGGAGCATCCGAGGCCATATCTGTCGTCGGCGCACGCGCTCGTCGCCCTTGCGGATGCGCTGGGGGAAGCCGGACTGACTCGCGAAGGGCTGCGGCGTGGGGCCGATGCCTTCGAGCGGGTGGCGCAAGCTGTCGCGTGGCAAGGCGCCGACGCTTCGAGCCCGGGCCTGGGTTGGGAGGGCACCGGAGTCCCGGGCCGTTATCGAGAGGTGGCCGCGACGCTCGGGCGCGCGGCACGCGATGCGGACGTCCGCGCCGTGTCGCGCCTCGCGCCGGCGCTGCGACTGCTTGCCGACGACCTGCTTGCGCGCGGCCTGCTGGATCTCGTCTACGCCGTGGCGCTGGGACAAGCGGATCGCGCGTCGATCTCCGCCGATGATGTTGCCAGCCGGCACGACTTCGGGCTTCGGCCGATTGGCATCGGCACCGGCGACCCATGGCAGCTTCCGATCCCCAGCGCCGGCACCATGCGGGGATGGCGCGTGACGGGCTCGCTTCTCGGTCTGGACGTGAGGCTCGCTGAGTTCTCGCTCATGCGTATGTCTGCGAAGCTTCCCTCGAAAAAGCCCGCGCTGAATGACGGTGACCGGCGCCTGTTGATCGAGGCGGTCGCGCTCGTCCAGTCCGCCTCGCTCACCGAGGCGGACCGCGACACGATCGTCGCAGCGACTCGCAAGGGGCGAGAGAGGCTCGCCGCGGTGCGCACGCCGGCTGAGGCCGCCGCGCTCGCCGACGAGATACGCCTGAGTCCGGCGCGCCGCACGCTGCTGCCCTGGGTCGTCGCACACGAACCTGCGCGGGTCGCCGCCTTCCTGTCGCCGAGCGAGCTTCTCTGGCTCGGACTGGAGAAGAGGCCGGTGGACCCGAGGCTCCACGCGTGGGGCGCGCCCGGCGAGCCGCGCCTGGGCTGCCTCTGCCTGCAGCTGCTCGATCGCCGGCCGTGGGAGACCCTCGCCGGCCGACGCAACTCGGGGATGCAGGCCAGCGGGTTTCCGGATCTGAACCTCCGCCTTGGAGAGCTGCTGGCAGAGCTGCAGATGCCGGCACAACTGCTCGGCCCCGTGCTCGCCGCGGCGACGCTCGACTTCATCAACACCGCGACCAGCAGGGATCAGGATGATCGCCGCGGTCTCGTCGAGTTCGTTCAGGCGCTGCGTCTCGAAAGGGTGGAGGAGTATCTCGCCCTGCTGACGACCGATGGTCCGCTCGTGCCGACGAGCGATGTGTCGAAACCGGCCGCCGCCGGAGCAAGGACGGGGGTGCAGCGATGAAGGTCGCGTGGCTCAGCGCCGTCGCGGCGGTCGGGGTCGTGTCGATTGCAGCAGGCGGCCAGCCGCCATTGCTTCGGATCATCTCGCCGGCATCCGACGCGATCGTCAGCGGCCCGACTCGACTCGAGGTGCTCATCGCGCCCGAGCAGGTGCTGCCGACGGTTCAGTCGGTGCGCTTCTTCGTGAACGGCCGCCTCGTGTGCACGGCGGAGCGGCCGCCATTCGGCTGCACCTGGGATCCCGGCGAGGTCGTCCGGAGCCATCACGTGCGTGTCGTCGCCACGCTGACCGACGGGCATCGCTTGATCGACAACGTGCGCACGAAGGATCTCGGTTATACCGAGAAGGTCCGCACCGACGCCGTCCTGGTCCCGGTCATCGTGACCCAGCACGGGCAGTTCGTGCGCGGGCTGAAGCAGCAGGATTTCGAGGTGTTCGAGGACAGCGTTCGTCAGCCCATCGCGAGCATGGTCAGCGAAGATGCGCCGCTGGAGCTCGTGCTGGCGATCGACATCAGCGGCAGCATGGAGCATTCACTCGCCGACGTGAAGCTGGCCGTCAAGCAGCTCTTGTCGAAGCTCCGGCCGGGCGACGCCGCGACCCTCCTCGGCTTCAACGACACGACGTTCGTGCTTGCCGAACGCGAGCAGGATCAACGGGCACGCGAGGACGCCGTCGAGCTGCTGAGCTCATGGGGCGGCACCGCTCTCTACGACGCCACGGTTCGCGTCCTCGATCTCGTGAGCCGCGAGTGGGGCCGCAAGGGGGTTGTGATCTTCTCCGACGGCGACGACCGCAACAGCCTCACCAGACGCGAAACCGCGATGGCCCGCGTCCAGGCCAGCGACGCGATGCTGTACACCATAGGCTTCGGAGGGGGCGCGACGGTGCCCGGGTTGCGCAGCAGTCTCGAGAGCTACGCGCGATCTACCGGAGGCCGTCCTTTCTTTCCTCGAAACGCGAAAGACCTCGACGGCGTGTTCGACGACATCGTCACCGAGCTGGCGAATCAGTACGTCCTCTCGTACTCGCCGACCAATCTCAAGCAGGACAACAGCTGGCGCAATATCAAGGTCCAGGTACGGAAGGGCAAGTACAACATCAGGGCCCGGCGGGGATACCGCGCGATCTCGCAGCGGGCGGGGAGATGAACCATGCAGACACCGAGCGGCATTGTGGCGACGGCGGCGGTTCTGTCTCTGTGTTGCGGCCTCCTGCTCTCGGCGCAGCAGCCCAGCCCTGATCAACCGCCGGCCTTCCGCAGCGGCATCGAGCTCGTCACCATCGACGTCGGCGTCGTCGACAAACGGGGACAGCCTTTGCGCGATCTCGGGGCTGCGGACTTCATCGTGACCGTCGCCGGGCAGCCGCGGCGCGTGGTGAGCGCCGAGTTCATCGACATGTCGGTCGCGCGACGTGATGTTGCGCCTTCCCCGAACGTCGTGCCCATCAGCACGAACGAGGGGGGCGGCGTCGGCCGCTTGTTCGCGTTCGTCGTGGACCAGAACACGCTCGAGCCGGGGAACGCGCGGCAGGTTGCCGTTGCGGCCTCGCGCTTTCTCGACAGGCTCACGTTCGCCGATCGCTCGGCGTTGATGCGGCTGCCGCTCGGACCGAACGTCGACTTCACATGGGCGCACGACCGCGTGCGGGAGGCGCTTCAGCGGGTCAGCGGCATGAGCGCTCAGGTCATTGGATGGGAGTCCGGCAGCCTGACGGAGGCGCGCGACATCGCGAATCACAATCTGATGGCCCTGCGCATGGTCGGAGAGCGCGAATGCCGCGGCTCGATATTCGCCTCGGGCGCCAGCCAGGGTTCAGCTGGTGCGGGTGCCGGTCCGGTCAGCCCGGGCCCGTCGCCAACTCCCGCGCCCGGCAGCGGCACGACTCCCGGCGGCGAGAGCGGCGGCTCGGGGACGACGCCCACGGGCGGCGCCAACCCAACCGGGACAGGCTCCCGAAACACCGGCGGCGGCGGCGGCGGCGGCGGCGGAGGAGCGCTGGGCATCTTCGGCCGGGATGCGTGCATGCGTGACGTGCAGATGCAGGCCGAGTTCGCCTGGCGAGGCGTGCAGATGACGTCGTTCGCCAGCCTGACGTCACTCCGCAACTTGTTGGCGTCGCTCGCGCGCGTACGCGGGGACAAAACGGTGATCCTTATTTCCGGCGGGTGGCCCCTGGACGAGCGCGAGGAGACAACGACCCTGGCGCCCATTGCCGCTGAGGCGGCGGCCGCGCGGGTCACGTTTTTCACGCTCTTTGCTCCCCCGTCGCTGTTCACGGCCGATCGGCGGGTGATGAGCTCGACGCCGTCGAGAGACCAATACCTCCACTCCGGCCCGCTGGAGACCCTGGCCAGCATGACCGGCGGCGGATCCTTCCGTGTCGACGTCGATGCGCAAAGCGCCTTCGATCGCCTGGGACGGGAGCTCGCCGGCTACTACAAAATTGGCGTCGAGAAGGACCCGTCCGATCAGAGTGGCAAGGCCCGCCGCATGAAGGTGCAGGTGTCCCGCAGCGCCGTCACCGTGCGGGCGCGTGAGATCTTCGACGTGCGCACCTACGAGGATCGCGACTGGGCCGCGCGCATGGCGTCCGCGCTCGAGGCGCCAGTCCCGGCGACCAGCGTGGGCCTTCGGGTGACGAGCTACCTCGCGGCGGACACGGATGATCCGTCGCGCCTCAAACTCGTGCTGACAGGCGAAGCCACGCGTCTTCAGCGAGGGGAAGCGACCTTCCAGGTCCTCGTGCGCGATCTCGAAGGCAAGAGGATTCTCTCGGGAGAGCAGCCGCTCGGCGAAGTGACGGGAGACTCGCTGCCGTTCTCGACGCACATCCCCGTCTCTCCAGGGACCTACATCGTGCGGATCGCGGTCATGGACAGCGCCGGACGCGTGGGTTCGGTCGACCATCGTACGGAAGCACGTCGAGTGCCGCTCGGCGCACTCTCGGCGGCCGGTCCGTTGCTCGTTCGAGTGCCGATGGGAGGCGAGGGGGAACCGCGGTTCGCTCTGGACGGCGTGCGACAGGACGAACGGCTTGCGCTGGAGCTGGGTCTGGAAGGGGACAGCGGCCACGTCGCCGGCGCGGACGTGACATTCGAGATTGCCGCGACCGCCGAGGGTCCGGCGCTCGTTCATACCGCGGGCGTGCTGTCGCCGGGCCCACACGACGGATCCGTCGTCGCGCAGGCGGTGGCAGACATGCGTGTCCTGCCGCCCGGGCAGTACGTGGCCCGCGCGAAGGTCAAGTCCGGCGGCCAGGCGATGGGAGAAGTGCGGCGCGCGTTTGAGGTGATGGGAGCGCCGCGGATCCTGACGGAAGCCACGAGCGGGTCGACGGCCGTCGTCTCGCGCGTGAAGCCTGCGCCGCTTGCCGCGCGCGCACTCGGCGCCGTGCCGCCGTTTGCGCTCGACCAGGTGCTCGCGCCGACGGTCCTCGGCGCGTTTCTCGATCGCGTGGCCGCAAGGCCCGACGCGGCGTCGCCGGCGATGCGTGAGCTTCTCGAACGTGCGCGCAGCGTCCCAATCGGCGAGCTGGTCGTATCCGATGGCCTGGCTGCCGAGGCCCCGGTCGCCGCGTTTCTCAAAGGGGTGTCGCTGCTCGCGCAGAAAAAGCTCGACCCTGCGGCCGACGCGTTCCGCAGCGCGATGCGTGCCTCGTCCGACTTCTATCCTGCGATGGTGTATCTGGCGGCCTGCTACGCGGCAGGCGGCAACGACAAGGAAGCGGCCGCCGCCTGGCGCACCTCGCTCATCAAAGAAGGTGACGCGCTCGCGCCTCACCTCCTTCTGGCCGACGCGCTCCTGCGTCAGGGCAGAGGAGATCTGGCGCTTCAGGACCTCGACGGGGCCCGTGCACGCTGGCCGCACGATGAGGGGCTGAAACGTCGATTCGTGGTCGCGGCGCTGCTGGCTGGAAAATACGCGGACGGCTTGCAGGCGGTCGACGATCTGATTCAGCAGGGTGCGGAAGACGAGCCGTCACTCGCGCTCGCGCTGCTGGTCCTGTACGAAGCGTTCGGGAATGGCCGGCCGGTTGAGAGCATCGAGCAGGATCGCGCGCGCATGACGCGCTTCGCCGACGCGTATCGTGCCAGTGGTGGGCCGTCGCTCGCGCTCGTCGACGTCTGGCTGGCGGCGGCGCGCAAGCATTGACGCGGCGCTTGCCCTAGGCGCCATCCTTCGATTTGCGGTTCGCTCGGGTGACTCGCCCGGGAGTTGAGCGTTTGCTGGCGCCTGTCCTGGCGATGTTTTGCCAGGCGAGTGTCATCGCTTCGCCGAGCGTCTCTTCATCGGCGGCATCCAACCGCACGCGCGTGCATCCCTGACGTCCCCACGCGCCGTTCTCGGGCGCGAACGTTCCGGGATTCTCCCTGACGAACGCCTGCTGCTGATCGGGTGTGAGCTTGACCATTCCCCACTGACGATCGGTGTGGAGCGTCGCGAAAATCCTGCCGCCGGCGCGGAAGTCGGGATGGCCCATGTGGGCCCCTTCGACGGCGTCCTTCATTCCCGAGTGCGATGCGCCGAAAGTTCTCCGGGCTCAGCATTGCCGCGGGGGATTGTCGCATATCGTCGCTCTTCCGGCTGAAGCCGGAAGCGAAAAGGGACAAGGGAAAAAGGAGCGCTACCTGAGCGTGAACCGGCCCGTTCGATTGATCGTGTATAATCAGCTACGTCAGCCTCCCCAGCTACTCCCTCCTGAAGGATTCCTTTCACTCATGAAGCGTTTACTTTCGTACGTGGCCCTCGTGTGCCTTGCCGCAGGCGTCGTCGGCGCCGCCTTCTATGCATTCGCGTCTCACAATGCCCCCGCGCGTTTGGTGACCACGGCGCAGTCTGTCGCCTTCCTTCCGACGGAACAGCTCTGGATCGTGAAGGACGTCACGGCTGCCATCGGCAGCATGGCTGGGTACGCCAATCGCGCGGCGCCGTCTCCCGGCGTGCAGTTGGTGCGCCAGGTGCCACAATCCGACGCCGAACTGGCCCGGTTCGAAGTGACCCCGGCCGGACGCGCGCCAATCGCCATTGGCGTGACCGACCACATATGGGCGCCGACAGTCTATGCGGCGCTCGCGGCGGCCGTTGTCGGTCCCGGAGCCGCGTGCGAACCTTCGGAATCGTCCATCGTTGCCGCGTTGCTCCAGCCGTCGCGGGAAGTCATTCAGCGCGAGAACGCGCGGGTCTCGGCGCGGTTGCGCGCGAACATGCGTTGTGCCGACGCGCACGCGGAGGCTGCGCTTCTTGTCGGCACACTCGCGCTCCGTGAAGCGGCGCTCGCGTTCAACGATCCACGCCGGCTCATCTCGAGGATGACGGCACACCTTGCGATGGCCGATGCCCTGGGCGTTTCCGCCGACAACGGCGCGCGGCGCCTGTCCGATATCGTCCTTTTCACGATCGTCGGCCGTCAGCGCACCGCGCTCGATCGCCTGGACGCGCTCGACCCCACAGGATCCAACGAGCCCGTCCAGTCCTGGAAGCGCGCGATGCGCATGAGGAACACGTCGGACTGGCGCATCCTGCGCGACCCGGACCATGCGACCCTGCTCGAACAGCTTGAAGGCGTGCGGGCGGCAGATGCATCGCTCGGCGCTCCGGGTACGCTCGACGTCATCGACGCGATCCACGATCGCGCGGACGTACCGGACTGGGGGCGGATCGTGATGCAGGGCCATCCGGGCGTGGACGGGGGAAACCGCTTCGCCGACAGTGCCGTGGCCCAGGAGTTGCTCGAAGCGGCAGAAGCCCGAAAGACATATGGCCCGGCCGTTTCACTCGACAGCGCCGAGTCGCTCATCAACGAGCTGAAGGTCGAACCGACGGAAGGCCCGATAGGTCCGAACGGCGCTGTGTGGGTCATCGACTGGCCGATGTGGGCGGCGATTGCCGAGCGCCACCTGATGACCACCCTCAATGCGCGCGACACGTATCTCTCCAGCGTGATCGCCGTCAAGGACCAGGCGAAGGAGTTCCGCGAGCAGATCGAGCGCACGTTTGCCGGACTGCGACTTTACCCGTTGTTGGCGATCACGCTGGCGCCCACCAAGGAAGAGGCCAGGCCCGGTATGGCCGCGTCGCTCGCTCTCCTCCAGAAGCACCCGGAGCTTGTGACGCACTGGATGTGGAAATCGGTACTCATGAAAGAAGGATGGGCCGGCCTGCCGGTTCGAGTGCCACCGGCCGAGTCGTGGTTTGTCCCACCGTTTCCCTACGGCACTGTCTTCGAGCCCAATACGCGTCCCTGGCCGGCCAGCCTCGCGGCCCAGTTCACCGCCGCCGAGATTGCGCCGTTCCGGGAAGCCGCTCCCTACGCGCATCGGTTGGCATGGGTCTCGATCGGACCGGGATACGACAAGGCTCCGGCAGCCGTTCTGAAGAAGGAGTTCGGCGAGATGGCGGCCTTCAACCTGGATTTTGCGCGTCGGATTGCCTCCGCGCTCAAGGAGGACCCCGACGCCTACGCTGCCGCGATGGAGCCTGTCGTCCAAATGGGGCCCGAGCATCTCTACGATCTGGCGGAGTATTACGTGGACCACGATCGGCTGGACGCTGCGCGGGATGCGTACGAACGGTGGTTTACGTCAGGCCGCAACGAGGTCGGGATTGCGAATGGGGCCGAATGGATGGTGCGCGATTATTTCCTGCGACACGAGTACGCCAAAGCCAACGCGCTCGCGGATCGCGCCGCGGATACGTACTCCGGCCGGGGACTCATCACGCGCGCCCGCCTCTACGATTGGAGCGGGAATGCTCGGGCGGCAGAGCGCTTCTATCGCCTGGAGTACGAACGTTATGACGATCCGGAGGCACTTCTGGGGTTCTACCTCCGGCAGCACCGCAAAGGGATGGAAGTTGACGCGCTCACGTGGAAAGTGTTTCCCGGCGGAATTGTGCCTGTCGTGATGCCATCGCTGCGGGATGCCCCGACAACCGGCATAGAAGTCGTAGCCGTGGGGAAGTTGGGCGAACGCAACGGCATGCGTATCGGCGACATTGTCGTTGCCGTAGACGGCATCCGCGCGCAGAACCTGTCCCAGTACGACGCGGCCAGAGGGGCCAGCCTCGATCCCGTCATCCGATTCATCGTCTGGCGTGACGCGAAGTACATCGAAGTGCCTGCGGCCCTTCGCTACGGATGGGTCGGGCGCCATCTGAAAGACTACAAACCGGGGGCGGGCCGAGCCGCACCAGCCATACCCCGACGCTGGTAAGGAGCGCGCCAGAGCGGCCTGATCGGCAAGCCCCAAACGCTCCCCTGCTCCGGATCCACGCCTTGACTGGCTGAACCACTGGTCTTTCACTGCCCACGGCGGTCGTCATTCCGGCCGACCAGGTGAGCCGGACCGACAACATGTCGCTGCACAAGAGCCGTACGACGCTCTATCGTGCACCCGCGAAGTCGATGAGCGTTACCATGGCCCCGCCGAGCGCGCGGGGAAGTCACGGGCTGGCGGTGTCGTTGGGATTCTGATCGCACTCTCTCAATCGGGGCGTTCAAACAGGAGTTAGGGGAGGAACGGCAGGATGCTGACAAGCATCAGGTCAACTCGGTCCGGACCGAGTTGAGGAGCCTGTGACAATCACGGGGTCACCTCGCGCAGGGCGAGGGGACTCGGCGGCAGGCGCGATGCGGAGCGTGCCGCTGCACTGCGCAGCCGGAAAGCGCGCCCAGCGATTCGTCGCGGCGACTTCCGGCCCTGTGATCCGCGTAAATCCTGAATACCACCGGCGCATCAGTGCGCCTGGCACATGTCGTCCACACGCATCCGTAGTCGGCGCGGGAGCTGAAGAGTACGAGCTGGGAGCGATTTCCCGGCACGCGTAGCGGCGCCAGCCGCCGAGTTCCCTCGCACTGCGCGAAGGCGTACTCTCTAGGAGGGGACTGTCCGAACCGAGTTGAGCTACGAACGCGCAAGTAATTCGCTAACTAGCTGCTAACCGCGGCAAGGCTTCGCGTGTCAGGCTACAGATCGCGGTGTTGACGCCGAGGCCAAGGGCCAGCGTCGCGACGGGCGACAGCCGAGTCCAAAAGGGCCGGGCAAGGGGTGAATGATGCCGGATGTATCGGACTACGACCTCCTGAAAACTCCAGACGAGCCGCCTCCTCCGCAGCGTTCGGCGGGATTGTGGGTCCTTGCGGCCTTGCTCATCGGTGCGGCTGTCATCGCGGCATTTATCGTCTTCGGTTGCCCATCCTCGGCTCCCGCGCCCGCGGCCGAACGCGTCCGGACCGCGCAGCCGGCCATTCAGCCGCTCGGCGGCGATGCCGCGCCGATCGTGCTCCCGCCGCTTGACGAAAGCGATGCGCTGGTCCGCGAGCTGGTGAAAAAGCTCTCCTCGCATCCGCGTGTCGCAGCCTGGCTCGCGACCGACAATCTCATTCGCAGCTTCACCATCGGTGTCGCGAACGTCGCCGAAGGAAAAACACCCGCCCGCCAACTCCCGATGCTCCGTCCGTCATCGGACTTTCGCGTCGTCGAACGCGGCGACGGTCTGATCATCGATCCGCGCAGCTACGAGCGGTACGACGCACTGGCCGCTGCCGCGGCATCGATGGAGGCGGACGGCAGCGCGCGTCTTTACGCGACGCTCAAGCCCCGGATCGAAGAGGCGTACCGGGAGCTTGGGGATTCGCCGTTCGATCGCACGTTCGAGCGTGCGATCGTGCTGCTGCTCAGCACGCCGGTGCTGGACGGTCCGATACGCGTCGAGCCAAGAGGTATCGGATACGGCTTTGTCGATCCCAAGCTCGAGGCGCTGACAGGCGCACAGAAGCAGCTCCTGCGCACCGGACCTCGCAACGTGCGCGTATTCCAGACGTCGCTGCGCGCCATTGCGCTCGCGCTGGGAATTCCGGCCGACCGGCTGCCCAGGTCGGTGTCGGATAGCGGGAACGGGATCCGCTAAAAGCTGAACACCAGGAGCTGACGGACGGAGCATCGGGAGTTGGCGGGCCGGTGTCATTGATCCGATCGCGGATTCAGCTCGGTCACGAGCTTGCGCGTGAGCGCTTCCTCATAGCGCGCAATCAATCACCATTGTCCCGGGCCGTCCAGGTCCGTCCGCTCTCGCACGACTCTCAGGTTGTTGCCGAGATCCTCCATCTCGTAGATCTTCCCGCGCGCATTGCGGAAGGGCCGGTGCAGGACCATCATCAACTGACCCTCGAACGAGCGAAACAGCATGCCGTGGCCGCTGTCTTCCTTGACGAGCGGCGCCAACTGCTCCCACGGTCCCTTGAGCGTCCCCGACGATGAGCGCGCCACGGTTTCCACGTAGCTGCCGTTTTCGTAGCTCGACCAGAGCATCAGGAGGTGCCCGTCCTTGGTGCGGAAGAACTGCGGCCCATCGGTCACGTAGTGATCCTTGGGTGTGGCCGGATCGAGCCAGGGCGCGGCAGAGGCCTTGAAGAGCACGATCGGTGCGCCAGGTGCAGCGTCCGTGAGATCGGTCTTCAGCTGAATGGCTTCCATGGTGCCGTCGCGCGCCTGAATCCACTCGTGCGCGTAGACCATCCACGGCGAGCCGGCCGGATCGACGTACAGCGTGCCATCGAGCGTCATCAGGTCGGCCGGTGGAATCGGACCGTTCTTGACCGGTGTGAACAGACCATCCGGCGAGTTGCTGACGGCGATGATCGTACCGCGCGCGTACGTCGTTTCCACGACCTCGGGAGGCCGAGCAATGATCTTCTGCTGATCGTGGACGGTCGTGAAGAGATAGAACTTTCCTTTGTACTCGTGCACTTCAGGCGCCCAGCCGCCCTGCGTGGCCCAGAAGCCCTCCGGCACTTGAAAGACGTTGAACGGACCGTCCCAGCTCGCAAGATCCTTGCTTTTGTAGACCATCGTGCCCGTGCGCGTGACGCCGGTCATCCTCGCGATGTTCGAGGTGTAGAGATAGTAGGTCCGGCTCGGTCGGTGCGCGAGAATCCACGGATCGTGCAGCGGCATGTCCGGAAGTCGCAGGCCGGTGCGCGGATACGGGCCCGGAGCACCCGCTCGAGCGGGCGCCTGCCCATCGGCGAGTGCGCCGACGCTCAGGAGGCTCACGAGGACAACTGTCGAGAAGGTGAACAAGACCAACGATGTGTTTTGGAGTCGTGACATCGGCGGAGTCTCCTCTACAGGAGTTCGAATCTTCTGTTTCGCGCCCACTTGTAGGCGCTGAAGTCGCTGTCGAACGTGAGCATTCTGGCCTCCTGGTGAATCTCGGCGCATCGGATCAGACATGCGTCGGCGAGAGAGATCGGCCGATCCGAGTACTTCTTCAAGAGCGCCTCGATGTTGGTCCAGTGCTCTTCGGCGGAGATCGCGATGCTGTAGACGCCGCGTGCTCCAAGCGCCACGACATCGGCAGGCCCCGCGGCGTGCACCTTCCGTATCAGGAAGCACGCCTCGGCCACAACCGCCTCACAACAGCGGAAGGGCGGCGCGCACTCGGCGAACACTCGGCGCGCCCGGTCGTGGTTTGCGTCGTTCTTCGACAGCAGGGCCACCAGCGGACCCGTATCCAGCAGGATTCCCGCGGGATTCACTCGCCGAGGCCCTCGAGGTGCTTCCTGTTCGTGGACAGATCACGCGGGCCCTTCTTGAAGCGCCCGACGCTGTGCCCGGCGAGCTCGAGCGCACTTCGACGCCGCCGTTCTTCCTGAGCCACCAGTTGCAGGCCACGTCGAACGATCTCTGATTCGGTCTGCCCTGTCGTTTCCTTCAACGCTTCGAGGGCGGCCCGGTCCTCTTTGCCAAGACGGGCGTGAATGTAGACTTTCACGTGCGCAGTGTAGCACGAACATGATGCACTGTGCTACAGCTTACCGGCGGGAAGCGGTCGAATGACGATTACTACATCCACCGTCGCGCACAACGCGGGCGCAACATGCGACGGCAACGGGTCAGCGACCGGAACGCCACTCCGAATCACCTATTTCGACGGAACGGCTACCCTCAAGTACGTCCAGCTCGAAGTGATCGGCAAGCACACCCGGGTCGAGTCCAATGCGGAGCCGCAGATTTCCGGTGACAAGAAGGTATTGAGTTACAACCCCGGGACCGGTTACATCCAGAGCATCTCCGCTGCGATTCCAGGAAAACTGACGATTGCCTTGGGTAGGACAGCGGGATGCCAGCAGGTGCCTGCAGGAGAGACAAGGGTGGGACTGCAGATTTCTCGCGGATTGCGTTAGAATCCGCCGCGATCAGGTGGAGTGACACGATGACGTATCTATCCAGTTCTCGCCGCGAGTTTCTCACCACCGCCCTGGCGGGCGCGGCGGCGACCTTGCTGCCGGCTTCCGCGCATGGCGCGCAGGATTCGAGGGGGACACGCCCGATGATCGGTTGCCATGCCAGGCCCTTCTCGAGGTTTCGTCTGAGCCAGGACGAGCTCCTCGATGCCATCGAGGCCGCCGGTTTCAAGTCGGCCGATATGATCCGGGCGTCTGCGCCGGCGCCGGCCGCAGCGGCAGGCGCCGCTCCGGAGGGCGGCCAACGGGGACGCGGCGCGGCCCCTCCGGTGACGCCCGAATCAATCGCGGCGCTCAAGGAAAGGCTCGCCGCGCGCGGCTTGACGACGACCATCGCGAGCCTGTCGGTCCCGACGGGCGTGTCGTTGTCAGACGCCGTCAAGAGCGTGCGCCAGCAGATTGCGGATGCGCACGCGCTCGGACAGAAATATGCGCTCTATCTGGGGATGGGTCAGGAGGATCAGTACGTCCACGTCACAAAAGCGCTCTCGGACGCGGCGGCGTTCGGCAAGGAGCGCGGCGTTCAGATTGCGATCAAGCATCATCATGGCCTGAACAACACGTCCGGTGAGCTCGTTGGGTGGGTGAGGCAAGTCAACCATCCCAACTTCAGCATCTTCCTCGACCCCGGCAACGTGGTCTACTACACGGGCAAGGACCCCGTGGCGGCACTGGAGATCATCGGTCCATACGTGACGGGTGTGGTTGCGAAGGACTGCGCCGGTCCACATTTCATGGAACGCGAGGTCGGCGCGCCTCCCTTCGGCACCGCGAACCCGGATCCTCGCGGCGACGAGGTCATGATCCAGTTCGGCACGGGCAAAGTGGATTTCGCCGGCGTGTTCAGGAAACTGAAGTCGGCCGGTTTCAAGGGTCCAATCATGGTCGAGGGCACTGCCGTCGGGGCGACCGTTCAGGAGACGATCGCCAACGCACGCGCGAACCGCGAGTTTCTCGAAAGGCTCGTCTAGATCGTTTTCATCGCTCCCGCACATCATCCACGCCCAATGAGATCAGCAATTCGATCGTTGTGTGCCCTCGTCCTGGCCGTCGTGACCCTGCGCGCGCAGTCGCCCACGGATACTCGTCGTCAGACCCGTGACGAGCTCCTGCGGATGCTGCAGCCGAGCCGCCCGCCGGCGACCGGACGCATCAACGCGCACGACCGCACATGGGAAGACTGGCTGAAGCGGACCGGGGAGTTGCCCCCGGACTTCGATGCGCTGCCGTCGATTCCGGAGTTGCCCGATCCTCTCTTGTTGCGCGAGGACGGCCGTGCGGTCCCTGTGACCACGCCGGCCCTGTGGGCGCAACAGAGGCGCGCGCTGCGGGCGCAGGTGGAGCAGTGGATCTTCGGCAGGATGCCTCCGGCGCCGGACAACCTCCGCGCGACCGTGACGGCGACACGACGCGACGGCGGCGCGACGGTGCGCGAGGTGCGACTGGAATTCGGCCCGGGGCGCCGTGCCACGCTGCGTGTGGAGCTGGTCATTCCAGACGGTCGGGGTCCGTTCCCCGTGTTCCTGACGAATCACGCGCGTAACCATCCCTGGATCTATACGGCGGTGCGGCGCGGCTACGTCGCGTGCGTCTATCACGCGACCGATCCGCGGTATGGCAACGGCGACGATTCGGACGCGTGGATCGAGACGTATCCCGAGTACGACTGGTCCACGCTGGCGCGATGGGCGTGGGCTGCGTCGCGGGCCGTGGATTATCTGACCACGCTGCCGGAAATCGACAAGGCTCACATCGGACTGGCCGGGCATTCGCGCAACGGCAAGCAGGCGCTGCTCGCGGCGGCATTCGATGAACGTATCGGTGCCGTGGTGCCCTCGAGCGGCAACAGCGGAGAAAACGATCCGTGGCGATACACGACCGAGCCGTTCGTCAACGAGAGCATCGAGCTGCTGACGGGTGCGCAATCGCACTGGTTCAATCCACGATTGAGATTCTTCGCGGGTCGCGAGGACAAGCTGCCGGTGGACCAGCATTCGCTGCTGGCGTTGGTCGCGCCGCGCGGGCTGATGATGTACTCCGGATATGCCGAGTCGGCTGGCAATCCCGTCGGGTTCGAACAGGCGTATCGCTCGGCCCTTCGCGTGTACCAGTTTCTGGGACGCGAGCAGAACATCTGGCTGCAGCTGAGAGAGGGCGAGCACGAGACCACCGCCGGCGATGTCGAGAACTTCGTGGATTTTTTCGACGCGGTATTCGGTCGCCGCGCGCACCCCAAGATCGAAACGTGGATCCACGGTTACACGTTCGACGAGTGGCGCCGGTTGTCCGGCGAGAGCATCGACGCCGCGTCGTATCCGGTGAGTCACTTCCGTCCGGCCGATGACGCGGGATCACGTCGAAAGCGGATCGCATGGGCGCTCGGCGAGGAGCCTCCCGGCGCGGCCAGACTGACGGTCAGCACGTTGCCGACGACTGGAACCGGCGACGGCTGGCTGGCGGGGCTCTTCAAGCGTCCGGGCGCCGACGCCGCGGCGCGAGCGCGGGTCGCAAAGGAGGGCATGGGCTGGGCCGAAATTCCGTTCGGCGACGATCTCAAGGCCGACCTGTTCTATCCGGCCGGGAAGCCGGACGGAAAGTGGCCGGTCGTGATCTGGCTGCACCCGTACAGCTACCAGAACGGATGGTCGGCGGCTTCGCCGTGGGAATCAACCGGCTCGGATTACCGACTCGAGCAACGGCCGTCCATTCCGGCGTTCGTGACGCGCGGGTTCGCGGTCCTGGCGTTCGACCAGATCGGGTTTGGCGCGCGCGTGCGGGACGCGCGGGACTTCTATCGCCGGTATCCGAAATGGTCGCTGATGGGAAAGATGGTTGCTGATACACGCGCTGCGATTGATGCACTGGTGGCTCTCGATGCTGTCGACGCGTCCCGCATTTCGCTGATGGGCTATTCGCTGGGTGGCAAGGTGGGGCTGCTGACAATGGCGATGGACGAGCGTGTGCATTCGCTCGCCGCCGTGTCCGGATTCGATCCTCTCCGGCTGGCCAGCGCTGACCGGGGAGTCGAGGGGATCCGCCACTACTCGCACCTGCACGGGCTGATGCCTCGGCTTGGATTCTTCGTGGGGAACGAGACGCGGCTGCCCTTCGATTTCGACGAGCCGCTGGCGCTCGCCGCATCACGGCCCGTGCTGCTCGTGGCGCCAACGCTCGACCGGTATGCGCGGGTCAACGATGTGCGCGCGGAGGTCGAACGTGTACCGGGGGTAACGCTGGAAACGCCCGCGGACTTCAATCGCTTCGGGCGCAAAGTCCAGGCACGCGTGCTGGACTGGCTGACCGAGACCAATCGTTGAGGCGATGAGGCTCCGTCAGCTATCGTTGCTACTCAATTGGCGCGCCCGGCAGGATTCGAACCTGCGACCCCCGGCTTAGAAGGCCGAATGTACGGGCCAGCCCGAAACCGCCTGAGACGTCTTCCCCTTATTGTTCGGCCTTTTTCGAGGGTGGGAGGCAACCGCTTCCCACCCCAGACCGTGACGGCGTGTCACACCTGTGTCACACGTCAGCTGTTCGTAGCCGAGTCCTCCGGCCGGCAAGTGTTCGGAGGTCGCCATGTTTGACCTCGACCCTCGCGACCACGACTCGCGCGACGACGAGCGGCATGGAAGTACCCCGGATCGTGGAAGCCGCGGCGGTTCTGGCGATCGCGACCGGTATGACGACTCGAGCCAGCCCCAGATTCGCGTCTCGGTTCCGCGTGCCCGGTTCTGATGTGCATTTTCGGACAGCGGGGTGTCAGATGTGCAGACCGGCGCGCGGCGTGAGCGCATGGTTTGGCGGAGCTTTTGAGTGCTCGAAGGCGGTCAGGTGGCGTCGCGCTTACCGGTACGACGGTGGCGATCCTGGGGGTCCGTTCCGCCGCCGGGGAGCAGGTTCTGTGCGGACACGAAATCCAGCGTGCAATCAAGTCTCTGCCGCCCGGACAAGCCGGGCCTCAGCATGGACTCGGTGGGTGACTGCGTCGCTTGTGTTGGTCAGCCTCTTTGCGTACGCTGGTGTCATGTACGCGACTGCCATCGTCGAAGGCAAGGTCGTCCGGTTCAAGCTGTCCCCGGCGCTGGCACGAGCACATCGCCAAAACCGCGGCAAGACGATGACCGAAGGCGAGGCGATTGCGTTCGTCGAAGCCAAGCGACGCGCGCGGGCACTGCGACGCGCCAGGCCCTA
>CAYZBZ010000065.1:0-17816 GCA_964476725.1 uncultured Vicinamibacterales bacterium
TGCAGGTCAGCGTGAACCGCCGGATGAGCCGCGGGCTGATGCTCGCCGGGTCGTATGCGTGGTCCAAGGCGATCAAGGAAGGCGAGAGCCACCAGAACAGCTACGATGTCCGCGCCAGCCGTTCGGTCGCCTCGTACGACATTCCGCACCGGCTCGTGCTGAGCGCCCTGTACGAAGTCCCGTTCGGGAAGGGGCGCCGCTTTGGCGCGCCGGCTGTCGTCGATGCCGTACTCGGCGGCTGGCAGATCAACGGCATCGTCACGGTCCAGAGCGGAACGCCGTTGACCATCTCGGCCAGCAACACAGCCGGTCTCAATCCGGTCATCCGCGCGAACTGGAACGGGCAGGATCCAGGACTCGACGGGCCGCGCGAGGATCGGCTGACGCGGTGGTTCGACACGACTGTCTTCAGTCAGCCGCCCGCGTTTTCCTTCGGCAATGCCGGCGCGACCTTCCCGCTGCTCCGGACCGACAGGGTGCGCAATCTCGATCTGTCGTTGTTCAAGCACTTCGAGCTGCGCGGCCGGATGCGGCTCCAGGCACGCGTTGAAGCCTTCAACGCGCTGAACCGCGTGCAGTTCGGCTCGCCGAATACCAGCGTCACGTCGAGCTCGTTCGGCCTCGTGAATACGCAGGCGAACACGCCGCGCCAGCTGCAGTTCGGCGTCAAGATGCTGTGGTGAGACTGCCATCGTGTCCGCCTGCGGACCGAGCCCGGCTATGAAGGCGGACGCCGAATCGGCCGCACGCGATCAGCGGCCGTGCGTTGAGAAGACCCGCGTCTTCCCCTGCTTGTCGAAGGAGAGGACGTCGTAGCGGTTCGGGTCAGGTCCCTCCATGCCTGGAGAGCCGATCGGCATGCCTGGAACCGCGAGTCCCACCACCGCAGGACGTTCCTTCAGGAGCCTCTTGATGTCCGCGGCCGGCACGTGCCCCTCAATCACGTAGCCGCCCACGATGGCGGTGTGGCAGGACTGCACGGCCAGCGGCACGTTGTGTTTCGCTTTCACCTCGGAGAGGTTCGCGAGGTCCGTCGTCTTCGCCGCGAATCCCTGGGCTCGCAGGTGCTCCACCCATTTTACGCAGCAGCCACACGTGGAGGTCTTGAACACGTCGACCCTTGGCGGCCCTTGCGCGCCGGCGCCTGCGATCATCACCGTCGTCAACGCCATTGCCAGGATGCCTCTCCGCGACCAGTTCCTCATATGTCCCCCTTCGGGTAGGGTACAGCAGAATCGCAAAGGCAGAAGGCATTCAGAAGCCTCTCACGGATGTAGAGACGGTCCTCTGCACCTGCGGCGACGCGGATCAATTCCGTAACTTTGTGTCCTATTTTGAGAAGATGCTGCGACTATGTAGCAACCGGGAGCGAAGGGAGTAATCTGGAAGTACACAAGGGGGAGCCAGATGAAGACTCGACGCTGGATGATCGGCGCGTTTGCTCTCGTGCTCGCGGCAGCACCGGCGTTCGCCCAACAGCCCGCCGGCGTCGGCCGCATCAAAGTCGCTTCGGGCTCGGCGTTCATCGTACGAGCCGGCGAAGCCGTACCGGCCCAGGCCGGTCAGCTGGTCTTCGAAGCCGATGGCCTGAGGACCGGCGCCGATGGCCGCCTCGGGATCACCCTGAAAGACGACACGCGGGTCTCGCTGGGGCCTGGCAGTGAAGTGCGTCTCGCCCGCTTCGTGTACGTCCCCGCAGAAAGCCGGATCGGGTTCGTGCTAAGTGTGGCCCGCGGCGTCGTGGCCTATGTGTCGGGACGCATCGCCAAGCTCTCACCCGACTCCGTTCGACTCGAAACGCCAGGGGCCGTTGTCGGCGTTCGCGGTACGACATTGGCCGTCCGCGTTCTGCCAGAGTGAATCCGGAGTGATTGAGGTGCGGCGGGTCGCCTTTGTAGTGGCGGTGTGCGCGGCCGGGCTGGTGTCGGCCTGCGGGCCGCAGCGCATTCGAACACCTGAGCGTTCCGGTCAGGCTCTGATCGTGCTGCTCCCCGACCGGGACACCGGCGTGGTCGGCCGCGCAGTCGCCTCGAACCCCAAGGGGGCAACCGACCTCGCCGCGGCGCGGGAATCAACCCGGGTCTCCGCCAACCAGCCGCCCACCCCGGCGACGGTCATGAGCGAGGCGGAGGTTCAGCGGGTCTTCGGCGACGCGCTGTCTGCCCTTCCGCCTCCACCCCGGCGTTTCACCCTGTACTTCCGCTTCGAGTCGGACGAGCTGACCGAAGAGAGCTCCGCGCTCGTCCGGGAGATCCTGAAGGCTGTCAAGGACCGCCCGTTCGCTGACGTCATCGTCGTCGGGCACACGGATACCACAGGGACACCCGTCCGTAACTTCGAGCTTGGGCTCAAGCGCGCCAATACCGTCCGCACCTTCCTCGTCGGGGCCGGCCTCGACGCGTCCTTCATCGACGTGATCTCCCACGGTGAGTCGGATCTGCTGGTTGCGACCGCTGACGACGTCTCCGAGCCTCGCAATCGACGCGTCGAAATCACAGTGAGATGAGTTTTCGGCCCCGCCGTCGCGTCATTCTGTGCGGTCTGGCGCCCATCTTCATCACGGCCGTGCTCTCCCTCTATCGGCCGTCTTTCCTCGCGAATCTCGAATACAGCGTGTACGACAGGCTGGTGCGCGCCGCGCGGACCCATCCGCCGGACGGCCAGGTCGTCATTGTGGACGTGGACGAGCGCAGTCTGGCGGCGATCGGTCAGTGGCCCTGGCGCCGTGACCTCATCGGCACCCTGATCTCGCGCCTTCGGGAGCTGGGCGCGTCAACGATCGCACTCGATGTCGTCTTCGCGGAAGCGGACCGGTACGACGGGCGCGGCTCCAATCCAGACGGCGTGCTCGCCGAGACGCTTCGTACGGGCGGGGTCGTGCTGGGCTATGCGCTGACGTTTGATCGCGTCCCCGCGGGATCGAGCGCGTGCGTGCGGCATCCGCTGGGCCTCGCCATCATTCGGCGCGGGGACGAGCTTGCGGACGATCCGTTCTTTCGAGCCACGGGCGCCATCTGCAGCCTTCCAATCCTGACGCAGGCTGCCGGCGCCTCGGGGTTTCTCAATGCCGCCCCCGATCCGGACGGTCTCCTCAGGCGCGTGCCTCTGCTGGTGGAGCTCGACGGGCGCGTCTACCCCGGGCTGGCACTGGCCGTCGTCATTGCAGCCACCGGAGCACGTGACATCGCGCTCCGGGTGGCCAACGTGAACACCGTGTTCCTGATGCTCGACAATCGGAATGTGCCGCTCGACGGCAAGAGCAACCTGCTGCTGCGTTATCGAGGCGCCAAACGCACCTTCCCTTACGTCTCGGCGGCCGACGTGCTGAGCGGCAACACGCGCGCCGACACGTTCAGGAACAAGATCGTGTTCGTAGGGACGACGGCTCTCGGCACGCGCGAGGTGGTGACGACCCCCGTGGATACGCTGTTTGCAGGCGTCGAAGTTCAGGCCACCGTGGCCGACAATCTGTTACAGCGGGACTTCATTCGCCGGCCCGAGTTCGGCGTCACGTTCGAGACGCAGATCGTGCTTGCACTGGGCATCGTCATGGCCCTGCTGGTCGGGCGGCTCGGTCTCGGCTGGGGCGCGCTCGGCATGGCTGCGTGCCTCGCGGCGGTGTGGAGCGGAGCGATTTCCCTGTTTTCGGCCAGGGGCATTTTTCTGTCGCCGCTCTTTCCGACCCTGGGCCTGGCCTCCGCGCTGGCCGGGATGACCGCTGCGCGGTTTACGATCGAGCGCCGCCGCGCCGATCAGGCGGGCCATGACAAGGTCACCTCGCAGCGGCTCATGGTCCAGGCGCTGCTGTCGCTCACGGCCGTCAGGGACGCCGAGACCGGCCGGCATTCGCGGCGGACGCAACGCTACGGGCGCCTCCTCGCCCAGCGGCTCGCCACGCATCCGCAGTTCAGCGCGTATATGACGCCCGAGCGAATCGACCTGTTCGCGAGCCTCGCCCCGCTCCACGACATCGGCAAGGTCGGCGTGCCCGATCGGCTGCTGAACAAGCCGGGGCCGCTGACCGCCGAGGAGATGGCGGAAATGCGAAAGCATCCGGAGTACGGCCGCGACGTGATCCTGAATGCGGAGCGTGACGTCGGGTCGCACGACGACGTGATTCTCGGGCTGGCCAAGGACATCGTCTATACCCACCACGAAAAGTGGGATGGCACGGGCTATCCGCAGGGTCTGCGCGGCACGGAGATTCCAATCGCCGGGAGGGTGATGGCGGTCGTGGACGTGTACGACGCCGTCATCACGCGCCGGCCCTATCAGCACCCCATGTCACACGAGCAGGCCGTCGCGCTAATCGTGGCGCGCAAAGGCACGCACTTCGATCCGGCTGTCGTCGATGCTTTTCTGCACGTCTCGCACGAGTTCGAGTGCCTGTCGGCGGCTGACCCCGGATGAACGGGGTTGTCGAGCCGGGGTGACGAGAGCGGCGCCGATCATTGGTGACAGGTTCCGAGAACGATCGCGAAGAGAGTATCGTCCTTGACTGTGGACATCCAGCGCGTTGCCGGAGCGCTCATCACCCTCGGCGAACTTCATCCAATTGTGCGTGCCGTAGATCGCCTCGCCGTTGACCTCGAGCCATTTGGCAATCGCGAGGAGCGGCTGTTGCTGCGTAACCCGAGAGCTCCTGCCGGGTGTCAGAGGAGCCATCGCAGGCCCGCGACGAACAGCCCGCAGGTCACGAAGCCGAGAGCCAGCGCGACGATACCGCCGCGGCGTTTCGATTTCAGCCGGTACCACATGATGTAGCTGCTGAACACCATCACGACGAGCCCGAAGCCAACAGCATCCATCGACAGCGCCCAGACGGTCGTCAGCACCCAGTCTCGCTCGTTCGCAGGGTCGGTTGATCGCACGCCGGTGAACGTGTGCAGCAAGTGCATGACACCCCAGGGGTTGAGCTCGTTCCGCTGAAGCATCGCGCGTCCCGTGACGAGATCTGCCTTTACCTCGACTATGTGTCCCGGCCGGCTGACCTGAAACGAGAAGGGCCCGCCTGCCGGTTGCACGCCGGGCCATTGCACTTCGCCTGCGATTCCGAACTGCCGCATGAGATCCCGCGCGCGCGCCAGATCCGTCGTGCTCTCTGGCCCCTGGAACTTCTGTTCGATGCGCGTTTGCAACCGGTTGGGCCAGAACTGCGCGAATTCCCATTTCGGGTGGTTCAACAACAGTCCCGTAAAAGCAAACAGCCAGCAGAAGATCAGTAGGGAGAGGCCGATGTAGTAGTGGAACCGACGGTTCCAGACCGGGAAGACGTCCCCGGCGTTGCGCCGGGGCTTCTCCGGCGCCATGACTTCGTTAATGGGCGATGACATAGACCAATCCAAAGAAAGAGCAGGCGCCCGCGAGCATGAGCGCCAGTCCGATCCGGCGCTCAGCCCTAAGTGCCACCCACAGATAAATGCCACTGACCGTGACAAATAGAAACAGATAGACCGTCGCATCAGCTACAACACGCCAACCGCGCATGAAGGCCGAGTTGCCTCGGATATCGACGTTGTGCGGCCCTGGGGTTTTGTGCAGGTACATCAACACATCACCAAACGGCTGATTTCGCGATGACACGGTCGCCGTACCCCGCTCGTAGTCCAGACTGACCGCCGTTTCGCGTCCTGGTACGCTCACCGGAATCACCAGGCGGTGCTCGCTGGCCACGTGTCGGATGAAGTCCACCTCTCCGGCAACTCCGAGCTGGTCCAGCACGGGTCGTAGCGCATCAACGCGAGCCCGGCCTTGCAGGCGCTCGGCGCCGACCGGCACGCTGAGGCCTGATACAGTGCGTGACGCGTCGACCTGGGCCGGTGCAGCCCGCTTTGGCAGAGCGTGCACCAGGTAGAAGACGCTGACGGCGAAGAGGATGATGAAGGGGCTGATGAACAGACCGAAGTACAGGTGAAGATCTCGCGTAACCAGGTACATGCGTCGCATCAAGGCAACCTTCGACGGGCAGGCTGATGCGCGACGAGCATGCCGATTCCGACAGCAGCAACGGCAAGCGATACCAAGTGCGCCACGCTGAGACCGAACGCGATGCGTTCATTCACCCGGATGAACTCCACGACGAATCGCAGAGTGCTCGCCCCTGCGAGATAACGGCCAAGGACGATCGCGTCTGGTACACCGTTGCGACGCCACCGAAGCAGGAGCCACCCAAGCACTCCTAAGCCAACCGCCTCGTACAACTGCGTGGGATGAACCCGTACGTTCGTTGGAGGCAGCCCCTGTGGGAAAGCAATCCCCCAGGGGAGATCCGTGGGAGTCCCGTAATCGTCCCCGACGAGGACGCACCCAATTCTTCCGATCGAGTGCCCCAAGGCCAGCGCCGGCGTCGCAGCCGCGAGTGTCGACACGACGGGGTACCCACGCAGAATGATATAGGCGAGACCGGCGCCGATGCCGCCGATGAGCCCGCCGTACCAGCTCAAGCCACCGCGGGAGAACAGCAGGTCAGTCAGCGGACCCTCGCCTGCATGCTCGATAGTCCACAGCACCTTCGCACCGATGAGGCCACCAACGACGCCGACGATTCCCGCGTCAGCCGCGTCGGACGGGAGGCCCGATCGCTGCAGTTCGCGGCGGAACAGCCACACGCCGACCAGTGCAGCAACAGCCACCATCACGCCGAAACTGGTGATTTCGAACGTGCCGATGCGAAATAGTACTGGATACATGTCTTTTCAAGAGACCGCCCGGTGTCCGCTATTTTGATACGGCGTCACAGCGCCGCCCGCTTGAGCCGCAGCGCATTGGTGATGACCGAGAGCGAGCTGAACGTCATGGCCGCACTCGCGATCACCGGGCTCAGCAACAAGCCAAAGAACGGATACAGCGCACCAGCCGCAATCGGGACGCCGAGCACGTTGTACACAAATGCAAAGAACAGGTTTTGCCGGATGTTCTTCATCGTCGCCCGGCTCAGGCGTCGAGCGCGCACGATCCCCCGCAGATCCCCCTTGACGAGGGTCACGCTGGCGCTTTCCATCGCGACGTCTGTCCCGGTACCCATCGCGATGCCCACGTCGGCCTGTGCGAGCGCCGGCGCATCGTTGATGCCGTCTCCGGCCATGGCTACCCGTTCGCCACGTTCCTGGAGGCGCCTGACCACTGCGGCCTTCTGATCCGGCAGCACGTCGGCCTCGACCTGATCGATTCCGACGGACTTCGCCACGGCTTCCGCGGTCGTCCGGTTGTCGCCCGTGATCATCACGACCTCGAGGCCTTCCTGGTGCAGCGCCTGGATCGCTTCCGGCGTCGTCGCCTTGATCGGGTCGGCGACGCCGGCGAGACCTGCCGGCTTTCCATCAACGGCAACGAACACCACGGTCTGGCCTCCGCGCCGCAGCTCGTCCGCGCGAACCCGCAGCGGGCCGGGATCCATGCCGAGCGCTTCCAGGTACGCCAGATTGCCGATCGCGACCGTGCGCCCATCGACTATGCCGGTCACCCCTTTGCCGGTCACGGACTCGAAGTCCCTGACTTCAACAATGCCGGCGTTCCGTTCACGGGCGCCCGCGACAATCGCGGCGGCGAGCGGATGTTCGCTGACGTTCTCGAGGCTCGCGATCAGGCCCAGCAGCGTTGTCGCGTCGATGCCGGAAACTGGCTCGAGGGTGACAAGCCTCGGCTTGCCTTCCGTCAGCGTGCCGGTCTTGTCCACGACGATCGTCGTGACCTGCTCGAGGACTTCGAGGGCCTCCGCATTCCGCAGGAGGACGCCCAACTCGGCGCCCCGCCCGGTGCCCACCATGATCGACATCGGCGTCGCGAGGCCAAGCGCGCACGGGCACGCGATGATCAGCACGGCGACGGCGTTCACGAGGGCATGCGCCAGTCGAGGCTCCGGTCCGAAGGTCGCCCACACGACGAACGTCGCGACAGCCACTGCGATGACGGCGGGCACGAACCAGGAAGAGACCGTGTCGGCGAGCCGCTGAATCGGCGCGCGGGAGCGCTGCGCCTCGCTCACCATTCGAACAATCTGCGCGAGCAGCGTGTCCGCGCCGACTCGCTGTGCCTCCATCACGAAGGTGCCGGTGCCGTTCACCGTGCCGCCGGTCACCTTCGCGTCGCGCATCTTCTCCACTGGGATTGGCTCGCCCGTCACCATGGACTCGTCGACGCTCGTGGCGCCTTCGAGGACGACGCCATCGACGGGCACGCGCTCGCCAGGACGGACGCGAAGCCTGTCGCCGACGTGCACGTGCTCGAGCGGAACGTCCTTCTCCGTACCGTCCGTGTCGATCCTGCGGGCGGTTTTCGGCGCCAACCCCAACAGATTTCTAATCGCCGCGCTGGTTCGACCGCGGGCTCGCAGCTCCAGCACCTGGCCGAGCAGCACGAGCACCACGATGACCGCCGCCGGTTCGAAGTACACAGCGACTTGTCCGCCCATTCGGAATGACTCCGGGAAGAGTCCCGGCACGGCCGTGGCGACGACACTGTAGGTGTAGGCAGCGCCGACACCCAGCGCGATCAACGTGAACATGTTGAGGTGCCGGTTCACCACCGAGGCCCATCCGCGCTCGAAGAACGGCCATCCACCCCACAGCACGACCGGGGTCGCCAGAGCGAATTCGAGCAAGTTCAGCCCGCCCGCGGGAAGCAGGTGGTGGAGCGGTTGGCCGGGCATGAACTCCGAAATCATGAACGCCAGAATCGGTGTCGTGAGCACCAGCGACACTCGGAACCGGCGAGTCATGTCGTCAAGTTCTGGATTCCTGTCCTCGAGCGTCACCACACGAGGCTCGAGCGCCATCCCGCAAATCGGGCAGGACCCCGGCTGGTCTCGGACGATCTCGGGGTGCATCGGGCAGGTCCACTCGGTCCTGGTGACCGGCGCGGGAATCACGGGCTCGAGGGCCATCCCGCACTTCGGACACGCACCCGGACCCTTCTGACGCACCTCCGGGTCCATGGGGCAGGTGTATTGAGTGTCATCGCCGCCGCCTTGCGGCACGGACCGGGCCGTGCGGGCTGGCTGCAGAAAGCGCGCAGGATCGGCGCGGAATCGTTCCAGACAAGCCTGGTTGCAGAAGTAGTACGTCTGTCCGTTGTGGTCGACGTGCCCCACCGCGTCGGTGGGAGAGATGATCATGCCGCAGACGGGGTCGAGCACTTCGGCGGGTGCAGCGGCGGTCTGATCGGACGAATGAGGCTTACGGTCGGCGTCGTTATCCGTGCCTGCGGTGCCCATGCCGCCAGTATATGATCACCGTCCATGTTCACCCCTGCTGCCAGGTTCACCGTTCCCGCCTCTCTACTCGCTGCCGCACTGCTGTCCGCGCAAGGAGCGCGCAATGTCCAGTGGTCGCCGACGGTCGAACGGACTGCGACGCCCGCAGCGGTCGACAGCGGCCAGCCACAGCTGTCGGCCTCCGATCGCGGCATCGTCCTCAGCTGGGTTGAGCGGCAGGGTCAACGCGCGACGCTGAAGTTTTCCGAGCGAACAGGCCGCGGCTGGTCCGCGCCCCGAGTGGTCGCGTCCGGCAGTGATTGGTTCGTCAACTGGGCGGACGTGCCGTCCGTCGTACGGCTGGCAGACGGCACGATGGTGGCGCATTGGCTTCAGAAGAGCGGCCCCGACACGTACGCCTACGACGTCCGCCTCTCCCATTCGAAGGACGAAGGGAAAACGTGGTCGCCGTCGTTCACGCCACACACCGACGGCACCAGGACCGAGCACGGGTTTGCTTCGCTGTTCCAGATGCCCGGCGCCGGCCTGGGCCTGGTGTGGCTGGACGGCCGCGCCATGACGCCTGAGTCGGCGCACGGTGAGCACGGCGCTGCGGACCAAGGGGCCATGAGCGTGCGGTTCGCGAGCTTCGGCCGCGGCTGGGAGCAGACATCAGAGGTCCCCGTAGACGTGCGAGTGTGCGAATGCTGCCCCACCAGTGCCACGGTGACTGCGGAAGGGCCGATTGCCGCGTTCCGCAATCGCGGCGATGAAGAGGTGCGCGACATCTACGTCTCCCGGTTCGAGAACGGCAGATGGACGGAGCCGAAGGCTGTGCATGAAGACGGTTGGAAAACCGCCGCCTGCCCGGTGAACGGTCCGATGCTGAGCGCGCGCGGCCGCGACGTTGCGATTGCGTGGTTTACGGTCAAAGAGGAACAAGGGCACACGTTCATGGCCTTCTCCAAGGATGCAGGCCGAGCCTTCGGTCCGCCGATTCGTCTGGACGACAGCGGCGCGCTCGGTCGCGTCGACGTCGAGTTGATGTCGGACGGGTCAGCGGTCGCGAGCTGGATCGAGTTCGCGGACAGGCGCGCGCAGTTCAGGGTCCGCCGCGTGGAGCCATCGGGCGCGAGATCGCAATCGGTGACGGTGTCCGGCCTTGCGGGCAATCGCGCCAGCGGCTATCCGCGCATCGCGCGGCACGGAGACGAGCTCGTGCTCGCCTGGACCGAGAGCACCAGCGATCGCACGCGAGTTCAGACCGCGGTCATCCGCTGGCAGGTCGCGATCGACCGTTAGCGGCGGCGCAACCCAAGCCGCTCGCGCTCCGCGCGTACGAAAAAGCTGCCTTCAACCACGACGAGATCTCCGGGCTCGAGGCCGGCGAGGACTTCGAGTTGCTCCCCGGACCTCTCGCCGATCCGCACTTCACGCTCGGTAAACTTTCTGCGCTCCCTCGGATCGACGATGTACACCACGTGGCGGTCCTCGATGTTCTGCACCGCACTCCGCGGAATCACTGTCGCGGACCCCTGGCTCGAGCTCCCAACGAGCACATCCGCATACATACCGAGACGCAGCTCATTGCGAGCATTCGGCACCTCAATCCGCACCTTTGCCGTACGTGTCTGCGGACTCAACTGCGGATCGATGTAGCTGATGCGCCCCTGCAGGACTGCGTCGGGATACGCAGTGGTGGTAACGGTCGCTGGCCCGCCGACGCGGACGCGGGAGAAGTCCTTCTCGTACAGGTCGGCGACCACCCAGACGGTTGAAAGATCGACGACGGTGAAGAGCTTCGTCGCGGGATCCACATTCAGCCCGACGTTGGCCAGGCGCTCTGTCACGACACCCGTTATTGGCGCTGGCACGTTCGTGGTGGCATTGATCCCCTTTCCTGGAGCAAGACCCTCAATCGCGGACGCCGGCATGCCGAGCAGCTCCAGACGCGATCGGACGCTTTGAAGGTCCGCGGTACGCGCCGTGTGCTCCGCATGGATGCGCTCCAGCTCCTGCCGGCTGGCGGCGCCTATCTCCACGAGTGTTTCGGTTCGCCTCAGTTCTCGTTCGTGCGCGTCGAGCTCGGCTCGCGCCGAGATGTATCGGGTCTGCGCTTCCGCCAGTTCCGGGCTGAAGATCTGGACCATCGTCTGCCCTTGTCGAACATGCTCGCCCAGTTGCACCAGGACGCGCGTGACTCGTCCGCCAATGACCGGCGTGACTGCCACTTGCCGGTAGGCGTTTGGCTCGACGACGCCCGGCAGTCGCAGTCCTGCCGACGGGCTGCCAGCGGCGACAGGCGCGATCGTGATACCCGCGCGCTCGACCGCCTCCTCGCTGAGCGTGACAATGACGTCCGGCAACGTCACGTCGCTGCGAGTCGCTGGGGACGAGTCTGCGGCTCCCGTCGGCGGCGTCTCCCGGGTCCGGCCAGGGGGGCTCGGAGGCATGCCGGAACGCTCCGGGGCGCCTGCGGACGAGGCGATGCTCGGCCTCAGGACGAAATACGCTGCCCCTGCGCCAATCGCGAGGAGCGCGACCGCCGCCACGACGACGATCGGCCAGCGCAAGCTCACTCGTGATTCGTCATTCATCGCACTTCTCCCAGCGCCCGCCTGAGCGCCTGACGTGCTTCGTATGCTTCGCGAAGCGCGGTGGTATAAGCGCGTTCGACATCGAGGTATCGCCGCTGCTCGGCGAGCACGTCGAAGACGGTCGCGCGTCCGAGCTCGTACGTCTGCTCGATGACATCCAGGTTCTGCCGCGCCAATGTTCTGGCTTCCGAACCGTAGGCCGCGACCGCTCTCCGCGCGTGGTCGTCGCGGGCCCGCGCGGCCGCGGCCTCAGCCTGCGCGGTCAACTGCGCCGCCTCCAGTCGCGCCGCGGCTCCTGCGCGGGCTGCCCGTGCGGCAGCGACCTCGCCCTGGTTGCGGTTCTGGAGGGGCACCGTCACCATCGCTCCACCTGCCAGGTAGTGGAAGACGCCCCGGACGCGTTGGAGGTCGCCTCCATCCGTGAATCCACGCTGCGGAAAGCCTGCGTCCGTGCGCATGTACATGCCAAACACACTGACGTCGAAGCGCCCCTCGCGGCGGGCGCGATCGATCTGAGCGTCTGCGGCTTGGATCCGAGCGTGCGCCACCTGCACGTCCGCCCGGTCGCGGACAGCCGTGGCGCTGTCCGGCAATGGCAGTTGCGCGGCCCGCTGGACAAGCTGCTCGAGTGTGTCCCGCAGCCTCAGTGGGACGTCCGGCGCCAGCCCGAGCAACCGCTTCAGTTCGATCAGGGCCTGTTCCGCACGGCCGGCCTGGAGCAAACGCTCCGATTCGAGACGGTGCAGTTCGACGCGCAGCATGTTTCGCTCGAGTGGCGGGGTCGCGCCCTGCTCAACGCGCGCGCTCAGCAGGCCGTGTTGTCGTGAGATTGCCGCCACCAAATCATCGGTGACCCCGATCTCCCGAACGGCGGTCACGACCTCGCCGTACTTCATTCGCACCTCGGCGGCCAGCAGCCGCTCGCGGTCCGCGCTTGCCAGTCGTGCCGCGTCGATCTCCCGTTCCGCCACAGCCACGCGACCGGCCTTTCGGAACAGGTCCAGCGGCCACTGGACCTCGACTCGGGTCTGGCGGTCCGTTCCCGCCGGTTCGTGCTGCTGTGCGAGCGAGACGGTCGGATTGGGACGCAGTCCCGACTGAAGCCGCATGCCACTCGCGACGTCCACTTCGGTGCGGGCCGCGCGCAGGGACGGCTCCTGTTCGAGGGCCTGCGCGATCGCGCCCTCGAGTGTCAATCCGGCAATCGGATCCACGTACCGCGGCGTCAGCGATTCATGCCGACCGGGGGCGGTGGTCTGGGCGTGGACGGCGGCGCCGACAGCCAGGCCACCCAGTACGGCGATCAGGGCCACTCGCATCCTCATTGCACCGCCCCCTCGAATTTGACCGAGCCGCGACCGGCCGGTCCGTCCCACTCGATTGCCATCTGCCACGCGCCGGCCATGCCGAATTCGCCAGTCCCCTCGTAACGACCGGGCACGCTCGTCGGAGTCACCTGCAGACCACCCGACATCACCATGCCCGGCATCGACATGGCCGCGCTCGCGCGGACCGTGCCCACGTCCACGAGGGCCCGGTTGGACGTGCTGCGGAACTCAATCGTGAACGCGTTCCGCCCGGCACGGAGCGCCCCCGCCGGCGACAGCAGCGCGATTTCGAGCTCGCCGGACTTCTCGGTGTGCACGACACGGCCACTTGTCGATTCTGATGCTGGCGACTCCCTGGACGGAGCGGCCATCCTCCGCACGGCAAACACGCCTGCTATGAGGACTGCGGCAACGGCAACGCTAATCAGCAGAGTTCTTCGTGTCATGACATGCGCTCCTGTGGGGGGCAGCGGCTGGTGCTGGATTCCAAGACGCCGTTCGTGCAACCAGAAGAAGACGACAGGTGTGACGATCAGCACGTGGAGCAGCGACGAGACCATCCCGCCCAGCACCGGCGTGGCCAGCGGCTTCATGACCTCGGCCCCGACGCGCGTGCTCCACATGATCGGCAGCAGACCGGCGACGACGGTGCTCACCGTCATCACCTTGGGCCGGAGCCGCAGCAGCGCACCTTCAACCACCGCATCGCGCAGTGCGGCACGCGTGAGAGTGCCACCCAGTTCCTGCCGCTTCCGCTGGACCGCCTCCTCCAGGTAGATGACCATGACGACCCCCGTCTGCACGGCGGTCCCGAAGAGCGCGATGAATCCCACCCACACGGCTACCGAGAAGTTGTAGCCGAGCAGCCACAGCAGGTAGACGCCGCCAGTGAGTGCGAACGGCACCGCCAGCAGCACGTGGGCGGCCTCGATTGCGGAGTGATAGGTGAAATACAGGAGGACGAAGATGATGAGCAGCACGATCGGCAGGACGATCTGCAGACGCTGGCGGGCGTGCTCCTGGTTCTCCCATCGCCCGCTCCAGGCCATGTAGTAGCCGGGCGGCAGCGAGACCTCCCGGGCGACCGTCTGCCGCGCCTCGTTGACGAAGCCTCCGGTGTCGCGCCCCTGGACGTTCAGGAGCACGGTCGCGAGGAGCAGCCCGTTCTCCGATGAAATCATCGCCGGCCCTCGCGCGTGTTCGATCCGCGCGAGCTGGCTCAGTGGGATCTGCGCGCCTGTCGGCGAGGCCACGAGCACCTGACCGATCGCTCGTGAATCGGTGCGGTACTGCGGCGCGTACCGGACCCGTACGGGGAACCGCGCACGTCCTTCGATGGTCATCGTGAGCACCGTCTCGCCAACGGCGCTCTCAATCACCTGCTGAATGCCACCCACGCCAATCCCGTACCGGGCTGCGGCGACGCGATCGATCCGGATATTCAGGTATTGCCCGCTGGTCACCTGCTCGGGGTAGACGTTGCTGGCGCCCGGGACACGGCGCAGCACGTCTGCCACGCGTCGCGCGGATTCCTCGAGCACCGTCAGGTCGGCGCCGAACAGCTTGACACCGACTTCCGAACGGATTCCGGTGGTGAGCATGTCGATCCGGTTGATGATCGGCATCGTCCAGATGTTCGACACGCCGGGTAGTTGCACCGCGCGTCCCATGTCGGCTCGCAGACGATCGAGAGTCATGCCGGGACGCCACTGATCCCGGGGCTTCAGGTGCACGATGGTTTCGGTCATGTTCAGCGGCGACGGATCGGTGGAAGTGTCAGCGCGGGCAACCTTGGCAACCGCATATGCCACTTCCGGAAACTTCATGAGGCCTTCGTTCTGACGCGCGGCGATCTTCGTGTTCTCCTCGAGCGAGATGCTTGGGTCCGCGATGGGCATGAACATCAGGTCCCCTTCGTTCAGCGGAGGCATGAATTCGCTGCCGATGCCGCGTGCGACCACGAGTGCCCCGATGAACAGCGCCATCGCAACCATCACCGTCACCACGCGGTGAGACAACGCAGTTTCCAGTGCTGGCCTGTATAGCCCGCGCAACACCCGCATGACCGGGTTGGCCTCCTCGCCGTGAAACTTGCCGCCGAGGAGCAGCGTGCAGAGTACGGGAACCAGCGTGACGGCAATGAAGGTCGCCGCGAGCACCGCAAATGTCTTGGTGAACGCCAGGGGATGGAACAGCTTGCCTTCCTGTCCAGACAACGCAAACACCGGAACGAAGGCAAGCAGGATGATCGCCATCGAGAAGAACACCGGCCGTCCGACGAGTCGCGTGGATTCGAGCACCGTTTCCCACACGCGTCGGCGGTCTCGCGGATCGACACCCCGTTGTTCGACGAAACGAAACGCGTTCTCAGTGACGACAATGCCCGCGTCGACGAGTACCCCGATCGCGATGGCAATGCCCGCCAGGCTCATGATGTTCGAGGAGATCCCCGCGTAGTACATCCCGAGGAAGGCGATGAGAACAGCCAACGGCAGCGGGATGGTGACAATCAGGATGGAGCGCACGTGCATCAGAAAGACGATGTGCGCGAGCGTGACGAGGAGGATTTCCTCGAGCAGCGCGTGCCGCAGGGTGTCTATCGCCTGGCCGATCAGATCCGACCGGTCGTAGAAGGGCACAATCTTCACGCCGGGCGGAAGCCCTGGTTCGATCTGGGCGATGCGGGCTTTGACCGCGTCAATCACTTCTTTGGTGTTGACGCCGGTGCGCGCGACGACGACACCGCCGACCGCTTCCTTCGTGCCCTTCACGAGGGAAGCCACCCGAAAGGCATTCCCGAGCTGTACGTCTGCCACCTGTTCGACGTACACGGGCACGCCGTTCGACGCGCCGACGACAATCTTGCTGACATCGTCCACGGACGTGATGAGCCCGACGCCACGCACAATCAGCCAGGCGCCGTTCGACTCCAGCACGTTCCCGCCGACGTTGACGTTGCTGTCGCGCACGGCCGTCACGACCGCACTCAACGGCACGTTGTACGTTCGCAGCCGATTCGGATCGACGTCGACCTGATATTGCTGGACGTGGCCGCCAACGGAGGCGACTTCGGCGACACCAGGAACGGCATTGAGTTGGTAGCGGACGAACCAGTCCTGGATGCTTCGCAGCTCGCGCAATGAATGAGTGGGGCTCTCGACGGTGTACCAGAACACGTGACCGACGCCCGTGGCGTCCGGACCGAGTGTCGGCGTCACACCTTGCGGAAGGCTCTTCGCGACGAGGCTCATGCGCTCGAGCACACGACCCCGGGCGAAGTAGAGGTCGATGTCGTCCTCGAAGATCACGTACACCATGGAGAACCCGAACGCCGACTGCGATCGAACCACGCGGACGCCGGCCAGCCCCTGCAGGTTGACGGTCAACGGGTAGGTGACCTGGTCCTCGACCTCCTGAGGGCCGTGACCCGGCCAGTCTGTGAAGACGATGACCTGGTTGTCGGAGAGGTCGGGAATCGCGTCGATCGGCGTGGCGGTGAGCGCCCACCAGCCCCACGCAGCCAGGCAGATGTACGCCGCGACAACCAGGAATCGGTTCCTGAGCGACAGTTCGAGAAGCTTATTGATCATGATCCAGGACACTTGGCAGCCCTGAAGGGCTGCGCTATGGTGCCGCGCGCGAACGTGCGCGCCGCCCACACCGCTCGGACTCGCGCCCGAGCAGACGCACGAGGACGGTCCTGGTTAAAGGAGGAAGACCGAGAGGAGGAGGTGCCTGGGGACTCGAGTGCCAGGAAGAGGAACCAGGGCGCGCCACGCTTCAAGGTGAACGGCGACCGCTGGGGTTACAACTGGAAGCGCGCTGGGGACGGCCGCGACTGACAGGGACAGCGCGAAGGCCGGTGCCGACGGTGTGGAGTCGTCGCCTTCGGAGCTGGCGCAGCAGCTGTCCGCCTGGGCTTGCGTGACGGCTCTTTGCGCGCCGGATCTCTGCGAGTCCGGCTTGTGCATCGGACAGGCGCCTGCCTCGGAGCAACATGCGACGCGTGCCTCGGGTGTGGCCGCCCAGCCCGCACACAACGCCAGGCTTCCGGCGGAGAGCGCCAGGCTCAATACCCCCGCGAGCAGCCGCCTGCTGAGGACCACCACCTGCATAGAATGCCGGAGCAGGCCCGCAGTGTCAACCGGTCCCGCGACGGCTTCCCTTCCTTTTTCGGACCTTCTCGTCGATGACGACGCGAACCCCGTACCTCGGCGTCGTCGGCGCGGCATCGTTTAAGGATGGATGACTGAGAGCTCGAGAAACTTCTCGAAGGGCTCGAAATCCCGATCCCGATGCAACAGCGAGTGCTCGTCGCGCAGACAGAATGTCGCGATCAGGCAGCCGATCGTTTTCCGCAAGGTGTGGCCTCGGATCCGAAGGGTTCGATAGTTGCGTGCCGCCTCAGCTGCGTCCTCCGGTGCTACCTTGGTCACATGACATTGAAGGCGCGAGTGAAGGCCGGTCGGCTTGTTGTGGAATCGCTGACACCAGAAGATGCGGATCGCTACATAAAGGTCATTCCGCCGGATTGCGACGATAAGCGCATCCTCGCTAGAAGGACCGTGTCGTACCTCAGGCAACTCGCAGACAATCCTGCAGATTCCTCACCATCCGCCTAGCGGCGCGGGTTTTGCTACATCACAATCGGCGCGTTCGTCCATGTGCTGTTGGTCGTCGCCCTCGTGTTGTTCGTCGTCG
>CAYZBZ010000066.1:0-3367 GCA_964476725.1 uncultured Vicinamibacterales bacterium
GATCCCGTCATCCGCCTGCTCGTGCCGGAAGACCTCGACAGCGCACTCGCGCTGAGCTCCACGGCCGGCTGGAATCAGCGGCTCGACGACTGGCGCATGCTGCTGGCGCTGGCGCCAGGCGGCAGCTTTGCCGCCGTCACCGAAGGGCGCATCGCAGGCACAGCGATCGGCATCGACTACGGCGGCTTCGCGTGGATTGCGATGATGCTCGTGGATCCGGCCTGCCGAGGGCGCGGCCTCGGCCGCCGCCTGCTGGAGGCGGCGATGGGCGCAGTGCCAGCCGATCGTCCCATTCGCCTCGATGCGACGCCCATGGGCCGTCCGCTGTATCGCGCCTACGGCTTCGAGGACGAGGCGACGCTCACTCGTCACGTCGCCGATCGCGTCGTGCCATCGGGCGGACAGAGTCACTCCGGTCCCCTGACCGCCACCGACCTGCCCGCCATCGCGGAACAGGATGCCCGGATCTTCGGCGGCGACCGAAGGGCGGTGCTCGACTGGGCTCTCGACCGCGCTCCGCAGTATGCCCGTGTCGTGCGAACCAAAGCCGGACCGGCGCCGTACTGCCTGGGACGGCAGGGGCGCCTCTTCGATCAGATCGGGCCCGTGGTCGCAGACGATGAAGACGGCGCGCGGGCGCTGGTGACCGCGGCGCTCCTGGAGACAAAGAGCCACGCGGTGATCATCGATGTGTTCGATTCGCGAAACGCGTTTGCCGCCTGGCTGCGCGCATGCGGCTTCCGCGGTGAGCGTCCGCTGTTCCGGATGCGCCGCCCCGGTCGCCGCAGCCAGGCTGAGGCCGGGGTGGAGATGGACGAGAGCCGATCCGCGCTCGCCGAGTTCGCAATTCTCGGGCCCGAGTTCGCATGAAGGCCGGGAAATTTACTGCGCTCATCAAGTCCAGATTCACAAGGAGTGCTCGAATGCGCAGGATTGTGTTTCAACGCCTCGCTCCTCTGATTTGCGTCGTGGCGATGCTCTCGGCTGCGGCCGCGCGCAGCGGGCAGACGCGGGCGCTGGTGCTCGACAACGTCCGCGTGATCGACGGCACCGGCGCTGCGCCGATCGAACGCGGCCGCGTCGTCATCGAGGGGGACCGGATCGCGCGGGTCGGTCCAGCGGATGCTGTGCCGATCCCCGCGGATGCCGACAGGGTCGACCTGTCGGGCGGCACGATGCTGCCGGGCCTCATCGATCTGCACTTTCACATCGAGAACGATCCGAAGCTGGCGCTCCGTCAGCTCAGCAACGGCATCACCACGTTTCGAGATCCCGGGCAGTGGGAGGAGAAGTTCGACGGACTGCGCCGCATGATCGCGGCGGAGCAGCTGCCCGGGCCACGCATCTTCACCGCGGGTCCTCACATTGACGGAGAACGTCCCGCCTACCCGGCCGATGCCGTCGTCGCGCGCGATCCGGAGGAGGCACGACGGCTGGCGGAACGCGCCATCCAGCAGGGGGCGTCGGCGCTGAAGATCTATTTCCGGCTTCCGCTCGCGAGCGCGAAGGCGGTGATCGAAGTGTGCGAAGCACGGCGTGTTCCCTGCACGGCACATCTCGAGGTGCTCGACGCCCGCGAGCTCCTGGCGTCCGGGCTCCACGGTCTCGAGCACGTCACCTCGCTCGGGATGAGCCTGCTCCCGCGGATGGAGGCGGAAGCCTATCGGCAGGCCGTGCTCGCGGACAACGACGCGCGACGGGACGGGCGATACAAGCTGTTCGCTGGAGCCGACCTCGATGGCCCGCAGGCGCGGGCGCTCTATGCGATGCTCCGCGCGCGGAGACCATGGCTCGACGCCACCCTGGCGGTTTTCGAACGGCGGGCCGATCACCCGCCTGCAGACACGAAGCCCGAGCTCGTGCCGGTGATGGTTGCCGGCTTCGCAAAGATGAAGCAGCTCACACGGCGTGCGGGACTTGAGGGAGCGCGTCTCGTCATGGGCGGGCACTCCACCGTGCCATTTGCCGCACGCGGAGAGGCGCCGTGGCGCGAGCTGGAGCTGCTCGTAGAAAGCGGGCTCCCGCCTCTCGAGGCCATCACGGCCGCAACCGGCACGGCGGCGGCTTTCTTGTATCGGGCTGATCAGCTTGGCACACTACGCCCGGGGCTGCAGGCGGACCTGGTGATACTGCGCGGCGATCCGCTTCGTGATATCTCCGCCATCCGGACCGTCGAGCGTGTCATGGTTGGGGGCCGCTGGATCGACGTCGCGCGGTACCGGCAGTACTGACCCAGCTGAGCCTTCGATATTCGTTGACAGCAACAAACGGGACAGATTACTACGCTGAGAGCACGTCGCCACATTGCGCAAGGCGATTCGTGATGTGGCTGCGCGACCGTTCCGTCGCCGGCTGATTCAGGAGGGACGACAGATGATTCGCATATCGACGACGCAGCGCTCGATGCTGGTGCTCGCGTTCGTGTTCGTGTTCGCGGGAGTGGTGCCGTCCTCGGCTCAGACCACGCAGGGCACCATTCGCGGCGCGGTCTACGACCCGCAGCAGAGCGTCGTGCCGGGAGCGACGATCGTGGTGATCGACGAGGCGACCAACGTCTCGCGCGAAACACAGAGCGACGCGCAGGGTCTGTTCGAGGTCTCCAATCTCCGGCCCGGCACGTACACCGTGACGGCAAGCCTCAGCGGCTTCAGGAAGGTCCAGCACACCGGGATCGTCCTGCGCGCGGCGTCGGTCGTGCGCTCCGATCTCCATCTCGAGGTCGGAGGGCTCGAGAACGTCGTCACTGTGACTGTCGAAGGGCAGAACAACATCACGATCGAGAGTCAGGCGATCGCTCGCGGACTCGACGAGCAGCAGCTGCGCGATCTGCCCCGCAATGGCCGCGACCTCCAGGATTTCCTGACGCTGAATCCGAACATCGTGGGCGGGTTCGACGGCATCCAGTTTCTGGGCGGCCGCACGTATGGCGCGTCGTACATCCAGGACGGACAGCCCTCGAGCGCCGGCATCTTCGGCGAGATCTCGAATGCTGCGCCCGGGCTCGATGCCATCGCGGAAGTGCAGGTGCTGTCGAATTCCTACAGCGCCGAGTACGGCGGCCTGGCCGGCGTCATCGTGTCGACCAAGCGCGGGGCGAACAAGTTTCACGGCACCTCGTTCTCCGACCTCAACTCGAACGAGATGAACGCGCTGACCTACGCGCAGACGTTGAACGGCGTTTCCCGCAGCGATCCCAATGCCGACACGCACGACTATCGGTTCGGCGCCAGCCTGGGCGGCCCGCTCGTGACGAACCGGACGTTCTTCTTCGGCAACTACGAAGGCAGCCGGCTCAAGGCGCTAGGCGGCGGCGCGCAGGCCGTGGTCCCGACCGCCGCCATGCGGAGCGGCGATTTCTCGGGTGCCA
>CAYZBZ010000066.1:3467-17780 GCA_964476725.1 uncultured Vicinamibacterales bacterium
GCGCAGGCCGTGGTCCCGACCGCCGCCATGCGGAGCGGCGATTTCTCGGGTGCCAGCTTCGTGCTGCGCGACCCGTTGACCGGCCAGGCGTTTTTGGGCAACCGCATTCCAGCCGATCGCCTGGATCAGGCAGCGGTCCGGGTCCTGAACTTCTTCTATCCGTTGCCGAACCAAGCGGCGACCTCCAACGGCGGCTACGGCACGTACCGCCAGATCGTGCCGCTGAGCCGGGATCGAGATCGCGCCGACGTGCGGATCGACCACGAGTTGACGGGACGCGACTCCGTCTTCGCTCGCGCCAGCTGGCAGCGCCGCGACCCGGACGCCTTCACGTTCGAGAGCACGGGCGCCAATGGCGGCCCCGGCCTCACCAATCTCGGCCTCCTCGACCGGCAGTCGAAGGCCGTCACGCTGGCCACCGGATGGACGCGGATCTGGTCCGGCTCGGTCGTCAACGAATTCCGCGGCGGCTACAGCCTGGATTCGCGCAATCGCAAGAGTCGCTTCGTAGCCGGCGACGTCGGCTCGACGTTCGGAATCGACGTGCCGCCGCTCGCGGCCCTGGCGCCCGGGTTCCCGCAGTTCCAGTTCTCCGCGCCGAACCGCCCGGCCAGCATTCAGGACCAACGGCAGAACACGTCCCGGGATCTCCGGCAGGCATCCTTTTCGCTCAGCAGCAGCACGACGTGGTTGTCGGGTCCGCATTCCATGAAGTTCGGCGGCATCTACACGCGTAACTACGCGAAGGACGGTTACTCGACCGGCGCCAACAACTCAAAGGGCCAATACAACTTCACAGGGTTTGCGACGGGCAACTCGTTTGCCGATTTCCTGCTCGGACAGCCGAATACCGTGGTCGAGCAGCGCAACACCCGCGGCAATAAGCCGATGGACACGTTCTCGAACGATTGGGCCCTGTTCGTCCAGGACGACTGGAAGATGAAGCCGAACCTGACGCTGTTTCTGGGCCTGCGGTACGAGGTCGTCGGCGGGTTCGTGGACCGCAACGACATCTACGCAAACTTCGTGACGACCGACGGCGGCCACCACGTTGTTCCGAACGCGCAGATTGCGACGCTGCTGCCGCCTGGGGCCGTCGATCTCGGGCGCACGTTGCTCGCCGATCAGGAGGGTGTCGGCCGTTCGTTGATAAGGACCGACCGCAACAACCTGAGCCCCCGTGTCGGCCTTGCCTATCGTCCGGGCAACGACAACAAGACCGTGCTCAGAGGCGGCTTCGGCATCTTCCATCCGACCGGCGCCGCCCAGGGCGCGCGCGACATCATGTCGCGCAATCCCTTCCGGTACAGCATCACCAATCGCCGCGGGACGCTGCAGCGCGGGTTCACCACCGGCACGCAGACCTCGTCGCTCAGCTTCGGAAATCAGGGAATTCAGCTCGATCTCGAGAGTCCGGACATTTATCAGTACAACCTGACGGCCGAGCGCGAGCTCCCCGGAGATATCGGTCTGAGGGTCAGCTACATCGGATCGACGATGCGGAAGCTGCTGGTGCATCACGACTACAACACGGTCAAGGCGAGCGCGGTGGAGCTTGGCAATGTCGATGAAGATCCTGAGGCCCATGCACGGCTGCCGTTCCCGATCTACGGCACGTTCATGGACATCACCGAGAACCGGGGCGAAGGCCAGTTCAACGCCCTGCAGCTCGAGCTGCAGCGGCGGTTCAAGGCTGGATTCGCAGTCAATGCCGCCTACACGCTCGCCGGATCCGACAGCAACGCGCCCGACAGCGGGAACAGCACGATTGGAGTGGTGCAGTACGACCCGTACGACATCGAGAAGGACCGCGGGCCCGATCCCAACGTGGTGAAACACCGGGTCGTGATGAACAGTACCTGGGATATTCCGGTCGGCCGTGGCCGGAAGTTCGGCGGCGGCCTGCCGCTCTGGGCCGATGCGATCGTCGGAGGATGGACGGTGTCCAGCATCTTCCAGGCGCGCTCCGGACCGAACCTGACGCCGTTTTTCTTCTACGGCACCGATCCGATTTATCCTGCAAACACGGGCCGCAGCCTCGACGGCGTCGGGCAGTTCGGCGAGGCCTGGCGGCCCGACGTGACCGGAAACCCGAACGTCGGGGGGACGCGAGATCAGTTCTTCGACCTCACGGCCTACTCCCTGCCCGCACCGGGCACGCTCGGGACCGCAAAGAAAGGGAGCCTCAAAGGCCCCGGCACGTGGATCGTGAATCTGGCGTTCTACAAAGACATCATCCGGACGAAGGGCCTGAACGTGGAGCTGACCGCGCTGCTGGACAACGCATTCAATCACCCGCAGTTCTTCGTGCCGTCTCTCGGGACCGAAGGATTCGTGGACCTGACCAGTTACCTGCTCGAAGGCGACGCCCACAACGGCACGACTGCCGTGCTTGGCGCCGATAGCGTCGGCAACGCCGAGGGCTTCTCTGCCGGCCGGGTGGTGCGCTTCGGCGTGCGCATGAGATTCTGAAAGGATGAGTGATTAGCGATTGTCTGTGATCAACACGGAGAGCGAGCTCGAGGAGGCGCTGGCGCAGCCGACGGACGCCGATCTCGAGTGCGTCGCTCGGCTGAAGGGTGATGTCCTGATACTTGGGGCCGGGGGCAAGATGGGCCCCTCGCTGGCGCGCCGCGTTCATCGGGCCGTCACCCAAACCGGCAGCCGCAGCCGCGTGATGGCGGCTTCCCGCTTCTCGTCGCCGGTTGTGCGCGCGGGCCTCGATGCGGACGGCATTCAGACGTTCGTCTGCGATCTGCTCGACGCTTCCCGCATCGCGGCGCTGCCGGACTGTCCGTACGTCCTGTTTCTGGCTGGCCGCAAGTTCGGGACGCTCGATAGGACCGACGTCACGTGGGCAATCAACACGGTGGCGCCGGCGCACGTGGCCGAGCGCTTCCGCCAGTCCCGGCTGGTCGTGTTCTCGACCGGCAATGTGTACCCGCTGGTCCCGGTGAGCGGTCCCGCCTCCACGGAAGACGACCCCCCGGCGCCGGTCGGCGAGTACGCGCAATCGTGTCTCGGACGCGAACGGCTCGTGGAGTACGTCTCGCGCGAGGCAGGCACGCTGGCGCTCATCTACCGTCTGAACTACGCGGTCGACCTGCGCTACGGCACGCTGGTCGACATCGCCAGGCGAGTGTTCGCCGGGGAGCCCGTCGACCTGACGGTCGGGTTCTTAAACGCCATCTGGCAGGGGGACGCCAACAGCTACGCCCTGCGCAGCCTCGAGCTCTGTTCCTCGCCCCCCACGGTTCTGAACGTCACCGGTCCGGAGCGCATCTCCGTTCGGGAGGCCGCGCAGTGGTTCGGCTCGGCATTCGGCCGGCCTCCTCGCTTTGTGAACACCGAAGGACCGGTGGCGCTCCTCAGCGATTCCAGCCGCTGCCGCGCGAGGCTCGGCGAGCCCGCCGTGCCGCTCGCCGTGCTGCAGCAATGGGTCGCGCACTGGGTGCAAGCCGGAGGCCCCTCGCTGAACAAGCCGACGCACTTCGAGGTGACCGATGGCCGCTACTGATGCCGGCCAGTTGTCACAGCTTCGGCAGACGCTTCTTCGCGGCGTCGTCATTCCGGCCCATCCCCTTGCCCTCACCAGCGTACGGCGGCTGGACGAGCGCCGTCAGGTGGCGCTGACCCGGTATTACTGCGACGCACGGGCCGGTGGCATCGCGGTCGGCGTGCACACCACGCAGTTCGCCATCCGCGATCCCGGCGTCGGCCTGCTCGCGCCAGTCCTCGACCTCGCCAGCCGAACGGTACGCGACTGGTGCGGCGATCGCCGCGAGCGCCCCATCACAATCGCCGGCGTGTGCGGGCCCACGACGCAAGCGGTGCGCGAAGCGGAGCTGGCGGTGTCGCTCGGCTACGATGCCGGGCTGCTGAGCCTCGCCGCCCTGCGCGACGCGGACCACCAGAGCGTGCTCGATCACTGTGTGCGTATCGCAGACGTCATTCCGCTCGTCGGCTTCTACCTCCAGCCGGCCGTCGGAGGACGCGTACTCGACTACGCCTTCTGGCGCGGGTTTCTCGAGATCGACCGGATCGTCGCGTTGAAGGTCGCCCCCTTCGACCGGTATCGCACGCTCGAGGTCGTCAGGGCGCTCGCCGACAGCGGGCGGCGGGACGTGGCGCTTTATACAGGGAATGACGACGCGATTGTCGCGGACCTGTTGACCCCTTTCCCAGCGGGCGATAGCCGGACCGCCCTACGTTTTTCGGGAGGCCTTCTCGGTCAATGGGCCGTCTGGACGAGCAAGGCGGTTGATCTCCTTCAGGGCTGCCAGGCCGTCGCGCAGCGAGGCGCAGCCGGCCACGCGCCAGTTGCCGGGGAAGGTTGTGACGAACCGTTGAGGCTGCTCGCACTTGGTGCGGAGCTGACCGACGTCAACGCCGCGCTGTTCGATCCCGCCCACCAGTTCGCGGGCTGCATTCCGGGCATTCACGAGGTCCTGCGCCGCCAGGGTCTCCTCGCCGGGCGCTGGTGTCTGGATCCGCACGAGGAGTTGAGCCCCGGGCAGGCCGAGGCCATCGATCGCGTGCTGGCGCTCTATCCCCATCTTGCCGACGACGGGTTCGTGAAGGAGAACCTGGAGCGATGGTTGTCTTGACCCGTAGGGTATGCTGGCGTTCAAAATTCAGCTCCAAAGGAGTGAGCGTACGATGAGCGATCCCACCATCAGTCGCCGCGAGTTGATACGTCGAGGGGGCCTTCTGGGGAGTCTGCTGGCGCTGCCTGCGGTGCTGCGAGGTGGAACGCAAGGCGTGGCGACGTCCGGCCCCTCCACGGCCGCGGCCTCTACGGGGCTGCGCGTCGGTCCGGACATCTACAAGTCGATCGGCGTGCGCCCGCTCGTGAACGCGCGGGGCACCTTCACGATCATCAGCGGCTCGTTGATGCTGCCCGAAGTCCGCGCCGCGATGGATGCGGCGTCCCGGCACTACGTCCACCTCGATGAGCTGACAGAAGCAATTGGCGCGCGTCTCGCGACGCTCACAGGGGCCGAATGGGGTCTCGTGACCTCCGGTTGCGCGGCGGCTCTGACACACGCCACGGCGGCCTGCGTGGCGGGCGGCAACCCGGATCTGCACGTCCGCATCCCGAACCTGAGTGGCTTCCAGAAGGATGAGGTGATCATCCCGAAGCACTCGCGCAACGTGTACGACGCGGCCGTGCGGGCCGTTGGCGTGCGCGTGATCGAGGTGACGACCCTTGCCGAGCTCGAGGCGGCGTTCGGACCGCGGACCGCGATGGTGTACGTCCTGGCGGGACCCGGGGCGGACAACAGCCCGCTCAACGTGAGGGCGATGGCGCCGCTCGCGCAGGCGCGAGGCGTGCCGATTCTCGTCGATGCCGCGGCCGAGATCCTGACCGTCCCCAACGTGCACCTGCAGAACGGCGCGACGCTCGTCGGCTACAGCGGCGGGAAGTGCCTGCGCGGACCGCAGGCCGCGGGCCTGCTGCTCGGACGCAAGGATCTGGTTCGCGCGGCCTGGGTCCACAGCGCTCCCCATCACGGCTTCGCGCGGTCCATGAAGGTCGGCAAGGAGGAAGCGATCGGCATGCTGATGGCGGTGGAGATGTGGGTGAAGCGGGACTACGACGCGGAGATGAGGGTCTGGACGTCGTGGCTCGATCACATCGCGCGCCGCGTCTCCGCCATCGGGGGGGTGACGACGTCAATCAGCCAACCTGCCGGCCTGTCCAACCGCACGCCAACGCTCAGGGTGCGCTGGGACCAGCAGCAGGTCGCCATCAGCGGCGATGCTGTCTCCCGCACCTTGTTCGAGACCGCTCCGCGAATCACGACCGCTGGCGGCGGCGGCGGGGGCGCCGGCGCGTCGCCGACGTCGACGGGCATCTCGATCACGCCGTACATGATGTCGCCTGGCGACGAGAAGGTCGTCGCCGACCGCCTCTACGCCATCCTGTCCAATCCGCCGGCGTCGCAGACGGCCGCTCCCGTGCCGCCCGCTGGGGACCTGTCTGGGCAGTGGGACGTGAGCATCGAATACACGGCCGGCAGTTCACGGCACCTGTTCTATATCCGGCAGCGCGGGCAGAATCTCGACGGGTCGCACCGGGGGGACTTCGTCTCCCGCGACCTCGCCGGTACCATCGACGGCGACAACGTCCGGCTCCGGAGCGCCTACGGCGAGCAGAACGGCGACTCGCTCTCGTTCAGCTTCTCCGGCAAGCTGGCCGGCGAGCAGATGGCGGGAACGCTCGACATGGGAGAGTATCTGGGCGCGAAATGGACGGCCACTCGGAAGGAAAGCGGGAGAGGTAGAGCATGAAGTATCTTGTCCAGGTTTCCCTGTTCCTTCTTACCTTCTTTCCGCCGCAGACCCCAACGGTGGCTCCGAAGTACGATCTCCTCCTGCGCGGCGGCCACGTCATCGATCCGCGAAACGGCATCAGCGCCGTGCGGGACGTGGCCATCGCGGCAGGAAAGATCGCCGCGGTTGCCCCTCGGATCGCTCCAGCCGAGGCGTTGAAGACAGTCGATGTCTCCGGGCTGTACGTGGCGCCCGGCCTCATCGATATTCACACCCACGTTTATACCGGGACAGGAGAGAAGAGCTCCTACGCCGGCGACAACAGCATCTACCCAGACGGATTCACGCTGCGCGTCGGCGTCACCACGATCGCCGATGCGGGAAGCTCCGGGTGGCGGAACTTCGAAGACTTCAAACAGCGCGTCATCGATCGGTCGAAGACCCGCGTCCTGGCCTTCCTGAACATCGTCGGCAACGGCATGCGCGGTGGCAGCTTCGAGCAGGATCTGGCTGACATGGAGTCGCAGCCCACGGCCGACATGGCGCGTCGCCATCGAGGCCTCATCATCGGCATCAAGACGGCGCACTTCAGCGGCCCCGAATGGGCGCCTGTCGAGCGAGCGGTCCAGGCCGGCACCATCGCGGATGTGCCCGTAATGGTTGATTTCGGGTCCAACCTCCCCCGGCGTCCAGTCGCGGAGCTGGTCACCACGAAGCTCCGCCCGGGAGACATCTACACGCACGTGTACTCGGGATTGCGCGGCGAGCTGGAGGCGGGCGGACGTGTGAACCCGGGGCTTTGGGCCGGAAGAAAGCGCGGCGTGATCTTCGACGTCGGGCACGGAGGCGGCAGCTTCCTCTGGCGGATCGCGGTGCCCGCCATGAAGGAGGGATTTCTCCCCGATTCCATATCGACGGACCTTCATATCGGCAGCATGAACGCCGGCATGAAGGACATGCTCAACGTGATGAGCAAGTTCCTGGCGATGGGTATGACGGTGGATGACGTGATCGCCCGTTCGACCTGGAACCCGGCGCGAGAAATCAAGCAGGACGGACTCGGGCACCTGTCAGTCGGGGCCGCGGCTGACGTCGCCGTGCTGCGTGTGGAGAAAGGCCGCTTCGGGCTCGTGGATATGTACGGTGCGCGCATGGATGCAACCGAGCGACTGCTGTGCGAGCTGACGTTGCGTGACGGCAAGGTGGTCTACGACCTGAACGGTCTGTCCCGGCCGGACTGGAAATCCCTGCCCGCGGACTACCGTCAAACCGGCGATTCACGCTGGGACGGACTCAATCCTCTTCCTACTATAAGGAGATGACGATGGCGCAGTCGAATCGGAGAGCATTTCTGAAGAAGGCGCCGGCAGTGGCGGTAGCGGCGGCGGTGATGGCTCCTGCGGGCGCGCGCGCGCAGGGCGGGACGCCGGACAAGCCGGTGAAGAAGGTGTACTACGCCAGCGGCAAGAAGCCGGAGAAGACGCCGCTGTTCAGCGGCGTTGTCATGTACGGCAACATGGTCTTCATCTCCGGCATCGGCGCCCACTTCAAGGGGGACATCAAGGAGCACACGAAGCACGTGCTTGACGAGATCCAGAAGCGGCTGGAGAGCGTCGGGTCGTCGATGGAGAAGGTGCTGAAGGTGAACGTCTACCTGAACGACCTGAAGGACTACGCCGGGATGAACGAGATGTTCCTCGGCCGCTTCGGCCCGGAGCCTGGCGTGCGGACGACGATCGCGGCGGCAGGTGGCATCCCCGGCGACTCGCTCGTCGAGATCGACTGCATCGCCTGCATTTAGAGGAGCGCCATGGATTCTTCCATTTCTCGAAGACGAATTCTCCAGGTGGCGGGTGCGGCGGCGTTCTTGTCGTCGACGTCCATCAGGCAGTCGATGGCGGCCGCGCCGAAGTTCTCGCGGATGCCCTCTGAAGGCAAGGACACGCCGAAGATCTGCCTGGGGGCGTGGTCGGTCAGCACCGACGATGCCGGCATGCGCCGTTTGAAGCAGATCGGCGTCGGTTATGTGCTAGCGGGCGGCCCCAGGATCCCGTGGGAAGAGGCTGACATCCGCGGCCGGATGGAGCGATTCAAGGCTGGCGGCCTGACGCTCTGCAACATGATGATCTCGGGCTTCGACGACGTCATCTGGGGCAGGCCGGGGGCCCTGGTTGACGAGCAGACCGACAAGGTCATCAAGTCCATCCGGGCCGCGGGCAAGGCCGGCCTGCCGGTCATCGAGTACAACTTCTACGCCCATCGCCTCACGGAGGGCTACAAAGAGGAGATTGGCAGAGCCGGCGCCGGCTCCACGGCGTACGACTACGAGTTGTCGAAGAGTCTCCCGCCGCGTGACGGCGTTGGCACCCACACACGCGCCGAACAGCTGAAGCGCGCCGAGCGGTTCCTGAAGGCGATCGTGCCGGAGGCCGAGAAGGCGAACGTGCGGCTGGCCCTTCACCCCAACGACCCTCCGGTACCTCTCAGCCGTGGCTCGGAGCAGCTCATGGCCAGCTTCGAGCACTGGAAGCAGTACCTGGACCTCGTCAAGAGTCCGTACAACGGCATGACCTTCGATTGCGGCGTCACCCGCGAAATGGGGGAAGACGCGGTGGAGGTGTGCCGTTATCTTGGGAAGAGAGACTGCATCAATCACGTCCACTTTCGCAACGTGGTAGTGCGGAAGCCTTACGTGGACTACACGGAAGTGTTCCTGGACGAGGGCCAGGTGGACTTGTTCGGGGTAATGCGGGAGCTCGTGCGGCAGAAGTATCCGCGCGGACTGTATCCCGAGCACCCGCGCGCGATTGACCCGGATCGCGAGCGAGGCGAGATCCGGAGCCAGTATCCGGGCGGCGGCGGGTTCGCCGGAGAGATTTACAACGTGGGATATGCCCGGGCCATGCTGCAGGCGGCCCTGACGGTCTAAGAAGGACAACAGAGATGAAGCATCCAGCCATACTGGCGATCGGCATCGCGGTCGCGGCCGTGCTGACGCCCGTTTTCTCTCACGCTCAGCTGTTCACGTTCACGAAGGAACAGATGGTCGAGCTCACCGCGCAAAATCCTTTTGAGCGGTTTGCCGATGGCCGTCCCAAAGTTCCAGACCAGCTCATCGAACGTGCCCGCGGTCTGTCGTCGGAAGAGGTCTTCGCCGTCCTGCCACGAGAGGGTTTCCGCAACCAGTATGCGGACGGATTCAGGGTGCTCCACCCCGGGAGGAAACTGGTCGGCCGTGCCTTCACGGTGCAGTTCATGCCGCTGCGCCCGGATCTCGACGGCGTGATCAACGCCAAAGCGAAGGCGGCCGGAATTCCGCGCATGAACAACCAGACGGCGATCGACATGCTGCAGCCGGGTGACGTGCTGGTGGTGGATCTGTTCGGCCAGGTGGAAGGGGGCACGATCGTCGGCGACAACCTGTTCTACTACATCATGAAGGCCACGAAGAACGGCGGCCTCGTGGTGGACGGCGCAATCCGCGACCTGGAAGGCATCTCGCGCATGGACATGCCAGCGTATTTCCGGGATGCGCATCCCAGCGCCATCAGCAACGTCGTTATCAGCGGCATCAACATCCCGGTGCGCATCGGCAAGGCCACGGTAATGCCCGGCGATCTGGTCTTCGGGGACTCCGAGGGGGTCTACTTTATTCCTCCCGCCCTGGTGCAGCAGGTGGTCGACAACGCCGACAGGACCCACATCCACGACGAGTGGACGCGCAAGAAGTTCGACGAGGGCAAGTACAAATCGAGTGAGATCTACGGCACGCCGACAGATCCGGCGCTCAAGAAGGAGTACGAGGAGTACCTGAAGACGCGGCTCGACGAGATTCGCAAGAAGTACCCCAAGTAATCCAACAAGTGGAGACACCTAGAATGAAGCGGGCATTCGCTCTCGTCGCCCTCGCGGCCGTCGTCAGCTCGGCATGGGTGCTGGCCCAGCCGACCGGCGACTCCGTCGTCGAGGGCTTCCGGTTCGTGGAGGTAGCGTCGGTCTCGGACGCCATCGAGCAGCTGTACGGGCAGCGCGCCTACATGTCGCACGACATGCGCCCGCTGTCTCCGACCAAGTTTGCCGGCCCCGCGGTAACGGTGCAGCTGAAGAAAGAAGAGCACAAGGAGGGATCGGCGGCGTCGCAAGGCATGCTCGACGTCATCGACTCGTCTCCCGCCGGATCCGTCTATGTGATGGTGCTCGACCGGGGGACAGGAGCCCCCGGATGGAGCGAGGACGGCGTTGATTATGCGGGCATCGGGGGGCTGATGGCGACGGCCATGAAATACCGCGGCTTCGCCGGAGCGGTCATCGACGCCTCCGTCCGCGACACGCCGCAGATCCGCAAGCTGCAGTTCCCCGTCTTCAGCCGCGGCATCGCGCCGTCGACCACGATCAATCACTACCGCGTGACCGGCGTGAACGTGCCAGTCACCTGCGCGGGCGTCCGCGTCAATCCGGGGGACATCATCACGGCGGACGAAGACGGCGTGGCGGTGGTGCCGATCGCACGAGCGGCGGAGGTGCTCAAGAAGTCCCAGGAGCTCGACGACACGGAGCATCGCATGATTCCGTTCATCGAGAAGTACCGCTCGATCAGGGAAGCCGTGAAGCAGTTCGGGCGGATCTGATTGCCGTCTCCCTGACGCGCCTGAACGCCGCTGCCCCCCGACAATCGTGGGCGGCAGTTCCAACTAGCCGGGCTGATACGTGAACGACAGGATCGCGCCAGGGTGCTCCTGACTGTTGGCATCGGTGGCCACATAGATCGTTCGGCCATCCGGCGCGATGAGCACATCGCGATAACGGTCGCGCGCTTTGAAGTACTCGAGCGTGGGCCCGGCGGCTGCGTCACCGGCCTCGTTGAGCTTCACGCGATACACCGTACCGCGGATGAGCCCCGTCACCAGCACCGATCGGGCCCATCCCGGGATCCCGCCGGTGGTCGTCGTGTACACGTCGATCCCCGACGGCGCGATGGTCGCGTTCCCCTGCTCGGCAAATCGGTACTCGGGACCAACCGTGAAGAACGTCCTCAGCGGCGGCATGAAGTTGGGGGCGTTCCACGCGCTTTCCTTCTGCTGGGGCACGCTCGGCGGCGCGACGATGTCGTTGAACTTCAGTGACGCGCACGGCGTAGGCGTCGAGAGCGACCAGTTGGCATAGACGTACACGCGGTCATCCCGGTAGCCGGCGACGTGGGGCCACCCGTAGTTCTTCCCCGCCTGAACCAGATTCAACTCGTCGTCCATGCTGGGGCCGTGCTCGGACGCGTAGAGCGTTCCGTCCGGCGCCTGGATCAGGCCCTGCGCGTTCCGATGGCCGTACGAGTAGAGGTGGCTGCGCACGCCGTCGAGCATCGGGTTGTCAGCCGGAATGGATCCGTCGAGACCGATGCGCAGGACCTTGCCTTCGTACTTCTGGAAGTTCCTGGTTCGGACGTCCTCCGCGGTCGGCAGCTCCTGCGCGTGGATGGGTGAGCAGTAGACAGACAGCTGGTTGTAGCCCTGATCGCCAATCGTCAGGTAGAGCTTCTGGTCGAGACCGAAGACCAGCCGGCCCGAGAGGTGGTCGTTGCCGGCGGGCAGGTTGTCGAGGATGTCCGTGGGATTGCCGAGCGCCTCCGTGCGCGTATCGTAAACGTAGCGTCGGATCGTCAGGCGACGGACTTCCGCCTCCCCCGGGTCCACGTCGTGCGTCAGGGCGACGTACACGAAATCCGCGCCTCGGTTCCTGAGCAGGTCCGGGTGCAACGCCAGGCCGAGCACTCCATCCTGGCCGTGCCGCTGGACGGCGTCGGCGATTGTCACTGCCACCGTCCTGGAGCCGTCGGCGGGGTTGACGCGCACGACCCGCTTGCCGGTCCGCTCGGTCACCCAGAAGCGTCCATCGGGTCCCCACCGCATTTGCCAGGGATTCTCGAGGCCCGACGCGACGACACGCATCGAAAACTGTTCCGGGCCCCGGACGGCATCCTGTACCGGGGCGACAAACCATGCGAGAAGGAGGAACACCCAGCTGGTCGGCATGGTGCCATTCTGAGCGCGTTGACCCAGTCGGCGCAAATCGGCCGCTGGCCGGCGCGCATTCCACCGCACGTCTCGAACGGCTGCCTGCAGCGAGGGACATTGTGGTGGTGCCCTGTCCCATGCCCCTCGACGGCCAGGATGGGTGTATCGTCGTCCAAAGGCAGAAGAAGTAGAGGAGGCGCCATGAGAGTCGCTGCCGTCTTCGGTATCTGCGTGCTGTTTCTGGCGGGCTCCGGCCTCACCGCCTCGCAAGCTGGCGAGCAGACGGTCTACAAGCCGGGTGCCGGGGTGGTGGCACCGAAGCTCACCAGAGAAGTCAAGCCGGAGTACCCGCGCCAGGCGATGGCCGATGGGAAGCATGGCATCGTCCGGCTCGACTGCACCGTCCAGGTGGACGGCACGGTCGGCGATGTCCGCGTGATCGACAGCCTTGGACCCGAGTTGGACGACGCCGCGGTCAAGGCGTTGAAGCAGTGGACCTTCAAGCCGGGCACGAAGGAAGGCACGCCGGTCCCCGTCATGGTCGAGGTTGAAATCTCATTTGCACTGCAAGTCAGAGGGCCTCGCCTTGGATCGCCGGAGGTCTACACGATCGAGCAAGGCGTGACGATGCCGAGATCGGTCAAGGAAGTGAAACCCACTTACACCGGCAAGGCGATACAAGCGGGAATCCAGGGCACGGTCACGTTGGACTGTGTCGTCCTGCCGGACGGCACCGTCGGTGACGTTCGCCTCAGCAGGAAGCTCGATCCCGGGCTCGACGCCGAAGCGATCAAGACGGTCAGGCAGTGGCGCTTCCGTCCTGGCCAGAAGGACGGCACACCTGTTCCCGTGCAGGTGATGATCGAGATGAGCTTCACGGTGCGCTGACCTCTGCCGCGGGCGGATCCGACTCCGCCTCAGCTCCAGGGCCGGTCGTTACCCCTGGCGGTGTCCCATTCAGGAGTGGGGTCGAAGTAGCCGGACTTCGGCCGAAGGTGCTGCTTCGCGACCTCGTCGTTCAGCTCCACGCCAAGCCCCGGGGAATCCGGCACGACAGCGAACCCTTTTTCGACGAGCGCGTTGCCGCCGGTCGTCCGCACCAGGCTCTCCCACCACGGCACGTCCATCGAGTGGTGCTCGAGGGCGATGAAGTTCTCGGTCGCCGCCGCGCAGTGGACGTTTGCCATGTACGAAATCGGCGAGCCTGCGAAGTGCATGGCCATCGCGACGCCGTGCTCCATCGCGTAGTCGCCGATCTTCTTGGTTTCTATGAGGCCACCGGAGCTCGCGAGATCGGGGTGGATCATGTCGACGGCGCCCATGTCGATGAGCGTCATGAACGGCTCCTTGAGAAAGATGTCCTCACCCGTGAGGATCGGGACCGTCGTCGAGTCCCTGATCTGCTTCATCTGCTCTCCGAACTGCCAGGGCACCATGTCTTCCATCCACGCCAGGTTCCACTTCTCCATCGCGCGCGCCAGCTTGATGCAGCTGTTGACGCTGATGTGGCCGTAGTGATCCGAGGAGAGCGGGATGTCCATGCCGATGACCTCTCGGATCTGGCCGACCCAGTCCGAGAGCCAGGCGATGCCCTTCTCGGTGATCTCGATGCCCGTGAACGGGTGCATCACCCTGTCGCCGCCCCCGATGTTGGTGCCGAGCGGCATCGAGAGCGTGCCGGGCACATCCCGCATCAGCCCTATGCCGAAGTCCTGCTTCAGGTATGTGATGCCCCGGTCCATGCGTTCTCTGAGCAGCTTCGCCTGCTCTTTCGGATCCTGGCGCGACGTGGTGTCGGCGTAGAGCCGGACCCGATCCCGGAACTTCCCGCCGAGCATCTGCCAGCACGGCACGCCCCACGCTTTGCCGGCCAGGTCCATCATCGCCATCTCGATGCCGCACACCCCGCCGGCCTGCCGCGCCGCCGCTCCGAACTGCTTGATCTTTCGAAAGATCTTGTCGACGCTGCAGGGATTCTCGCCGAGGATGCGGCTCTTGAGCATCAGCGCGTACGTCTCGCTCGCGCCGT